>JBBTRC010000008.1:110065-136434 GCA_038065355.1 Patescibacteria group bacterium
CGGCCGCGCTTTACACAAAACCTTCCGTCACTTGGTGTTTTAGTACCAAAAACTCCTCGGAAGGAGAGCGTCCAGCAATTTCGCCTAGGAAGGGGCGAAATTGGGACGTTAGTTCGTAATAGTCGCCACGCCCCTTTGACGAAGTCATTGGAAGTACTCTTGGGGTGCTCCTTTACTCACTAAACAAACACCACGCTGGCAATTGAGTCGCCGGCGCGCATCTTCATCACGCGCACTCCCTGCGTCTGACGACCAAGCGACGGCACATCCTTAAGCGGCAGTTTAATCACCTGTCCTTTCTTGCTCATAATCACCAGTTCCCCTTCGGCTTTCTCTTCGATTGAAATAATCAGCCCACGCACAATCTTGCCGGTCTTGTCGGTCACTTTGGCTGTTTTGATGCCCGAACCAGCGCGTTTCTGGACTTTGTATTCATCGGCCGATGTAGTTTTGCCGTACCCATGTTCAGTCACAATTAAAATTTCCCTATCCTTTTCACCCTTCTTTAACACATCAGCCGATACAATTTCGTCATTCTTTCCGAGCTTCATAGCGGCCACGCCGGCGGCGGTGCGTCCCATTTCGCGCACATCACTTTCTTTGAAGCGAATCGCCTGGCCACCCTTGGTAATGAGAGAAACCTCATCGCCCTTCCCAACGAAGCGAGCGGCAATGAGTGAGTCGCTGTCCTTTAACGTAATAGCAATGAGACCACTGCGTCGAACCTCACGAAACGCCGCCGCATCACTCTTCTTGGCCACACCGTTTTTGGTAATCATCATGAGCGACCAATCCCCGTCCCAATCTTCCTTGCGCACCGCCAAGACTGACGTCACATGCTCCTCGCCGCCAAGCGGCAAGAAGTTCATGATTGATTTGCCCTTGGTGGCACGGCGACCTTCGGGAATTTCGTACATCTTGCTTTGGTAGACCTTGCCGGCATCGGTAAAGAAAAGAAGGTCGCTATGAGCGGAGGTAGTGAGGAGGGTCGTGACCACGTCTTCTTCTTTCGTATTCAAATCAATTACCCCCACGCCACCGCGCTTTTGCACGCGATATTCGGCAGGATTAGTACGCTTCACGTAGCCGCCTTGCGTCAAGACGAGCACGCTCTCTTCATCCGGTACGAGGTCTTCAGGATTCAGCTGTTTGACTCCCCCTTTCACAATCTTTGTGCGGCGATCGTCGCCAAACTTCTCGGCAATATCGAGTAGTTCGGTTTTCACAATCTTCATCATTTTCGCTTTGCTCTTTAAGATCGCCTCAAGTTCAGCAATCAGCTTCTGCACTCCGGCCAGCTCTTCTTCAACTTTCTGACGCTCTAGTCCGGCGAGCTTCTGGAGTCGCATATCAAGAATCGCCTGCGCTTGGATGCTTGAGAATTTAAACTCTTTCATCAAGGCCGCGTGCGCCGCTGGCACATCTTTGGCCGCTCGGATGAGCTTGATGATTTTGTCGATATGGTCGAGCGCTTTTTTGAGACCGAGCAAGATGTGCTCTCGGTCTTTTGCCTTGCCAAGGTCATATTCGGTACGGCGACGAATGACTTCCGCGCGGTGCTTCACGTATTCCTGAAGAATGGTTTTGAGTGAAAGCGTTTGTGGTACCCCGTCGACCAGCGCCACCATGTTGTAGTGGAAGGTGTCCTCAAGCTGGGTGTGCTTGTAGAGTTTGTTGAGGACGGTCTGCGGCTGGGCACCGGTCTTGAGGTCGATCACCACACGAATGTCAGACGTCGACTCGTCGCGCATCTCTCTGATGCCTTCGATCTTCTTTTCGCGCACCAAATCAGCGATTTTTTCTTGCAGGTCAGCTTTGTTTACGCGGTACGGAATTGAGGTGATGATGATGGAAAAACCTTTTTTGTCCTCAACGATTTCCGCTTCGCCGCGCACCACTACGCCGCCCTTGCCGCCCGTGTAGGCGTGGGTAATGTCCTTTTGGTTGAAGGCAATCGCACCGGTTGGAAAGTCCGGGCCTTTGACAAATTTCAGCAAGTCGTCGGTGCCAGCGTCCGGATTATCAATGAGATACGCGACCGCTTCCGCCACCTCACGCAAATTGTGCGGTGGAATGTTGGTGGCCATGCCGACCGCAATCCCGAGCGAACCGAGCAAAAGCAAATTTGGTACACCGGCTGGTAGTACGATTGGTTCTTTCTTGGTACCGTCGAAGTTGGGACGCCAGTCTACCGTGTCTTTCTCAAGGTCGCGCAACATTTCTTCGGCCAGCTTCGACATTTTGGCTTCGGTGTAACGATAGGCGGCGGCGCTGTCACCATCGATAGAGCCGAAGTTTCCTTGGCCGAGGACAAGCGGATAACGAGTAGAGAAAGTTTGTGCCAACTTCACCATTGCCTCATACACCGCGACGTCGCCGTGCGGGTGGAAGCTACCGATCACGTCTCCTACCACCGTCGCCGATTTCCTGAAGCGGGCAGTTGAGGTCAACCCGGCTATCCGCATGGCATAGAGAATACGACGATGCACAGGCTTCAGTCCATCGCGTACATCGGGCAAAGCGCGCGAGGTAATCACCGACATCGCGTAGTCGAGGTAGGCGGTTTCCATTTCACTCGCGATGCTCTGTGGCACGATACCGCGTGAGGCCTCGACAGGTTCTGAAGCGGGTGATTTTTTCGGCATATTGTCAGTCTATGGTTGCTAATTATAAGCTTAAATTGGAAAGCGTCCAGCAATTTCGCCTAGGAATGGGCGAAATCGGGACGTAAATTCAGAATAGTCGTTACACTCCTTTCTTCATTTAAGTATAGCAAATTACGGAGTAATTTGCGATGTGGTTGGAGTCGTGGTTGCACTGTACGGCGCGCGCGAAGATGCGCCTGTTCGGGTGGTGCTCGCGGTCGAAGTTGGCCGTTGCCACGACCAAGTCGTCGTGGCCACAAAGGGTGCCGCCGACGTTGCGTTTGAAGTGGCGGTAGTGGTGGCCACTCCAGTTAATTCATCTTCCGGTTCTTCTGTTTCAGGGACGAACGAAGTAGAACGTTCGGTCACGTCATCAATAAAACTAGAGAAAGTGTTAGCGCTTTCATCCACCGTCTCAATTCGACTGGCGAGCTGTGACGGAATAGTGACGATCCAGACCAAAAATACTCCGGCCGTTACCACCCCCGCCACCGAAAGCGCCACTTGATCGCGGATGTGCTTTGGCTGTTGGCGAAGTTTTTGAAGGAACGACTTTATCATAGAGCTAGTGCGAAAGCGCGATCACTTCCCCTTCCATTGTTTGTACCTCTTTTTTCTTGATGGTGAGTTTGTCGACTGGTTTCCGTCCTTCGATGCCCTCTTCTTTTAGAAAAGCTTTAAGCGCGGTTGCGTCGTACTGCATGGGTATGATGACGTGAGGTTCGAGTTTGACCGCCAATTTTGATGCTTGCGGCACATCAAGCACCTCACCACCGCCAATCGGCAAAAATAAGATATCAATTTCGCCAAGCTCACCGAGAATCTTGGGGTCGATGTCCGGATCGGCGAGCGCACCAAGAAACACTAGATTCATGTCCTCAAGCCGAACTTGGTAGATAGTGTTGTACCGTTCTTCTTTTCCATACTTCGTTTTCACGCCAAAGCCTCGAGCGGTGATGTCACCGATTTCATACTCGCCGGGGCCATCGGCCACAAATGGCTGTTTGGCGCCGTGGGCCATTTGCTCGGTGCCGTTGAAATCTTCGTGCCACATCGACACAAAGGTGGCATCGGTGCCGAATTTGACTGGTTCGAGTTTTGACTGTTTGGAAATGGGGTTAAAGGCCAGCGTGGTATCGCCAAACGACACCTTAAAACACTGCCCACCGTGATACGTGATGACCATAGTGGCACCAGTATACGATACCGACGGCCAAAATGCTCGGTTGGCCGTTGAAACTTCCTGGCCAAAAATCAACCGGAAACGGCCTAACCAGCATTTTGGCCGTCGCTACTTCCAAATTCAACCTTATTTAAAGCCACACAAATGTGCTTGACAATATTATTTAGGTATGCTAATATGGGAATGTCTCTCGCCGCTGCGCTCCACGTGAGGAGCAGTGAGGGGCAGCTTTAGGCTTTGTAGCCGGAAGCTTGTTGAGTAGGAGGAGCGAGATAGGAATCGCCCCAATTCGGCCCGGCTCCTTGTGGGAGCCGGGCCACGAAAGCTCTTTGCATAAATCGAAAGGAGGTACAAATGAATCGTCACGTTCTGTTTGTGAACTAAGCGATCGGCGCCGACATCAATCGAACCTGCGAGGTCTGCATGACCACGGAAAAAATTCGCGACTCGCCGAAGTTTGTTGCGTAGAGTTGAGCCGCCGGTCTCACAAACCGGTGTCATCGCATGTGCGCCATCCTCTAACCGCAGAAAGGAAGGTTATAGACTTTCACCCGCGAAAACCTCGCTTCACCGAAGCGAACAAGTACCGGGCTAGACACATAGCAGCTCCAGGCATTTTCGAGGCAACTCATCGCCCTGCTGCACGCAGTTGACATGTATCATCGTACCTCTCCAGCAATCACGCGTACCAACCGAACGAGTCGCCCAAAACCGCTAGTTGGTGACGAGTGATAGTCTGGAAAACAAACCTGCCCTTGACGGGCCGCGACGGAAAGGTTGGTTGAGAGACGAGCTTTAACAGCTCGTTCTCACCCACCTTCCCCGCGTAATCTGTTCTTTTGTTCTATAAATTACCGAAACCGTGCTTTCAAAAGCGCGGTTTTTTGATACTTAATATTGACATTTACGCTGTTCTGTGTATAATTTTCGCCAGAACCAACCCTTGAAAGGAGGTTGAGATGCGTACGTTTAAAAAAATTGGGCAACTAGCTGTTGTCTTTGCGATGGCGGCCTACGTCGTGGCGGCTTACATGACACCGCGCGACATTGTCACCTACGACGAACTCAGCCAAAGTGAGCTGAGCGACAAGCAAAAAACGTTGCGCGACGAGTTTCTCGTCGACAATGCGTACGAAGTGTTTCACAATCTTGAGACGGCGGAAGTCATATACCGCTTTGCAGACGGCACATATGAGCCAGCACAGAGATCAGAACGCGTCACTCTCGAAGGAGAAGTTCTTTTCTCGGCGGCACAGAAGCACCAGATCGCTGACCTAACCATGGTCGACGCGCCGTGGTGGATGTACGGCAAAACAACCGTCCAGCAAGAAACGATCATTGCAACACTGGTGTCGTTACCCATGTTTTTGTTGGCGTCGTTTCTCATGGGACAGACAGCTGGGATTATTGCCATCTGTTTCTTGGCCGCAAGTGGCGCAGGTACCTCTTACCTGTTCGGGTCAGAGGCGGCTCCACCCGTTTATCTCGCACTCTTGCTCTTCGTTCCTGCAGCAGCGCTATGGCTCGTCAGAAATCTTCCAGAGCGCGAGGTAGAGAGTCTGCCTGTGAGTTCTTGAGGGGATGACGCGCAAGGCGCGGCGATTTTTTCAAAATCGCCGCGCCTTTTCTTTATTTATACTTTTGCCCTTGAATCTTCCTCTGCCTATTTTGAGCATCCGTGGGGACACAGTGCCCGTGGTAGTTACGGAAACATCGAAGCGTGTGAAAAATAGGCAAGGCAGGAATTATATCGACGTTTCTATAGACAAAATCTCCGCTCCGTAGTATATTTGCCCCACCTTTACAGGTAATTAATAGTTTCTAGCGGCACACGTTAACCCTGCGCTCACGAACTACGGCCCCCGGCACCATTTTGCTTGCACCGCTTGCAAAATGGTGCCGGGTCGCGAAATGGTTGCGCAGACGCGTGTCGTCGGAATTAAAAAGTAAAAAGTATATGTTGTTTGGAAAAACAGCCGTGGCTGAACGTGAAGTAGTTGCGACTACCCCACCAGCCCAACCAGCCGGCGTCATGCATAAGTATGTCGCCGAAACTCCCGAACCTCCCAAAGAAGGTCAGATTGTTGAAGGCACCGTCTCCGCCATCGGTCGCGCTCGCGTCTATATTGATATCCAGCCATTTGGTACCGGCCTTATCTTTGGTCGTGAGTACATGAATGCGCGCGATATTTTGCGTAAAGTATCGGTTGGTGACACTATCGCCGCCAAAGTCGTACTGCCAGAGAACGAAGACGGCTACATCGAGCTCTCTCTCAAAGAAGCGCGCCAAGCCCTCATCTGGGCTGACGCTGAAGAAGCGGTCAAACGCGGCACCATCATGAGCCTCTTGGTAAAAGAGGCCAACAAGGGTGGTCTTATTATTGAATGGCAAGGCATCCAGGGCTTTCTTCCCGCTTCACAATTGTCATCTGAAAACTATCCTCGAGTGGCCGATGGCGATAAGGACAAGATTCTCTCGGCGCTCAACGAGCTCGTGGGCAAGCATCTGTCGGTCGTCATGATCACTGCCGATCAGAAAGAACACAAACTCATCTTCTCGGAAAAAGGCCTACAAGAAAAAGAAGAGAAGGAAGAGAAAATTAACAAGTATGCAGTCGGCTCTATCGTCAAAGGCGAAGTGACCGGCGCGGTGGACTTCGGTGTATTTGTGAAACTCGAACCAGGTCTTGAAGGTCTCGTACACATTTCAGAACTCGACTGGGGCCTTGTTGAAGACACCAAGGCACTCTACAAAATTGGCCAAAGTGTTGACGTGAAAGTAATCGAAGTCAAAGACGACAAGATTTCACTTTCCATCAAACAACTCAAAGAAAATCCTTGGATCAGCGCCGCCAAGAAGTACAAGAAGGATCAAATCGTCGACGCGGTCGTGATCAAGTACAACAAGCACGGCGCGCTCGCCTCGATTGAAGAAGGTGTTGCCGGCTTGGTGCACGTCTCTGAATTTGAAAAAGAAGAAAATCTCAAAGCCTCTCTTTCTCTTGGTAGCGTCTACAAGTTCAAGATTACCCTCTTTGAACCGACCGACCAAAAAATGACGCTTTCGTACAAGGAAGCTAATGCGAAGACATAAAACGACTACTACGGGTGTACTCAGCGAGAAATAACGATTGGTTTTGCTCGACACGAGTTCAATTTTTTCTAGGCGTAAAAAAATTGCCTCTATGCTCGGCAAGAAAATTCCCCGACACCTGTCGGGGAATTTTCTTGCCTGTGCAGTGTCGCTCAAAACCAATCGCTATTTCTTGCCATGAGAACTGTCAATTGTGTTGATTCATCGCGGCTTCGACGCCATCTTTGATGATAGTTTCTAGCGCCGCGTATATTCTCTCGTTCACTTCAGCAAGTTTGTCGAGCTCTTTTTTTGTGAATGGTTTCAGAACAAATCTCTCAAGCGGCGTACCACTCCGCGGGCGCACCGCTTTGCCGGTAAGGAGGCTGCGCGGGGCGATGCCGATGCGAATGCGGCTGAAATCTTTGGTGCCCAGTTTTTCAATAATTGACTTGATGCCGTTATGCCCGGCATCGCCCCGCCCGTACGACACCCGTAGCTCTCCAAACGGCAAGGCAATGTCGTCATGCAGGACGACGAGCTTGTGGGTCAACTCGCGTGGCACAAGCTTCGCCACGGCACTCCCGGAGTTATTCATGTACGTATCTGGATACAGCACAAACACCGACTCGTCTGCAATGATGCCTTCGGCCACTTCCCCGCTGTACTGCGCACTTTTTACCAACGACGGAAAGTGTGCCTGCCCACACACAAAGTCAAGCGCCTGCCACCCGACATTATGTCTCGTGTTTTTATATTCTTCACCCAGGTTGCCGAGACCCACCGTATAAAACATGATTCTATTGTACATGAAACAAAAAGTGACACGGCATTGACAACTAGAGAGAGAAGAATACAGTTATAGCGGTAGGGGCAAAGTGCGAAGGAAGGATGTGACGAAATGCGTATGTGGTTTGGCCTGATTATTTCGGCCATAATCATTCTGTGTACGGCGTTCTCTGGCGAGTGGGCACTAGGAATCGTGTTCCTGCTGGTTGTCTTGGTTCTGCTTACGATGGTCCACCACGCCGATCACCACAGTAATGACTTGGGGCGGCACGCACCTAAGGGCTGACGAAAGTTGCCTCAGGCACGAATCTATCGTGCTTGTTTTTTTTATGGGTAAGGCGATTAAAACCGCGGCGCGACCAAAGGGCGCGCGGCGGTTTTTGCAATATTTGTTTTGCATAGAAAAATTTCGTATACTAGTAGAAATTACGTTAGTGCTATGCAATTATTTTCATCAAAAAAATCTGAATTAGAAGCCACTGATTCACACACGCATAGTCACGAAGAACATCCGCTCGCGGAGATTGTCCGGTTTTCTATTATTGCCATTCTGATTGTGGTCCCCATCAGGATGTTTATCGCTCAGCCGTTCATTGTCTCCGGTGCCTCAATGGAAAACACTTTCCATAGCGGTGAGTACTTGATTGTCGACCAAATCACCTACCACTTTGAAGAGCCGACGCGTGGCGAGGTGATAATTTTCCGCTACCCGCGCGACCCGTCAAAGTTTTTTATTAAACGAGTCATTGGAACACCTGGGGATACGGTGACAATTGAGGGCAATACCGTAACCATTATCAACGCCGACAACCCCAACGGTATCGTCCTTAAAGAACCATACATTAAGTCGATGGCACCCGGCGCTCGCTTTGAAGAAACGCTTGGCGAGCGTGAGTACTTTGTCATGGGAGACAATCGCGACGAGAGTTCCGACTCCCGCAGCTGGGGCGTCCTGCAAAGAGAACGGATCGTTGGCAGAGCGTTCTTGCGTCTGTTCCCGCCGCAGGAGTTTGACTACCTCCCCGGCGCAGTACCACGAGAGTCCATTAGCAGTTCTTAAGTTCATTTGGTCATGACTCACTCACCTACAGAATTCTTAAAAGTTGCCAGCCACACAGCTGAACACTTTGGGTTTCAAACGATTGACCAGCTTAGAAAAACACCAGAATGCAAGGAGTGTACTGTGACGCTTCCCCATACAGTGACCGGCACCAACAAACGAATTGATGCGCAAAGCGGACTCCTGGCGTCCGGCATCGTGACTTTCTGCGAAGAAAAATTGTATTCGATTGGCCGACCGGTATTACTTTATTCTTTTGAGCCAGTGCCACGCACTGGCGAACCGGCGGTGACTTTCCATATATTTAACGTCAACCGCAGTATTGCTGAAGCGATTCTCATTCAAGCCACCCGTGCCCTCACCACCGAGCTCGGCTACAGCGACCACACTGTCCGCATCAACTCGCTCGGAGACCGAGACTCACTCACGCGCTATAGCCGCGAGCTCGGAAACTTTCTCAAAAAACGTCTCGACACCATGCCGAGTATCGCCCGCGAACTAATGAAAGAACACCCCTTAAGCGCACTAGCCTACCTGATTGAGCAAAACCACGAACTCATCCACCGCAGTCCAAATCCACTGGAATTCTTGAGCGACCAGAGCCGCAAGCACTTCCGAGAAATTATTGAGTACCTCGACATGAGCGCCACCCCGTATGAGATCGATCCAAAAATGCTCGGTCACCACGAATGCTACTCGGATGCCATCTTTTCGCTCGATATCAAAACCGAAGACGAGACCGAGGCACCGCTTTCAGTCCGCGGTGGCCGCTTTGACGAATTCGTATTCCGCAACACCCGCACCCGCACGCCAGCCGTCGGCGCCGTGGTGGTGCTCAAGAACGCCAAAGCTCCCACGCGAGCACCACGTACGAAAGGCAAAACGCCATCAGTATTTGTGGTGCAACTCGGGTTTGGCCCAAAAGTGAAGACGTTGCTACTCATAGACGCTCTGCGTCGCTCCGGCATTCACGTCTTCCACAATTTAGCCAGCGACTCGCTCTCAGAACAACTGCGCGACGCAGAGCGTCTCCGTGTCCGCTACACCGTTATCATGGGTCAGAAAGAATTTGTCGAAAATACGGTGATTTTCCGAGACATGAATGTTCGAAATCAGGAGTTTATTGACTACGACACCTTGGTCAAAAAATTGCGGCGGCGGGCGCCGGTAGCGGCCGCGTAGCGGCCGTCTCCCACTTGCGCGGGATTTCAGTTAATGGTATGCTCTTGCCCACATATGGCAACCAACGTTCAAGTGGTCAAAAATAATAACGAAAGTAGCGCCAACGTCATTCGACGCTTCACCAAGCGTGTACAGGCCGCTGGCATCGTTCCAAAAGTGCGCGGTGGACGCTATTTCACTCGTATCAAGAGCCGCAACGTACAGCGCCGCGCCAAACTCAAGCGGCTCATCAAGCGCACTGCTTACGAAAAACTGGTGAAGCTTGGAAAGGTACAAGAATTCCGTGCCGGCCGCCGCCGCTAATATAATGGTCACTTGAAACAGCCGATGCACAGCATCGGCTGTTTTGCTTCGTACGCGCTGTATAATGACCATACCCATGTCGCACCTGTCTATAAAAAGCACTGTTCGCAAGTACCCACGGCACTCTTACGAACAAATGAAAGCAAAAATACTTGGTGAGTCATACGACCTCTCACTGGTGTTTGTAGGCGAGACGAGGGCGCGGTCGTTAAATATGCGATACCGACACAAAAACTATGTACCAAATGTGCTCTCCTTCCCTCTCACAAAAACGGCCGGTGAAATGTTCATCTGCCCGGCCGTGGCGAAACGCGAAGCAAAAAAGTTTCACCTAAGCGAGCGCGGCTATGTCGCTTTTCTGTTTATCCACGGCGCACTTCATTTGAAAGGCCACGACCATAGCGATACAATGGAAAAATTGGAGCGCAAGTTTTTACGGACGTTTCAAATATCGTAGTCACGTCTTTTACTCATGGCTGAACACATTATTACAGGTATCGATGTCGGAAGCTTCCACGTCAAAGTGGCGGTTGCACGCGTGCCTAAGGATTTGAGCCAGGGCGGCAAACCAGAAATCATCGGTACCGGACTGGCGGAAAGCCGAGGTCTCAAAAGTGGCTACATCATGCAGGAGGCCGATGTCGCCCGCAGTATCAAAAGCGCCATCGCGCAAGCCGAAAAAAACGCCGGCGTGACCATCAAAAAAGCGCACGTCGCGATTGGCAGTATCGGGCTCGAGGAAGTCTACGCGCACGGCGAGATTATTCCCGCTCGAGCCGACTCGGAAGTGACCGCTATCGATCTTGAGAAGGTCATGCAAGACAGCGAGGATCGGGTGGCCGACCATATTCCCAACCGACGCATCCTTCACAGTATTCCGCTTCGCTACACGATTGACGGCACCGAAGTCTTAGGGCGGCCACAGGGACTTAAGGGCACCAAGCTCGAAATTGATAGCCTTTTCATCACTACCTTTGAACAACACGTCAACGACCTCATAAAAACCATCGAAGGCCTCGGGATTTACGTCGAAGATGTGATCGCTTCGCCGCTTGCCGCTAGCTTTGTCATGCTTTCAAAAACACAAAAGCGCGCCGGCTGCGTACTCATCAACATGGGCGCTGAGACCACGTCCACAGTGGTATTTGAAGACTCAACTCCGATTTCACTCAAAATATTTCCGGTTGGCTCAAACGACGTGACCAATGATATTGCGCTACAGCTCCGCTTGCCACTTGAAGAGGCGGAAAAAATAAAACGTGGTGCCATGACGAGTGCCGCGTATTCCAAAAAACGAGTTGACGAGATAGTGGCTGGACGATTGCAAACTATTTTTGGACTCGTCAACCTCCACCTCACAAAAATCAAACGTGATGGCCTCTTGCCAGCTGGTGCTATCTTGACCGGCGGCGGCGCCAATGTTTCAAACGCAGTCGATGTAGCTAAGAGCACACTCAACCTACCAGCTCGAATTGCCACGCTCGAGATCGGTAAAAATCTTAAAATCAAAGACGCGTCGTGGGCGGTGGCCTACGGCCTCTGTATGTGGGGTGCCAGCGACACCGAAGAAGCCTCGACTCTGGGTATTGTAAAAAACACCAAGCACACGATTTTTTCTTGGCTCAGCCAGTTCCTTCCGTAACGTATTTTTTGTATTGTCAATTACACGATTCTTGACTCTGTCAATATGGTGACAGATATTTTGTATACCTGTATGATAGTGCCATTAGCTGCTACCAATACTCAGGGGTGGGTAAGAAGTAGTTGAGATTTAGTCACGTTACATTATGGAACAAATCAGAACAGACGTTGAATCATTCGCACGGATTCGCGTAGTCGGTATTGGTGGTTCGGGTAAAAACGCTGTCAACCACATGGTGTCATCCAAAGTCAAAGGCGTGGAGTTCATTGCGATTAACAGCGACGCGCAGGACCTTCACCACTCGCTCGCGAAACGAAAGATTCACATCGGAAAAAACCTCACCCGCGGTCTTGGTGCCGGCGGCAATCCGGACATGGGGCGTCGGGCGGCCGAAGAAACTCGAGAAGAAATTGCCAACGCCATTAAGGGTTCGGATATGATCTTCATAACCGGTGGCATGGGCGGCGGTACTGGTACTGGAGCCGCACCGATCGTGGCAAAAATTGCGCGTGAAAGCGGTGCCCTCACCGTCGGCGTCGTGACGAAACCATTTCTCTTTGAAGGTCAGGAACGTATGCGACTGGCCCTTCAAGGTATTGATGAACTAAAAAAAGAAGTTGACGCGCTCATCACCATTCCAAACGATCGGCTTCTCGCTATTGTCGATAAAGAAACGACAGTAAGAACCGCCTTTGAACAGTGTGATAACGTCCTGAAACAAGCCGTCGAAGGCATTTCTGACCTCATCACAATGCCTGGTATCATCAACGTTGACTTTGCCGACATTAGAAGTGTTATGGAAAACGCTGGTTCTGCACTCATGGGCGTCGGCGTCTCGTCCGGCGAGAAGCGTGCTGAGGAAGCGGCTCGCTTTGCCATCAACTCACCGCTCCTTGAAGTCTCAATTACCGGCGCAAAGGGCGTTCTCTTTGCGATTGCCGGCGGTGATGATCTTGGGATGCTAGAGATCCAAGATGCCGCTCGCATCATTACCGAATCAATTGATCCGCAAGCAAAGGTTATCTTCGGTGCCATCAGAGACGACAAGCTGAAGAAGAACGAGATTAAGGTTACCGTGATCGCGACCGGCTTCCCAGAAGAAAACATCGGACCAAGCCACCGCATCACTCATCGTGCACCAACCGCGCGTGAACTATACGAAGATGAAGTGGTGGAAACCAGCGGTCGTGGAAAAATCTTTAACTCGCTCCCGTCGCGCAAGGGAGAAGCAGAGAGAGCGCCAGAACCCGCTCCGGTCGCCGTCGCTTCCACCCACGCGCCGCTCCCCAAGCGCGACCCCAAACCAGTCGATCCAGCCGACGATACCGACGAAGACGACTGGGGCGCAGTACCTGCGTTTCTTCGCCGGTCAAAGCTTAAATAGTATTTCTCTCAAAAGCAGGTACTGCGGGGCGCAGCGATGTGAGGTGAGAAAGTGCAAAAGCACTTTCGCAAGACCCTTTGAGGTATTTTGAAGAATGAGAAATACCCAAAAGGTGTACAGTTCCTGTAAGGAAAGGCTTTAGCCCGCCGCGACGAACCAGCGAGCCGGGGTCGCGAGCACTTAGTAGATTTGGAACATAGTGAACAAATATACTTAGTGACTTGTGACCAGTTCCAGCATTTTTGCGTCGTTCGAAGCTTAAGTAAAATAGTGAACGCGAGTAAACATATTTTACTTAGTTCCCGATTTCGGCCTTTTGCCCCGCCGAAATCGCTGGAACAGCGTTAACTTTCCATTGCGAGCAGGCGTTAAAACGAAATCGACCTATGCAACATCCTTCAGCACGACTGAAGGATTTTTGCTATGATACTGACACTTACAAAATAATATTTTCAATGATGTACGACCTCATTATCATCGGTGGAGGACCAGCTGGAATTGCCGCTGGTGTCTACGCGTCCCGAAAACAACTGCGCACACTGTTTATCACCAAGGAATGGGGCGGCCAAAGCACCGTCTCCTTAGATATTCAAAATTGGATTGGCGCTCCTTCAACGAGCGGCATAAACCTCGCCGAGAGCCTCAAAAAACACCTCTACGCGTACGCTGGCGGGTTTGTGGACATTATAGACAACCAGCTCGTACAAAAGCTGGCCGGAATTGATGGCGGCTATGAAGTTACGTTGGAAAACAATCTGTCACACCAGGCACGCGCTGTGCTTGTCACATCAGGGTCAAAGAGACGATGTCTCAACGTGCAAGGAGCGGATATTTTTGAGCACAAAGGACTCACCTACTGTGCCTCGTGCGACGGGCCGCTGTTTGCTGGGCAAGACGTCGCCGTCATTGGCGGAGGCAACGCTGGTTTTGAGACGGCCGCCCAACTGCTCGCCTACGCCAAAACTGTGACGCTTTTCCATAAGGGCGATCATTTTAAAGCTGATCCGGTGACGGTCGAGAAAGTGCTTGCTCATCCAAATATGCGCAGTGTGTTGAACGCCACTCCGACCGCGGTCGTTGGCGAAAGTTTTGTAAACGGCCTGATCTACACCGACAAAGAAGGCAACGAACAGAAGCTTTCGGTCGGAGGCATCTTCGTGGAGATAGGCATGATTCCCAACACCGAATTTGCGGTCGGGGTCGTAGAGACAGACGAATACAAGCGAATTAAAATTGACCCCTGGACCCAAAAGACCAGCGCTCCGTACATCTGGGCCGCCGGCGACTGTACAAATATAAAATATCACCAAAACAACATCTCCGCCGGCGACGGCGTCCGCGCGCTTGAAGATATTTACGTGACTCTGAAAACCAAGTAACAAAAAATCACAATAGCACATGGCAAAGGCGCCCTTACGGGCGCCTTTGTCTTGTACAACGTAGAGCTTCGGCCTGCACGTTTTGCTCGTAGCCTCGAGCGTAAGTATGTTGATACTTCACCACCGTGCAAACCTACCTTATAGGTTCTCACAGACACTAAATATGTCAACAAGAATCAAAATCCTTATTTCAAGCCCCTCCTGTGGAAAACTTGTGTATAAGTCTGTACATAACCCCTGCGAATAGGCGCTAACAATCGAGTTGACAACCAGTGATGAAATAGTGATGCTGAATGAGCTGTGGCAACTGCAATCTGATTGATTGGCTGCCATTCTCCCCATCCTCACAGCCAACGTTGAGTGAGAGTTTTATTAACGTAACATATCCAACTATGCTACGCACTTATTCAATCTTTGCGACGAACCAAGAACTTTTGGCGAGTCCTTATGTACGGGCACTGAGCCGAGCGCACGACGTGACGCTCCGCGTCGGTGAAGAAGAGGTGATCAATTTCTTGGTCCAACAACGGCTTTCCGTTGAAGACGAAGGTCAAGTGTATCTCCTTTACGACCCACAGACACTTGACTGCCTGACCGTCCACATCGAAAGATTTGCCAAACAGACTCTGATTACACTGCGTATGATTGCCAGAGAGATGGGTTCACTCAAACTAGGACTGTCCGTACCAACACTTCCCCAAGACCATGAAGTGCCACAACCATCCGCCTACACGACAAAGAATGTACCAACGTAATACGCCAGTGCAGCGGCCGTACTACCGACCAACACCACTTCGAGAAGTGAGGCCCAGAGTTTTGTGCCAATTATTTTCCATTTGAGCAGACCGAGTACGACAAGTGCGCCAAACGTTCCAATGGTTGAGTACATAAACACGGCATCCGGGTTGCCACTTTCCTGAAGCAAAAACGGGATAAGCGGAATGGAGCCAAACAGAATAAAAGATAAGAAAGTGGCGAGTCCAGTGAGCGCTTCGTTTTGCCTCCGTGGGTCTGACATACCGGCACCATTTTGCATAATAAAGTCAAGCCAGTAATCGCCGTTTTTCCTATAAATCGCCGCTAATGTGGCGGCGTCTTCTGGTGAAAACCCTCTCGATTGCATAATGCCAATCGTCTTTGACACCTCGCTGTCAGGCGTTTGCATGATCGCTTCGTGCTCTTTGCGTCTCATTACCTTGTAGAGGTCTTTTTCGGAACGAACAGACAGGAAGTTCCCCAGCCCCATAGAGGCAGCGTCGGCAAAAAGATTCGCGAGACCAAACAGTGTCACCACCGCAAACGAGATTTGCGTGGTGAGGTTGCTACTCATCGCTGCTCCGGTGAAGCCAGCCACCACCGCAAAGGTGGTGATGATACCGTCGATGCCACCATAGATAAGTTCGTCAAAGTATTCGGCCAGTGCTTTCTTAATATTTTTTTTCATAGTATGCGTATAACAGATGTTTGCTCGATGATAACACACTGTCAGTCCCTATTATATGGACTGGCGTTTTCCTATATTTTTGGTATGATTCTGCGCACATTTTGTTGGAGTGAGTTCGCCCTCTGTGGGGCCGGTCTCATTCTAAAGAATGAGACCGGCCCCATCGTCTAACGGCTAGGACATCAGGTTTTCATCCTGGAAATCGGAGTTCGATTCTCCGTGGGGTCACAAACACAAAAATTGTCACTTGTCAAGTGTGCTATTTTTGTTTATGACTCTGGAGAAAAGCACTTGTGTGGTGTTCAGAAGTTCTATTTCTTCTTTGAGTTGAGTTCAACGATTTTCTTCCAATCGATGACTCCGTCTGAACAAAACTCTGTCGAAAACTCGCTCGTGAACTTATTTATCAGAATAGCGTACTGTTGCTGAAATTCTTCGTTTTTCTCTTTGGCTTGGTGTCCGAGTGGCTCGATGATCTCGGTGTATAAATCTGCGCCACCTGAAACAAACTCCCAAAACTCCTGGCCGCAATATTTTAAATAACCACCTTTATCCGGCTTGTGGTCTTGCCCGTAACAACAGCCGTTCACTGCCACAATATTGGTTTGAGATCTGTTCGTATTGAGGATCTTTTTCGCTTTCTTGAAGTTATCTGACATACGGGCAATTTGACTACTATTACCCCAGTTTGGGCCGGATTTTATTGCAACAATGTACTTCACCTTATCTTTTGTGAATTCGAGGTCTATACCTTCGGCTGCAGATTTTGCCCCGCCATACACTTTGCCGTTTATGAAAATAGCAAGACCTTCGAGAAAATCGCCAAACATGGTTTCCTCTTGCGAGGAAAGGTGTGCGTCCATAAGCTGTCGAACAAGCGCCTCCGAAGTGAGAACATTTTTCGCTTTGAACAAGTACGGATTTTTGCGCGTGAGTATTTTCTTGAGCTCTAACTTCGACAAACTATTTAACCGTGCAGCATGAAATCCGCCAATATTCTGGGAGACATACGTTCGTACTTCGTGCATGTTTAATTTTGCCATGATGCTTGTTGAAGTTCTGGGAAGAATAGTTTGCTTTGTTCTGCCTCGTCGTCGATAGTTTTCTTCGCGCGCTCATAGTACTCCTCTAAGACCTCGATGCCGACAGAGTGCCGGCCGAGCCGTTTTGCAACTCGCGAAGTGGTTCCGGAGCCGAGAAATGGATCGAGGACAACGTCTCCTTCTTTTGTGAATAGTTTGATATACCACTCTGGTATCGCTTCAGGAAAAACTGCACTGTGATTTTTATTTCCACATTCGGTTGCAAGATGCAAGACGTTATTAGGATACGCCATGTCGCGTTCAATCCAATTTGCGACTTTCTTGCCAAACCCGCTTCCAACCTTTGACTCGTCTCGCTTCAAGTCAGCTACGCTAAGGTTTTTGAGTCGTGATTTAGCCCAATCTCCAGTCGGCACCATAACGGCCTCTTGATACATTGCAAAGTTCTTTGATTTGTTGAACTGAAGCAGTCGTTCCCATGAGTCGCGGAATCTGTTCGGCCATTTACCGGGAAATGAGTTTTTCTTGTGCCAAATAAACTCCTCTGTCCAAAACCAACCCTGTTTCCGGAGAGCGAGGATTAGTTCCAGTACATACGTGTGCCGTTCGCCACCAACCACCTTTTCTTTAATGTTCAAAACAAAAGTTCCGGTAGGTTTTGTGACGCGGAGAAGCTCTTTCGATATCGGCAAAAACCATTCGACATACTTGTCGGGGTGAACTCCCCCGTAGGTACCTTTTCTGCTATCGGCGTACGGCGGTGAAGTAATGGTGAGGTCAATAGAGTTTTCCTCTAGATTCTTTAAAATCTCTTTCGAGTCTCCAAGTAGTATTTTTGTAGAGATGTCACTACCCATGCCTTCGATTATAGCAGACATTCTCTCGAAATTTAGACCATTAAGACGCCTTTCTTTTACATTTAAAAATTTTCATTATGACCGTCTTACACCTTTCGGTGTATACTATCCTCCATGCTCTCTCCTGCTCTTAAAGCCTGTTTAGAAAGTGCGAGTGCCAAGGCGCTCGCGAGCAACGGTAAGGCCGGGCTTAACGTCGTACCAGTGTCGATGTTGAAAGTGAATGACGATTCGCTGTGGCTGTTTGATTTTTTCATGGACAAGACTGCCCTGAATATAAAAGAAAATCCTGAGGTGGCACTCACCTGTTGGAACACTATGATTGGTGCGCAAATGAAAGGCACTGTGACATACGTCGAAAGCGGTGACGTGCTTGCGGCAGGTGTCGCCTTCGTCAAAGAACAAAACCCAGCCCGAGTTGTCAAAGCCGTCCTCGTCTTTACCCCGACTGCCATCTTTGACATCAGTCCCGGTGGCGCGTTTACTCCTGAAGAATTGGCCATTGGTTAAACTGGGGTGTTTACATATCTCACTTTTGCCTTTCTTAAAAGAGTATACTTATCTGTAAGAGTTATTAAGTAATAAGGTATTTATGATTTTCCGCATCAGTAGCTTTGCTTCTATTGGCATAGCTCTCATCATGGCAATCAGCGTCTATGGGGTGAGTGCACCTGCACACGCTGAAACAAACGACTCATCGCAATCGGAACAAATTCAGAAGCTTTTGCTCATTATTCAGCAACTACAAGCCCAGATTGCGGCGCTCAAAAGCGGCACCGGAGTCAGCGAGTGCGTGCAACTATCACGTTCACTTTTTATAGGCACTTCAGACGGAGAAACTGGCGGCGAAGTCTCTAAATTGCAGAAGTTCCTCAAAAACACTGGTCACTACACATATGGGGAGGTCACCGGTTTCTTCGGACCAGCGACTGAACAAGCGGTGCAGGCATGGCAAAAAGCAAACGGACTGGTCACTTCTGGAGCGCCAGAAACTACCGGCTTTGGTTTGGTTGGACCGTCAACGAGAGCGGCCATGGGCAAACTTTGTAGCTCCATTGTTTCCGAAAGGCCTGAAGAAAGACTTCCAGAAACGAAGCCTGAGACAAAGCTTAGTGTGTCCATTAGTTCAATATCAAATTCAGAAAATCCGGTGGTGAGAGGCACCGCGTTTGGCACAACTATTGTGGGTTTTGCTGTTGCTGCTCCAAGTGGTGATAAAGCCTACGGAAGCGGCGACATTGCTGTGGAAAATAATGCCTGGTCACATAAAATCCATGATGACTTGGCGGATGGTATATATAGCCTCATCGTCTATGTCGACAACAAAGAAGTGGCGAAAAAGAAATTCATGGTTGGCTCCGACACCCCTGAGGGATCAACCAGCACGGAAGCCGAAAATAGCGTCATGAACGCAGAGTATGAAATTACAGCGGGCGAAGATATGTATGATTCTGGTAAAGCAACTGAAGCCGATGCGCATGCCCGTTGTGCAACAGCGGTCAATGCAACGGTTTTGACGCGAATAACGTGCAGTTGGGACGGGAAGTTATTTTTTAGCGGGACAAATCCGAAGGGCTAGAGTGCGGTATCACGTAAAACAGCCGGCCGCGACGCGGCCGGCTGTTTTTGCTATTATTGGCAGATATTACAAACCACTGCGTATAAGGTTACATATGAACACAAACACAATTTTAGTCGGTATTATTGGGCTTCTGATTGGCGGCATAGTCGGATATGCCGTCGACGCGAGAAACGACGGGTATCGTCACCGATACCAAACCCAGTTTGAAAATCAATTTGGATACAATCGAATGCCCATGATGTTTGACGGAAACGACGGAGACTTCAGAGGTATGCACGGAATGTTCGGCATGATGGTTACGAGTGAAAAAGCATTCCTAGAAGAGATGATCCCCCACCACCAAGAAGCCGTCGACACAGCCAAAGAAGTTATCGCGCGCGGTGGTACCACACCAGAAATCATGACGCTCGCGCAGAATATCGTGTCCACACAAGAAAAAGAAATTGCCGATATGAAACAGTGGTACCAAAGCTGGTATGGCACGCCGTACCAAGACACCGGCACCTATCAGCCAATGATGAGAGAACTTGAAACACTATCAGGCAGTGAACTTGATAAAGCCTTTTTGAACGACATGATCATGCATCACATGGGGGCTATCATGATGGCGCGCAGTGTATTCCCTTTCATAGAGCATAACGAGATGGAGGCGCTTACGGAAGCCATCATAAAAACACAATCTGAAGAAATCGAGCAAATGCTGATGTTTTTGCAAAAGCTGTAGCGATAAGAGTGGTGAAAACGGGGGCGGCAAAGCCGCCCCCGTTTTTGTGTGCATTTCATGATTTTTATGGTATAATGGCAAGTCAACCGTATGAGTTGTTGACATAAAATGAAAACTCACAAAAGGAGAGAAAAGTGAGAAAAGTTGAATTGTTCTTTAAGAGACTGAAGGGACTTTTTTTGGGGTTCGACTCAATCGAAAAGACTGAGGAGCCCGACGGCTCGGTACTCATTGACAGCGACGGCTTTGCGCTCAAGTTTCGCGTCGATGACCAACACTTCGAGATCATCCAAGTAAAACCAAAACCCGGAAAACGATGCGGAGTTACGCTGTTGCGTCTGATTGCCGATTTTTGCGAAGACAGGCATCTCGAGCCGGTACTCGGAAACCAGGAGGTTGACGACTTCGTCAGCAAACTGATGCCCGAGTTTGCCAGCGCTGCTCACAAACATGCGCTGCCGACAGTTTCTGTTCACTAGCCGAAGCCTCTTCACAACAAGCCGCCCTGCGTACTAGGGCGGCTTTATTTATTTACATGCCACGTGAGTATTGCTATAGTATTCGCGCCTGAATAAAGGAGAGAACAGGCATGTGCAGACGACGCGAACTCTTTGACGAGGAACTATCTGACCAATTTGGTCTTCGAATCCTGAGCGTCCACGATCCGGATGATAATTATCGGATCGAACACGATCTTTTCAAGCTCAAATTCTGGATTGGTGATGAGTCCTTCATCATCGACCATCTATCAACTGCGAATCCGCGTAAAGGTCATGGCCGCAAGGTGGTGACCGCAGCAAAAAGCGTGAGCGATGAGTGCGGCTTGCTCTTAAAAGCTGAAAACGTGCTCCCAGAGGCGATCAGCTTTTGGAGAAAAATGGGCTTGTGCCAACACATCGGCAGGCAGTACGTGTACAATCCGCACACTGGTCTGATGCGTTGTTACGCCTAAACTCCGGCCACCGTCCTTAAAACGGTGGCCTATTTTTATCTCACCCGCGTGTACTCACTACTCTTGCAAAAAGCCGCCAGCCTGGTGTTGCCACAGTCTTTGGTAGACACCGCCCGAGCGGGCGAGTGTTTCGTGAGTGCCGTCTTCAACTATTCTCCCTTTTTCGAGCACAATAATCCGGTCCATTTTTCGCAAGGTTGAAAGTCGGTGCGCGATCGCAATGACAGTTTTCCCCTGCATCAGTTCGGCCAGCGCTTTCTGGATCAAAACTTCGCTTTCGCTATCGAGTGCCGACGTGGCTTCGTCCAAGATAAGAATGGGCGCGTCTTTCAGCATCGCCCGCGCGATAGCGACGCGTTGTTTTTGTCCGCCGGAAAGTTTCACCCCTCGCTCTCCCACCATGGTGTGGTATCCCTCCGGTAGCACACTGATAAAATCGTGCGCCTGCGCTTTTTTGGCGACCGCAATAATCTCCTCGTCAGTCGCATCTGGTTTGCCGTAGGCGATATTCTCTCGGATGGTGCGGTGGAATAGGAGTGGTTCCTGCGGTACCACGGCGATATGTTCTCGAAGCGACGTTTGAGTCACTTCGGCGATATTTTGATCGTCGATGTGAATGGTTCCTGTTTGAATATTGTGCTGTCGTAACAGAAGAGACACCAAGGTAGACTTTCCAGCGCCCGACTCGCCCACCAACCCCAGCCGCTGTCCGACCGGAATGGTGAGTGAAAAATCTTTAAAGACAGTTTGGCTCCCATACCGAAACAAGACGTCGTCGCAGATGATGGCTCCGCCGCGTGGCTCGAGTCGCTTCGCGTTGGCGATGTTGGTCAGTTCTTGGCCGACCAAAATTTCAGACAAACCTTCCTCGATCGTGCCGTACTGCCTGATAAACGAACGGATATTGTTCCCAATAAACACCAAATCGCCCTGCACGCGGTACAGTACGGTGAGCATCATCACCACCGTGCCGGCAGAAATGAGTCCCACACTCCATAAATACGCGCTACCAATAAACAGCACCGCCTCAATAAAAACCACGATGGTGTTGTTGAAAACAAGGATCCATTCAGCGTATGTCCACTCCTGCTTATTGGCATGGAGTCGGTCGTCGGCCAGCGCGGTCAACCTTTCGTGTTCGCGTATTTCGTTGGCGTACGATTTTACCGCCGACATGTTGGTGAGCATGTCCACGATGCCACCACGAAATTTGGAAGTTTTTTCACTATACACCACGACAAGCGGTATGAGCTTTTGTACCAAAAAGTAGTTAGTGACAAAAATGAACACCGCACTGCCGATAAAAAAGAACATGAACCGCACATCAACGAATGCCAGATACACACTCGTGATAATGAGGTTGAGGGTAATACCGTAGTAATTCCAGAGAAGCGACTCAAGGAGATGCTCCACGCCGTCGGCACCGTTTGAAACTTTGTTGGCGAGAGAACCAGCAAACCGATTGTTGAAGTAGGCTTGGCTGTGGCTTTGCAAATACTCAAGTAACAGCAAGTGTCCGTGCCGTTCGACGCGCAGAAGAAAATTCATACCAAGAAAACCAGAGGCGCGCCAGCTCGCAAAACCAATTGTTGATACGACGAGGAATACAAAGACCCAGAAAAATACACCTTCAACGTTGCCACTCGTGGCACTATCTATGATTTGACCAAAGAAATAGGCGATTCCGGCGCTAGAAAACGTAGCGATGGTCACCGCCAAAAAAGCCAAGGAACCCCAATCCCAGTGTTTGCTAGCCACCCTCCACACAAATTGTAATGGGTCGCGCGGTATATCTCCCGTGTAGAGAGGAGCGGTATGAGTGGATGTGGTTGGCTTCATAAAATAGAGATAATACTAAGCAGTAGACGGATAGAAATCAAACTACTTACCAAAGAAAAGACGTGCCCAGCCTAAAGTGGCTAGCACGTCTTCGAGTACCGGTCGCGGCCTTCGCCTCATTCATAGACGAAGATGCGCAGACCGTCGACAGGAATAGTGTCGATGCGCTCATACCCACTCCGTATTTGGTTGACCGCCAGTCGAGAGATAAACACACTCTCATCTCGGCCTTTCAGTTGCACCTCACGCACCTCGTCTTCACCAAGCGACCGTTTTTCTATACTGTCGCAGACTTGGGCGACTTGACCGACTGTGAGTTTGGAAGACCTAAGTCGAACCACGAAAGAACTCCACGCTACCGTCCACGGGCTGTGTGAACTAGCTCCAGTAGAGCATATCTTGAGAATTTGTAAAGCCATACGACACATCTGAATATTTGCGGCGTTAGTGTATCTGTGCTGAAATAGTCGCATGCCGTTTGAATCGCCTCACCTTAGTGACCAAGAAGAAGTCGATATCCTTGATTACGAAGGTACACTCTTATATCCGCTCCTCCAGCGGTTGCCTATTGAACTAGCAAAAAAACATATTCAAACGATTGAGCGAAAGGGATTGTCTCTCAATAACGCGACTCTTTACCTGGAAAAAGTTCTGCAAGAAAGGAAGGAAGCAATGACCGAGACCTTTATCAGCGACGAACAGGTTCGCGAATTGTTTGCTGAGCAAGAAGCGGCTTTGTTTAAACAAATTGAAACAGAGGTATTTGAAAATCCTGAAAGTCACATTGGTGCCGGTATGACCGCTCGGGTAAAGCGTTTTGAAGTCACGCGTAACGAGGAGACCTTAGCGATGGCAATTAAGTATTTGGTATCGCCAACCGAAAAGACTTTGAGTGCAGCCGCTGAACATGACATGCTGCGAGAGGTAGAGCGAATTAAAAAAATCGAAGAGATCGAAGAAGAGAATCACCTAGCCTATATCCGCGTACCGCACCCCTATTTTCATCACAAAACCAGCAAGATCCAATGTTACGGTATGGAACTTGTAAACGGAGTCACGCTTGACACTGATATCGCGGCGACCTCTGCTGTCACAGATTTGGATAATCTCACACAGCATCTGTGTGAGATTCCACTTGAACACATCGAAGCGGAAATAGAGTCTTTTATTACCAAAATGCATGAGTATTGTCTACATGGCGACATCAAACCGAAAAATATTATGGTCAATGATCAAGGTAAATTTTACCTGATTGATTTTGGGCAGTCGATTTTGATATCGGATGTCTCTGAAAAGGAACTTCCGCAAGTAGAAGAACTAAAAGACGAGGAAGTGCGAGTCACAAAGAGTATCATTAGAAATTTCATCCGACAGGCAACACGAAAGATTGCAAGCGCATAAAGTTTCAGTATACTGTCAACCACGTCCGGTTAGCTCAGCTGGTAGAGCGCTACATTGACATTGTAGAGGCCACAGGTTCAAGTCCTGTACCGGACACAAAGTGAAATACTTTCAGCTTCGGCTGGAGGTATTTTACTTTTGGCCCCAGGACTTGAAGAGGTTGCCAGCAATTTTATGAGCTTGCGAAATAAAATAGCGACAACCTGTACTGAAACTGTAAGTTTCAAGTCCTGTACCGGACACACAAATCAAAAGGCGAGCCGTAGCTCGCCTATTTTCTTACTTGTGCAAACCAATGCGCCACACCAATCGTTCGTGGGGTGTTGGTTCTGGTGCCTTTAGGCTTTTCCATTCTGACTCTAGTTGATCGGAAAGTTCCTTGAAGCAACTGAAGAGCAAGAGCGCCGTAAACGCTATCGCCACCAAGACTCCAGCGATAGCGCCGAGGCTGTATCCGATTATCTTCTCGATGAGTTTGTAGAGCACCAAGCCGCTAAACTCAAGATAGTCGGCGACACGAATAAAGAAGTCTTTAATGGGCTCCATGGTGACCCTCCAACCGTCTCTCGATGAAACCAAGCAACGCAAAAATTCCAAAGCCGACCACACCGAGCAGACAGCCGATAGTGATCAATAACGCGTTATGGCAGAACTGCAAAGGTCTAAGTTTGGTTTTTTCTTCTGACATTGAACACCTCCCTTTTCCTAATCCAAAATACCACATTTTTGTGTTTTGACAATGTATTAGGTATAGTAACCCCATGTTGATTTTATCAATCGAAACCTCGTGCGACGAAACCGCTGTGAGCCTGGTAGAGGCCCGCGGCGAGTTTCCGCAGGCCGTGTATGACATACATGGCGATGCGCTGTGGTCGCAAATTGATATTCACCGCGAATACGGCGGCGTGTTACCCGCTTTGGCCAAGCGGGAACACGCCGCCACCATCGTACCGATGCTGGAGAAAGCGATCAAGGAAGCGGGTATAGAACCACTCGACTTTACTCCGACACTTGATGAGAAAACCGAACAAGCCGTTCGCACCATCCTAAACCGCGAACACGGGTTGGTCGACCAGCTTCTTACCTTCCACAAGGAACACGGTGCATTTGCTGTCGATCTCATTGCCGTCACGAGCGGTCCCGGACTTGAGCCAGCGCTGTGGGTAGGGGTAAATTTTGCGCGCGCGCTCGCGCTCCTCTGGGATGTGCCGGTTGTGCCGGTCAATCACATGGAAGGCCATGTGCTAGCGAGCATCTACGACGCTGACAGGGATAATCAATTGTCTGATATTTCATTCCCGGCCATTTCTCTTCTCATATCGGGCGGACACACCGAATTGATTTTAATGAAAAACTGGGGGCAGTACGAAAAGATTGGGCAGACGAGGGACGATGCGGTCGGTGAAGCTTATGACAAAGTTGCGCGTTTACTAGGGTTGCCGTATCCGGGTGGGCCAGAAGTAGCCGCGCAAGCTTCGCTTGCGCGGCGTAACAAACTCCCAAAATTTGCCGACCTGCCTTCGCCTATGCTTAGGTCAAACGACTTAGATTTTTCTTTTTCTGGCTTGAAAACCGCCGTGCGGTACGCCGTCGCTGACAAAACGCTGAGCAAGGACGAAGTAGCTGCTATTGCCCGCGATTTTGAGGATGCGGTCACGGCCGTGCTGTTGAAAAAAACACTCACGGCCATCGAGCAACACCAAGCTAAGACCTTAATTGTCGGCGGCGGCGTGAGTGCCAACCAACACCTGAAGCGAATGTTTGAAGCGGCACTGCTCACTGACTACCCTGATGTCACGAGCTACTTCCCTCGTCCTGGTCTCTCGACAGACAACAGCATTATGATTGCGCTCGCTGGCCACGCCAAGGCGGGGGGGGGGGGGGGGG
>JBBTRC010000008.1:136444-142311 GCA_038065355.1 Patescibacteria group bacterium
GGGCAAGAGCGCGGTGAGTCCCAACGTGAAGGGGGCGCCCGCGTAGGCCGCCGCGCCGACCCCGCCACCGACATCATCCGTGCCGATGGTAACAAAAGCTTGGCTTAAACTAAAGTGAACTCTCTCGACCGCATTTTCTTCGCCCACCACCCAAACACCGCCCTCCGAAAATGCGGTCACGGGCTTTTTGTCTCAATGTTATACTGACACTCAATGGCTCACATTCACGAACTCATTGATTGGACGGTGGGCGTCTACATCGTTCATAAAAATAAAGTTTTAATTCGGCGCCACGAAAAATATAATATTTGGATCCACGTCGGCGGCCACATAGAACTTCACGAACATCCTGTTGAAGCGGC
The DNA here is from genome assembly GCA_038065355.1 of Patescibacteria group bacterium. Lineage (GTDB taxonomy): Bacteria > Patescibacteriota > Minisyncoccia > Phycocordibacterales > UBA918 > OLB19. Next base: position 136,807 of record JBBTRC010000008.1, read on the forward strand.
CAAACGCGAGGTCTTGGAAGAGGTTGGTCTGACAATCAAGATTCCAAACGACGCGTCCGTGCTAGCCAAAGAAACGCCTCCCTACGAAACAGACGACGTGGTCTTTCCCTTGCCCAGTCCCAAACACATGAACATTCACCGGATAAACGAGACGCATCAGCACGTCGATCTTCTCTATTACGCAACCAGCGAAACAGATGAAGTGATTCCCGAAAACAAAGACGATGAGTGGGTGTGGCTCACGGCCGAAGAAGTCGCCAATCACCCGAAGCTACGTCCGTGGACAAAAGAGTACGCCCTCGGCGCACTCAAAGAACTTAGTTGGTAATTGCCGCACCGCGACTCGTTGGAGTCCTTAAAAAAAGAATGTGGTTGCTTTTTCTCACTGTGTTTTCATGTTACCATCGCACTACCTATGAACGAGCAAAAGCCCAGTATTCCGGAGGTATTTTTGAAACCACATAACCCAGCCGAGCACGAAGACGCGCTCTATGATATGTGGGAAAAGAGTGGCTTTTTTAATCCTGATGTCTGCATTGAAAAGGGCGTCACTGCGTCAGATGCCGAGCCATTTTCCATCGTTCTTCCGCCTCCCAACGTGACCGGCACCCTCCACATGGGTCACGCGGCCATGTTGGCGATTGAAGACATTTTGGTGCGCTACCACCGCATGCGTGGCCATCGGACACTCTGGATACCCGGCACCGATTCCGCCGCCGTAGCGACACAAGCAAAGGTGGAAAAAGATTTATATAAAGAAGAGAAAAAAACCCGCTACGACCTTGGCCGCGAAGAACTGATCAAGCGAATCATCGCATTTTCTGAAGAAAGCAAAGACACCATCATCGGCCAAACGAAAAAAATGGGTTCGAGCCTCGACTGGAGCCGCTACGCCTACACACTCGACGACACCCGCTATCACGCGGTCATGACGGCTTTCATACGTATGTATGAAGCGGGGCTGATTTACCGTGGCGCGCGAATTGTGAATTGGGATCCGAATATGCAAACTACCATTTCGGACGATGAGATCGAACACGTCGAAAAGACCGACCCGTTTTACTACTTCAAGTACGGGCCATTCACCATCGGGACCGTTCGACCAGAAACAAAATTCGGCGACAAGTACGTTGTTATGCACCCTGATGATGTGCGATACAAGGAATACACACATGGACAAAAACTTGAAGTGGAATGGATCAACGGCCCAATCACCGCCACCGTCATCAAAGACGAAGCGGTCGATCCCGAAATGGGCACCGGTGTTATGACCATCACCCCGTGGCATTCAGCAGTAGACTTTGAAATCGCTGAGCGGCACGGACTGAGTCGTGAGCAGATCATCGACGAACGCGGCATCCTACTCCCAGTAGCCGGTGAATTTGCTGGCCAGCACATCAAGAAAGCCCGTGCCGCCATTATAGAAAAAATGCAAGCGAAGGGTTTGATAGAAAAAATTGATGAGAAATATGTCCACAACATCGCCACCAACAGCCGCGGAGGTGGCACGATTGAGCCACAGATCAAAGAGCAATGGTTTGTCGACGTGAACAAAGAATTCGCCATGAGACACTCGGAAATCCCTGGCGTACAAGAGGGTAACTTGGTCACACTCAAAACCCTCATGAGCAAAGCAGTCGAGGGCGGCGGTGTCTCAATCTTCCCCGAACGCTTTAACAAAACCTACTACCACTGGATCACCAACTTGCGCGACTGGTGTATTTCACGTCAGATTTGGTACGGTCACCGGATTCCAGCCTGGTTTAAGGTGAATGCCGAAGGCAGAGAGAATGCTCTGGAGCACAAGGTGAATGCCGCAGGCAGAGAGGGTGCCCTGGGGCACAAGGGCAGTGAAGTCAAAGTGCAAATAGATTCTCCTGGAGACGGTTGGGTGCAAGACCCTGATACGCTCGACACTTGGTTTTCCTCTGGACTCTGGTCATTTTCAACCCTTGGCTGGCCAGAAGAAACCGCCGACCTAAAAACCTACCATCCCACCACTGTCCTTGAGACTGGCTACGACATATTGTTCTTCTGGGTGGCGCGGATGATTCTCATGAGCACGTTCCACCTGGGACAGGTGCCGTTCAAAAATGTCTATCTGCACGGCTTGGTGCGCGACAAACAAAACCGCAAGATGAGTAAGTCGCTCGGTAACATCATCAACCCGCTCGACATGATAGAGAAGTACGGCGCTGACGCCACTCGCCTTTCACTCGTCATTGGTGCCGCGCCGGGCAACGACATGCCGCTTTCAGAAGACCGGGTTCGCGGCTACAAACACTTTGCGAATAAAATATGGAACATCAGCCGCTTCGTACTCACTCATACAATCGATACCGACTTAAAAACTACGCCTGTATGTAGCGCACGTGACAACGAGATTCTTGCGAAACTCAGAGAGACGTCCGCCGACGTATCAAATGAAATCGAGAAATTCAACCTCTACATCGCTGGCGAGAAAGCCTATCACTACGTCTGGAGCGAACTCGCGGATACTATCCTCGAAGAGTCAAAACCAATTTTAAATGGCAACGACGCTGAAGCAAAACGCGCGCGTCAATACGTACTGATTGAATGCCTTGTTACTTCACTCAAACTCCTTCACCCATTCATGCCCTACGTCACCGAAACTATCTGGCAGGAGCTCCCAAAGGAAATGAAGGATGCCGACATTTTGATGGTGGCCAAGTGGCCCATTCACTAGGAAGGGCGTTGCCCACACCGGCCGCCTTTGGCGTGCCTTGCGGAAGCCGTCTCCTAAACGGCTGAGCAGAGAACTCGATTCGTGCACGCCAAAGGCGGCCGGTGTGGGCATGTTTCAAGAACCAAATGCTACAATACTCCTAAATGGAATCGACGTATTTTGCCATTGCGTTTTTGGCTGGTTTGATACCCGCTCTTTTTTGGATGTGGTTTTGGCTTCGCGAGGACAGCCGCAAACCAGAACCCTACTTCCTCCTTGCCATTACCTTCATTGCCGGCATGGCCATTGTGCCCTTGGCACTGCCACTCCAGAAACTCGCGCTCGAACTCTATAAAGGCAGTGACATCATGTTTATCTGGGTCACCATTGAGGAATTGTTAAAATACGCTGTCGCGCTGATCGTCGTGTTCTGGAACCGCGAAGTAGACGAGCCGATTGACATGGTCATCTACATGGTGGTGATCGCGCTTGGGTTTGCGGCGCTTGAAAACGCGCTTTTTATTTTCAGTCCCCTTTTAGGCGGGGATATTGTCCACTCGGCGCTGACCGGCAGCTTCCGTTTTCTCGGCGCCACATTGCTCCACGTACTCGCCTCGGGTACGGTCGGCGTGGTGTTGGCCCTTACCTACTACAATTCAAAACCAACCCAGGTATTTGCCGGTACTTTTGGGTTGTTCGCGGCCATTGTATTGCACGCGCTGTTTAACTTTTTTATAATAGATGCGAGTGAAGAGACGATCCTCGGAGTATTCTTGTTCGTATGGATGGGAGTCATCATCCTGTTTCTTCTGTTCGAAAAGATAAAAATGCTTGAAAGCGCTCATAATCGCACTCTCGTACACAACCTATGAAAAAACCCTCATTTTTAGACCGCCTCACTGGCAACAGCCAAGCCAAAGAATACGATCGAATTCTCGATGCCGACCATGAGTTTGGCGAGGACGATGAAGCAGAAACTGAAGACAGAGAGGAAACCCAGGAAGATTGGGAACGAGACGCAAATGAAAATGAAGGCACACAACAAGACGGCGAACTGCCCGTAGATATGTACCAAACCGACGATGCAATCGTCATTCGGGCACTTGTCGCTGGCGTGAGCCCGACCGAACTTGAAATTTCTATCACCCGTGACATGGTCACCATCCGCGGCGTGCGCGAAGAATTCCAAGAGGCACACGACGACGGTTATTTCCACCGCGAGCTCTTTTGGGGTAGTTTCTCTCGCACGCTCGTCCTACCGGAAGAAGTCGCCATCGACGAGGCAGAAGCACAGGAAAAACACGGTCTCCTAGAGATAAAACTCCCTAAACTCGATAAAAACCGTAGCACTCAACTCAAAGTCAGAAGCCACATCGTGAAGCAGTAGAGTTGCTAAAAAACGACAGTCTCGAACGACTGTTGTTTTTATTTGTGGTGCTTGGGGCCGGGCTCGGTCACAAGTTACTAACTATAATTGTTCACTGCGTTCCAATTCTAGTAAGTACTTTCGACCCCACCTCGCCGACAAGTCCTCGCTTCGCTCGTCTTGTATACCGGCTACGGTTTTCGAGCCCAGCCCCAATCTACAAATTGCAACAGCCGCAACGTCTGACGTTGCGGCTGGCATTTTGTGCTTGGGGCCGGGCTCGAACCGGCGACCCCTTCCTCTTCAGGGAAATGCTCTACCAACTGAGCTACCCAAGCAAATAATGAATGACAAAATGGATGCTAGCATACATTTTGTCCGAATGCAGCTTGGGCAAGATTTTCTTCCCCAAGCAAATGGCGTGATACTATTTTCTTGCTACAAAACCTCCTTTCAATTCTCCTCGTGTGGTGGCTATTGTACCGTTTTTGGTGATAATTTCAAATTATTGACCGCCACCTATTCCGCTACCCCGAGCCGCTTCGTAAAATTGCTTCCAGCCCGGAATCTCTTGCAAACCAGCTTGGAAGGTGGCAAATGACGAGCCGAGCGTTGTGAAATATGGCTCAATGATGTAGTAGTACAACACAAACGGCAAGCCGATGATAATGACGAACCAAAGCACCTTGAGCCAGAGCGAAATCTGCGCATTTCGGCTTAATTTTTTGAGTAATTTATTATTCTCGGCCAGGAGTTTTTGATTTTCAAGTACTAGATCGCGTATTTGATGATGCTCGTGCTGTTCTGGATACATAGCAAAAGTATAGCAGACCAAGCGGCCAAAGTGGCTGATTTATGCTACGCTACAGCCCTATCCATCTATGCCTTCATAGTTCAACGGATAGAACAACTCCGTCCTAAGGAGGAAATCTAGGTTCAATTCCTGGTGAAGGCACACGGAGGAAATTAAACTTTAACTTTTGAACATAAAATTATGGAATTTGACTACACAGTAACAACCACGAAGACCTTCGCAAAGGCAGTGCAAAGCGTACAAACAGAGATTGCTAACTATGGCATGCGGGTTTTGCACGTTCACGATGTACAGAAAACATTGGGCGACAAAGGCTTTCAGAGAGGACCGTTTAGTATGGTTGAATTTTGCAATGCAAAATTTGCCAGCGAATTCTTGAACATAGACATCAAAATTGGACTCTGCCTGCCTTGCAAAATAAACGTATATATCGAAGGCGAACAAACTTTTATCTCCGGTATGAGGCCAGTTGTGCTGTCGCACTTCTTCCCCGACCTTGATTTAGGTGACAAACCAAAAGAAGTCGACGAGATCATTCAAAATATTATCAACCACGCGAAGTAGTTTACCAAAAATGAAAGGCGGGCCCCCCAACCGGCCGCCCGTTGTTTTTTTTTATATGTGTTATTTTAAAAATAA
>JBBTRC010000008.1:142321-186765 GCA_038065355.1 Patescibacteria group bacterium
CCCGCGAAGCGGGCCGCCGTTTGTATTTTTATCTCTGTGTTCTTTAAATCTTCAGCAACTCCTTTAGCTTTGGTTCGTCAAAACCAATCACCACATCATCACCGACTTTAATCACCGGTACTCCCATTTGCCCAGTCATGTCGATCATTTCCTTTCGTTTTTCTATATCAGAGGCCACGTCATAGTCGGTAAAGGCAACGTTGTTCTCTGTAAAAAATTCCTTCGCCGCGTGACAAAAATGGCAAACCGGCGTGCTATAGATGGTAACAGGGCTCATAGATGTGTACTTTAATATATTTTAATCAAGCTAGTATAACAAATCAGCGCCAGAACTGATACCATGGCGCGTTCTTACTAGTACTCGTCGCAATGGGTTTTATTTCACTTTCTTCTTCCGGCTCAACAATGACGACCACTTGCTCCCCGTCTTTCGTAACATCAAACTGCCGTCTCATTTCTGCTTCGATGCCCCGTTCATTGGACAAATACTCCACTTTCGCCTCCAAAGCATCCTTACGCGCCTCCAGTGCCGCCGCTTCTTGCTCGGCCTCTACGCGACGCTCCCTCATATCGACTGCCATTTCATAGCGCTGGAACGCCTGCCAGGCCACAAACACAGTCAAGAGCAAAATACCGCCCTGCAGGTACCGCGAGGTCATGACCATCTTCAAACGGCGTTTTTGATAAAAGTCAAACATACGTATAGTATAGCGCCCTTTGCGGAGCGAGCCGGTTTTGCTACAATAGGCAACGTATGAATTTCCTATTTCACAGCAAAACCAAAAAAGTCATCAAGTGGATCTGGGCACTATTGGCGATTTTGATAGTCATTAGCATGGTATTTGCCTACTCTGGCGGCGCTGGGCTCTTTTAGTCCCCTTTCAACAGGTCGCTACAGCCTATTTCTCCCCGGGAGGTCGAAATATGCTAAGCATCTACATACATTCGTAATAGTCGTCTTCGACTCCTTTACTCATGCATCATTTTCATAAAGATGTCTTGCGAGATGTGCACTTTGCCGCGTTCGAGGGCTTTGGCTTTTCCTTTCTTCTGCTTCTCGCGTAGTTTCATCTTACGGGTGATATCGCCGCCGTAGAGGTGCGCGGTCACGTCCTTGCCAGTGGCTGATAGTTTTTTGGTCGCGATGATTTTCCCCATCACCTTGGCCTGAATTTTAGTAACAAACTGCTGTCGGGGAAGCAGGTGGTAGAGTTTGTCGACCACTGCTTTTGCTTCAACATCGCTCCGCGATAAGCCGATGACCCGCGAAAATGCGGGTACAATTTCTTCCGCTACCAGCACGTCGAGTTTTGTCACCGTCGCCGGACGAAGTTCGGCAATCTCATAAGACAGCGAGGCGTAGCCGCTACTGGCATTTTTGAGCCGGTCAAAAAATCCACGCATCAGTTCGCGCAAAGGCATTTCAATCGCCAAAAGCGTGCGACCATCACCAAATAGTTCGGTGTCAATCACGCTGGCTTCGTGTTCGTACAAGAGCGTAAGGACATTTCCCATATAGTCGCCCGGTAGAATAATCTGCCCCAAGATCCAAGGTTCCCGCACCGATACGCGATCGCCGTGTTCTGGGAAACGATTGGCGGCGTACACAGACTCTACCGTCCCGTCCGGCCAGGTCACCTCGTATGAAATGGACGGAGAGGTGATAATAATTTCAATACTAAACTCCCGCTTGAGACGTTCGGTGATAATCTCCATGTGTAACATGCCCAAGAAACCACAGCGGAAGCCGCGGCCGAGCACGCCGGAAGACTCCTCCTCAAAAGACAACGAGGAGTCCGATAACTGCAAGCGCTCGAGTGCCTGGCGGAGCTGGGTAAAGTCATCTTGATTGGAAGGAAAAATAGACGCCCAGACGACTGGCCGCGCTTTTTGGTAGCCGGGCAGTGGTTCGGCGTTTATTTTGTCGAGCAAAAGCGTATCACCGACCGCCGCAATGCCCGGCTCTTTGATACCAGTCACAATGTACCCGATCTCGCCAGCTTCGAGCGCCTCAACCGGCTTTTCTTCCGGAGTCACTATACCCACCTCAAGCGCGACAAAGGTGCGTGCACTTGCCGCAAAGCGGAGAGTGTCTCCCTTTTTCACCCGGCCGTCAAACACCCGCATAAAAACGATAATGCCGCGATGGTTGGAATATTCAAAATCAAAAATAAGCCCGCGGTACGCGCTGATCACACTTAGCTTAGGCGGCGGAATCCGTTCGCAGATAGCGGCCAAGAGTTCCGGCACTCCGTCACCGGTTTTGCCCGACACCAGCATAATGTCTTCTTGCGCACAGTTGAGAAGTTTCATTACCTCCTCTCCCACTTCATGTATGCGAGCGTGCGGCACGTCGGTCTTGGTGAGGACAGGGATAATCGTCAATCCCTGATCTTTAGCCATTTGGAGTGTCGTGAGGGTCTGCGCTTGCACCCCTTGTGTACTGTCAACAAGAAGCAGTACGCCTTCGACGGCCTTGAGCGCACGCGAGACTTCGTACGAGAAGTCAATGTGTCCGGGTGTGTCGATGAGATTGAGTTCGTATTGGACACCGTCTTTGGCATACTTCATTCTGGCTGGCTGCATCTTAATGGTGATGCCCCGCTCTCGTTCGAGTTCCATTGAGTCAAGCACCTGCGCTTTCATTTTCCTGGCATCGACTGTCTTTGTTACCTCCAGCATGCGGTCGGCCAGAGTTGATTTGCCGTGATCGATGTGGGCAATGATGCTGAAATTTCTAATCTGCAAAGACATGTGTGGCACTACTCTACCCTAGTCTAAAGAAAAAACTAGAGGGTGTCTGATTGAGGCGCCACCACAGCGCTCTTCTGCAGCTTGCCTCTAAACGAGCGGTACAGCTCTCCTAGTTCCGGTGCTTTGAGAAACCAATAGACGAACACGACCACACCAAGCCCCACGATGCCAGCGGCGGCGCCTTGAAGTAAAATACCGACAAACGTCTCCTGATTAATTCCGTTCACAATAAATGAGAGAGTGCCATACGCCGCTCCCGCTCCCGCTAGCGTTGCGATGAGCGCTTGAGTAAACAACACTAATAATGACCGATAACGAATAACAAATACATTGCGGGAAACAAAAATCATGAGGCTAAGCTGTAAGAGTTGACCGATCACAAACGCGGCAATCAATACGAGTATCTCCGTGCCCGTGACGTCTTCAAGACGCAACCATCGTGCGACTGTATCTTGGATAACACTGTGTGTGCGATAGACTTCTCGAAAGACACCGGCTAAGAAAATTGCTACCGCGGCCGATGTCGCGGCAATCCAGAGTGGAATAAAGGTTCGGCCGCAGGCATAGAACGCCCGTGTCAAAAGCAGCAAAATAGATTCGGCAGTCAAAGACAGTATAAAGACGGCGAGCACCGCGGCGGTCAGTCGCGTATCGCCCCAATCAAACGCGCCGCTGCCCAAAAGCACGCGAACAATCTGCGCCCGCAGTACAATCACGAGACCGATAATAGGAACCGACCAAAAGATGATATGTCGTAGAGCAGTCAATAACTGTACGTTAAAACCTTGCTGGTCTTTCTGTGCGTATAAAATCGACAAGGTTGGAAAGGCCGCGACTGAATAACTCATACCAATAATCGCCAGGGGTACGGATTGTAGATTGTAGGCAAACTGGAAGACCGACACCGAGCCGGCAGTCATCACCGTCGCCATTCCTACAAGCACCAAAAGCACCAACTGGCTCACCGAGAGTGTGAAGGCCCGGGGCACGGACACAAAAAGAACTTCTTTGATAAGCGGCCAGTCAAACGAAGAAGTGAGTGAAAACTTATAGTCGCTTCTAAACACAAATGGCAATTGGACTCCGAAATGTCCGAGAGCGCCCAAGACCACCCCGACGACCAAACCGGGTAAGCCAAAGATCGGATAGAAAAAAATGATGCCGACAATGATGCCAATGTTGTAGAGAAGCGGACTAATCGCATACAAGATGAATCGTTGGCTCATTTGCGTCACCACCCCGCACAAGCTTGAAAGGCCCAGTAAAAAAGGCTGGAGGAGTAGAATTTGCGCGAGCAAGACGAGCGTCGACATATCTTCGGCCAGCCCCGGAAACAACATCGGCAGATACACCGGCGCCGCAAACATGAGCACGAGTGCCACACTCGCATAGATAATCAGAAACAGCGAAAAAACCTGTGATAGTACGCGCCCACCCGCTTTAGGACCATCCTTGGCGGTAAAGCGATTAACAAACGGAAGTAGTACATAGACAGACAGTACGGACGCAAAGAGCACATAGAGCAAGTCCGGTATGCGAAACGCAGCATAGTACAAATCGAGTTCGGTTCCTGCACCAAAACTATGCGCCAACAACCGGTCACGAACGACGGCGAGCACCTGCGAGCCGAAGGCAAACAACGCCAGCACAAAAGCCGCTTGGTGAAGTCCGCGCACTTCTTTGTAGACGAAATCAAATACACGCTTCACCATACGGTCTATTCAGTAGCCTCCGGGAGAGTGAAGGTCTCGGTGCGTGTCTCTGGCGCGACGACTTGATTGATGGGTGATACTAGATCGGTGTCAGGTGAAACCGGCGTGGTGACACCGCTTTCAGTTGGTTCGGTTGGCTCTGCCCCGTTGATCGAAGGGGCGAATCCTTCTCCGACGATCTCAATGGTACCGCCCGCTTCAAGCGTACGGATAAGATTCAACAGTTCACTATTGTCATGATTTGTCTCCTCTACACGCTTTAGTTCCGAAAGCGCCGCTTCGGTATTATTCTGCAACAAATAGACTTGCGCGAGCAAGTAGCGCGCATTAGCGTAATTTTGATCAAGCGAAAGGGCGGTTTTGTACGCTTCTATCGCCGCATCGTACTGCTTGTCAGCTGATAAAAGAACGCCAAGCTGGAAATATCTGGTCGGATTGTTTGGTTCAAGGGTGATGATAGAACGAGTCTTAGTAATCGCGTCTGCCGTTTTTCCTTCGCTGATATCCAATTGCGCCGCCAAGAAGAGCGCTTCTGAAAAATTGCGCTTCAGCGCCAATGCGCTTTCAATTTCTTTTCGGGCGGCTTCGATATCGCCAATCTGTACCGCCCGCTCCGCTGCAATGAGCGGGTAATTAGGATTTTTTGGATCTAGGGCGACCGCCTTCTTGAGCGCCGCGTCAGCATTCAAAAACGCGCCGTCAACGCCGGCAATCGCAAGATTGTTGTAGATGCCAGCAATACTCACATGGTTGGCCGGATCACTCCCATCAATCAAAATGGCTGATTCGGCGTACTCTATAGCCCGTCTGGTCGCATCGAGGAAACGTTGCTGGTTCTCTTCGGTTGGCTCGGCGGTGTTTATAATTGAAGCAATTGTTTGAAGCTCGTACTGTGAACGGACGCGGTAGTAGACATCATTTTTATATAAAGCCAACGCTCGTACCATAGCTTGGTCGACTTCGGCGGCGAGAGAGGCGTCGGTCGCGCGGACAAAAATGGCCTGCGCCGCATACTGTTTGGTTACAGTGAGCAACGTGCCCACTCCGAAGATGACAACAATCAACGTGATTCCGACCAGCATAAAGGCTCGACTTTGATTGTTGGCGAGCGGCACAGCTAGAAGCGATTCTGGGTCGAGTTTGCTCACAGTCGCAAACGAAATACCTGTACACGCCGCCGCGAGCAACAAGAGAGTCGCGCTAGGCACATAGACGTAACTCATACCCCACAGGTAGACAGCGGCAGTGAAGCTCGCGGCGGCGGCATAGTGCCAAAATCTCCCCTCAGACACTGGTCGCAACAAAAGACGGTACCCAAAAAACAAATACGAGAGATGGAACAGCACCATAAGAAGACCTCCAATGAGCCCGGTCGTCACGAACAATGTTGGTATGTAGCCATACCCCGCCGCGAAATCGGTATTCCAAAAGATCGTGCTGTTGATGGCCTCGTCTTTATGCAAGCGCCAGGCATCCGCAAAGCGATTTGGTCCAACTCCAAACCAAGCATGCTCGCGGTAAGTCGCCTTCGCAATATCAATAGTAGCCTCAAGTGAAGGGCGCACCTCGACGAAGTTAATCTTGGTCCAGGGATTGAGCATTTGTCCGAGTGGTTGTCCAGCGATGATAAAGGCGCCGCACACGACACAGACGAGTGCCGCGACTGCCAGTGGAATGGAACGGTGCGGTAATTGTTGATCCGACACTGTAAACAAACGGCTGCCAGCGAGCAGATAAATGGTAATGAGTAAGCTAAAAAATCCCACTACAAGCCAAGTCGTGAAGAAGTTAGCCAACGCGAGCGCCAGTACGGCCAAGAAAACAACGCCCCCGACACCAAGTTGCAGACTCCGCGAGAGCCGCAACTGCAACAAAGACAAGAGGCCAATAATAACTACCAATCCGGAAAATATTGCCAAATCATTGAGATTGCCAACGGGAGAAAACGTCGCATTTTGAAAACTGCCAAGCGACAATGCGTCACCGCCAATGAACACGTGTAGCAGGTTGTAGCCTAAGAGCACTATTGATGACAAAGACAATAAAAGCAGTAAGCGCTTGAGCCAGCGACTGGCACCTTGCCACACCAGCATAAGCACCATAAGTGCCAGCAAGAGGAGGAAAAAACCCGTCGTGTGTACCTCAAAGGCATTGCCGCCAATCGAGTCTCGCAAGTCGAGAGAGAGCCAGCTACTGACAATAGCCACAATACCAAAACCAAAAAAGAATAGTAGCGGCAACGGTCGCGGGACAACCAGGCGGCTACTTCGTAACATAAGAAAGGACAAGCCGATGGCTGACAGCACCACCCCAATCAAGACAAATACCGCTTTGCTGAATCCAAGCATGACTGGCAAACCAGGCATAAACACTAAGGGCAACAAACCAACCGCCAACCAGAGTATCGTTCGAACTATCCGCAAGAGTGACTTTTGAATTCCGTCGGCGGCGGGGTGGTTCTCCGGTCTTTCGGTTGTCTTTGGCGAAACTTGAGTTCGTGGAATAAAAATATTGCCTGACATATTCATTAGGACAAAGTGATAACGTTCGTAAGTGATTCTATCATAGTACAAAAACCGCCCCGAAGGGCGGTTTTTGTACACGTAAGCCGAATTCTGTCGGAACCGAAGTTCCGGATGATCATATACCTAGGATGTGTGTTGCCACACACCTCATGCGGCTCTCTCGGATCCGCGAATGGTGCTCATACGAGCACTTCTCGCGGATCCGAGCGCGGCCTTGCACACTGGTAAGGATTTAGCCGTTTCACCTTCCCTGTTTCCAAGGAAGCTACCCAGCACCACTTTTGCGTTCGAGCAGTCGTGCTCAAAAGTGCCTCATCGCAAAAGTGGTGCCAGGCTCCATTGCTTTCGCGCCGGACGTCTCTGCTCGCACCTCTCACCTCGCGGTGGACGGGTGTTACCCGCTACCGTACTCCACTACTACTAGTGGGTGTGTTCGGACTTTCCTCCCAGCACCATTTTTTGGTCATAACGTGTTTTTTAATAACATCAGTTACGGAACAAAAAATGGTGCTGGGCGATCATCGTGCACCTGTATAATGCCACACTAAAAATAAAAAGCAACTTCTAGTTCGGGAGCACGACCACCACCTCATCACCAAGCACTATTCCATTCTTGGCAACAAAGCCGGCGTTCGCCTCTATCACGTACCAGGCTGGCACCGGCGAAGAGAAGCTGGTTGGATAGGTGTCTGGTGAAATATCTTCTTCGATATGCACAATCTCGCCCTGTTCGGCCACCCAAATGATGTCGAGCGAATAATTCATGTCTTTCATCCAAATGCCATGTTCTCCGGATGCTTCAAAGGCAAATAATTTGACCACTTGGTCGGGCAAGAAGGGCGTTTCGGACAGACCTTTAATGCGGTCAGGGAGAGAGGCGGCCACCGACGCCTCGACCGTCACGCCGCCGATGGTCATAGGGACCGTAGTCGGATAATAACGACGCCAGTTTTCAGTGTCTACCTCAGCCTCCGGTGTGGGCGGCCGAATTTGGTATTCCCCTCTCTTCACAGCGGCCAATTTGGCTTCGTGATTAGCCTGCATCGTCAAATATATCCAGGCTCCGCCGCCAAGAAGTGCGGCAAAAATAGTGAGGATAACAATTCGTTCTGTCCATTTCATACTTCCATCATACTAAAGCAACACCAGTGTCGCAAAACCGAATAAGAATATCAGTCCGCACACATCGGTCACGGTGGTAATAAAGATTGAAGAGGTGGCGGCGGGATCTTTACCAAAGTATTTCAAAATGAGCGGCAGAAACGTTCCGGTGACCGGTGCAATCACGTGAGAGAACACCAGTGTACAGCCGACCACCAGACCAAGGAGAGGATTGCCATTCCACACACTAGAAATAAAAGCTACGATACTGCCGATGATGAGGCCGTTGATGAGGCCGGCGAGTGCTTCTTTGCGGAGGACTGGAAGCGCTGTCTCGAGCCGCACAATCCCGAGTGTGATGCCGCGCAACGTCACCGCAAACGCCTGGCTGGCGGAGTTGCCACCCATACCGGCCACAATTGGAATGTACACCGACAGAATGGTAACCGCGTCAAGCGTCTTTTGAAACGACAAAATCACCGAGCCAGCCAAAAACGACGTTGCAAGATTGAGAATGAGCCACTTGTAGCGGTTGCGAACCTTTCGGTACACACTATCGAAAGGCCTCTCACTGTCGTCAACACCGGTGAAGTCATATAAGGATTCGGCTGGCATATCACCAAAGAGCGTTTTGGCGGTATCAGCATAAATGATACCGAGTACGCTCGTATCGTGGTCGAGCACTACAATTTTTTTACTACCGGTCGCAGTGAGTACGCTCACAATTTCCTCCACATTCGCTTGATACGTGATAGTAGCAACTGACTGCACAAACTTCCGCAACCCACTGCTGTTCCGCTCTTTTACCATCACCGAAAACGGCACCTCGCCAATGAGCTTTCCGTTCTCATGCAGTAACAATTCGGGATAGCGGCCGGTCTCGGCGTAGTGTTCTTCGATCACCTTGGCAGCGTCACCAACGGTGTGGTCGGCTGGCAAAAATAAGTAATTAAAATTTATGAGCGCTAGCGTCGCCTTAGGGTGAAATCGCAAGAAGAAATCAACTTTTTCCTTTATGTCACCCTTGAGGCGCAGAATAATTTGATCGCGCTTCTTCTGATTTTGAATACGCGACAGAATATGCGCCGCCTGGTGCATATCCATATGGTCGAGCATGTTCACCACCTCCCCTGTTCGCAAATGCCCGAGAATGGACTGCTGTACATAAGGGGATAACTTCTCAAAGATCGCACTTTGTTCCGGCACAGTCATTCTGCGCAAAATATCCATGCGCTCTTTCGGGTGATAGGTGAGATCGTGTACGCGACCGACCGTTTCCTTTAACATGCCTTAGTATAACAAGAGAGGCGGGGCGAGCTGTTTTACATCTGTGCACGAACACAGCCGGGCACCTTCTAAAGAAGGTGCCCGGCTGTGTTCGTGTCTTAAATCGAATGATAGATCAACTTAAATCATTATTTTCACCGTCGCTTCGTTTTTCAAAGTTTCGAGATACTCATCAATAATCTGCTGTTCCTTTTCGGCCTGCAGTTGTGCTCGGATTTGCTCGCGCACATCTTCAAGCGGCGGCAATGCCTCGCTGGTAAGGCTGGCGTTTTCGTATACCTCTTCAATGTCTTCTTCACTAATAGTGATATCTGACTCAGTGAACTTCTGGTCGAGAAGTGCCTGAATTAAAAGCTCGTTTTTGATATCAGAACGCAGTGTCGCTTCTTCTATACCAAGCTCATCCATACGAGTTGCCAACACATCCGCTCCGCCGACTTCGTCCTCGAGCGTGGTAATACGGCTGGCTACGTCTTCGTCGGTCACTTCAATCCCCCTTTCCGTTGCCGCTTGTCGCAAGAGTTCAGTATTCACGAGCATAGTGACCGCTTGCGTCCTGATATTTGCTTGCACATCCGGATCAGTGACATCAATGCCTTGGATGCCGACTGATTGCTCGATTTGTTTCACACTGACGTCGAGTGTTGCTTGCTTGATCTTGACATCGTTCACCACTGCGACGGTTGATTGGCTTTGGAAAACAGACAGCATGTTCGCAACGACCGGCACATCAAGACGACCTTGGCTCACTTTGAGCGCCACCACACCGGCTAATATAATGAGCACAATCGCAGCGGCGCCAGCATAAAGTTTCCACGTTTGTGAAGTAGTTTGCTTGGCTGATGCAGTGATTGTTGCAATAGGTTCAGTAGTCGTTTTTTCTTGTTCGCTCATAGACCGTCACACGATGATTAGTGTATAGATTTAATGTTAAAAGGTTGTGTACCACTATATAAGGAGTGATTCAACCGCCCCAGTGTACCACTAATTAAGAGAACGCAAAGCGGCGGGATGTTGTGCGCTCCAGCTCGCCAAAACGACCGCCGTGGCGGCGGCCGCGTTCAGTGATTCACACCGTGGGTGAATCGGTATTGAGAGCAGATCGTCACACAACTCCTTAGTTTTGGGCCGCAAACCAGACCCTTCGTTACCAAGCACAAACACACTTGGTCGCGAGTACGTCTCGGTGGTGGTCGCTACCGAACCCTCTCCTTCAAGGCCGTAGACCCAAAAACCATCGGCTTGCAGATCCCGCAGTACAGTGTTGACGTTTGGAATGGTTACTAGTGGAATCTGAAACGCCATGCCGGCCGACACCTTCACCACCGCACCAGTCACTGGCGCTTGGTTGTGGGGCGGTATGAGCACTCCCGCCAAGCCAAAAGCGGCGGCGGAGCGAATAACCGCCCCGACGTTGTGAGGATCTTGCACTTCGCCAAGCACGAGGAGTGCGGTGTCCTTGGTCGCAGTGAGTGATTCCTTAAATTGTTTAAACGGTATCATGAGGCGCTCGGGCACGATGCCGGCCACAATACCCTGGTGAACGGCATTCGAGGAGACGCCGCGCGGCGGATTTTTCAAGTTGAGCACTTTGAGCTTAACGGTCTGTGCCGCCACTATATCAAGAATAGATACATCCGAAAAATCCGTCGCCGCAAACACCTCAACCACAATATCCGGTCGCTTTGTGAACACCTCCCGCACCGCGTGTTTCCCGTAAATATACTCAATTTCGGCTTTCATAATCTGGTCATGCTAGCATGTTTTTACGCGAATGCTACACACAGCCACCTAGGGAAAGTACCCCTTATTACATATTTTGAACGCCCGCAAGTCCAACCGTCTTGGCCACAGTGGACACGTATCCCTCAGTACATATTTTTCACACGCTCCCTGTTTGCGTCACCACTACGAGCACTGTACCCCCGTGGACGCTCAAAATACGTACTTAAGGATACACGTCCCTCTTCGTAGTTGACAAAAAAGTACTTTTATATTACTCTTCCGCAACGCTTTTGTTTCACTCGTGTGGGGCACATTAGCGGGAGATGACTGATACTCTTTCAGCTTTCTGAACTTACCACCTGCACGCCCCGGAGCTCGGCTCCATTAACCTTATATAGATGCAAAATCATACTTCGCGTCGTCCCCAAGGACGTCGCCCTTATTCGGCTAGAAGCGGTCACTCCAACCAAGGAAGCCGCCCTCGTCACGCAGGAAGTGACGGTCGCCAACGCTCATTCCATTCACGTTCCAATCACGGCGGACGTGGCGGTACAGGGCGTGGAGGAGGTCGGAAACAACCAACCTTCAATCCGTCACAATTTATTAATAAAAATCCAGTCGAAGTCACCACGGAAGTGTTTGTAGCAAAACACACCTTTGCTGACTTCAAGCTCCACCCCGACATAGTGTCAGTGGTGGCTCACATTGGTATTGCTTCACCTTCTCCTATCCAGGATCAAGTTATTCCACTTATTTTGGAAGGCAAAGATGTGATTGGTATCGCGGAAACTGGCACCGGAAAAACAGCCGCCTTCCTTTTACCTCTGATCCAAAAGACACTCACGGAGAAATCACAGCAGACGCTCATCCTCACCCCAACACGTGAGCTTGCGCTTCAAGTGGAAGCTGAATTCCGCAAGTTTGCCGCGCCCTTTAAACTTTTTTCGACCACTTGCGTCGGCGGCACTAACATCCGTCCGCAAATTCGCGCCCTCAAGCGCCACAACCACCTCGTCATCGGTACTCCAGGCCGAATTATCGACCTCATGGAACGCGGTGACTTGCGCATGAACGGCTTCACCAACGTCGTACTCGACGAAGCTGACCGTATGCTCGACATGGGCTTTGTGCATGATATGCGAAAGATTTTGAGCAAAGTCACCGGCAACCGCCAAACACTTTTCTTCTCTGCCACCATGACCGCCGAGGCAGAAAAGTTGGTAAATGACTTTATGCGTTCACCGATTACTATTTCGGTAAAGAAAAAGGAGGTCACCAATAGCATCGCGCAGGATGTAATTCCTTATGAACACGTGCACAAATTTGATACTCTTCTGGCGCTCCTCTCCAAAGACGAGTTTCGCCGCGTGATCATCTTTGGTGCCATGAAGCACAGCGTTGAAAAACTTGCCCGCGAGCTTGTGAAGCACAGCGTCAAAGCTGAGTCGATCCACGGCAATAAGAGTCACGGTCAACGCCAGCGCTCACTGGCTGCCTTCAAGACCGGCCACGCGAGAGTGCTTGTCGCGACCGACGTTGCCGCCCGTGGCATTCACGTCGACAACGTGTCTCACGTGATAAACTACGATCTTCCGAATACTTTTGAGGACTATGTGCACCGCATCGGCCGCACCGGCCGCGGTGATAAACGAGGCCAGGCACTGACCTTTGTGCCAAAATAAAAAAGCGGCGGGCCTTTGGCCCGCCGCTTTTTTATTGTAGATAACTGTCAAAGTAAATCGCGTGGCAAGTATACCCACCAGGATTTTTAACGAGATAATCCTGATGGTAGTCTTCAGCTGGCCAAAAGCGAGTCAAAGGTTCGAGTGTCGTCACGACCGGGTTTGGCCAGCGGCCAGACTCGTTCACAATCTCAAACATCTCCTCCGCTATCCGCTTCTCCTCTTCGTTCGTGTAAAAAATCGCCGAACGATACGAGGTGCCTTTATCGTTTCCTTGCTGGTTCAGAGTGGTTGGATTATGGATTTGGAAAAAGAAATCAAGTAGATGTTTGTAATCCAAAGCGGCCGGGTCGTATTCGATTTCAACCGCTTCAGCGTGGCCTGGGTGATTTTGGTAGGTGGGATTGTCGTTCTGACCACCGGCATACCCGACTTCAGTGTTTACAACGCCCACTTGCGCTCGGAGCAGGTCTTCCAAACCCCAAAAGCAACCGCCCGCCAGCACAGCTTTCTTTGTCATACTCAAATATGATTTAGTCTTGTAAGTGCGGAATGAAGTACTGCTCTAAGACCGCAATGTCACTGTCTTCTAGTACGTGCTTCTTCTGGTTTGCTTTCAGCCAAGAAATCGTCGCGTCGTACTCATCTTTGGTGATACCGGTTTCAAGACCGGTCTCGTTGAGATGTGGAGTGAATAATTTTTCAACTTCAGTCCGTTCTTTTTCGTCAAGCTTACCGTATATGTTGCTCATAATCTTGCGCATTTCGTCAGTAGTGATTCGTTTCTTATTGCCAGTCGGATGCAAACTAAAGAGTTCTTGAAAAAATGAGTACATAACGCTACAAAGTGTGTGGCTACCACGGATAAATTAAATAGCCGACGCGTTGCGTCGACTATCCTTATTCTTCATATTCACGAATTTCGCGAAGATCAATGATACCCTCTTGATGAAGCCGGTCCTGTATCTGCGCCGCTTTGGCGTACCCTTTACGTGTCACCAGGAGTACATCGTCTACCAAGCCTGGTTTGCCGCTGCTCACCAAATACCATTTCACGCGTGCGTATTCTATCTCGCTATAGAGAAGCTGTGTCTCCATACACCATAATGATAGCGCATAAAACTGGCCTCACTTTGGTTGGTTGTTTACAACTTCTGCCATGTAAAAGCCGTCCGCAAGCGGACGGCTTTAGATCAAGGCGCGGAGGGTTTAGACAACTAATCCGAGCGCTGGAACAAACGCACTGGTTTCAGGTTTGGCCTGTGCGACTTTTTCGTTGAGAACCAGCATTTCTGACTCGCTCACCAATGCGCGCAAGTCAAACGTGAGGAATTTAAGATTATCGTCGTGGAACACGAAGTCAAGTGGCAGGACCCTTCCGTCCGCCAAAAACAAAGAAGGGATTTCGTCGCGAGAGATCATGTAGGTCGCATCGAACGTCTCCTTTAGACAAAGGTGTCCGGCGAGCTCGGAAGAGATGCCGCTTATAGTGACACGCTGGCCGTGTTGGAGTGTAATGACCCAAGCATCAGCGTCGCAAAGCGTATTTCTATCAAACGTAAGCTGCAGTGTTTGAATAATCGGCTTTCGTTTGATTGGAGGAAACAAAACACAAACTTCCATTTTCAATCCCCTGTTAAGAGCTAACCTTCCGATACTTTACATCAAACAATAGGAATAAGCAATGTCAATTATTACGTAATGTGGAGAGGTGGGGGTGAGTGTCTCGAAACATTCACCACAAGAGTACTTCCATTCTTATGGTCGCAAGCTCCCTAAGAATTAGGTCGCCAGCGACAATGACCGAAGCGAGGACGTTGAGAGACACTCACCCCCACCTCTCCACTCACAGGGAGAATGTGAAAAATAGATGTGAAGGGATAGGTGTCAAATTATTCGACTGGATTCTGTGGATTACCGGTCGCAAAAAAGTCTACTATGTTTTGTGCCGCTATGGCTGACATTTTGTTTCGCGTTTCTTCGCTTCCTGAGGCAATGTGCGGCGTAAGTACGACCGAATCCAGAGATAAAAGTTCTTTTGTAATTGCTGGCTCGTATTCAAATACGTCAAGCCCGGCGCCACGAATTATTTTATTTTTAAGCGCAGTTACAAGTGCTTGTTCGTCGATGACCGCTCCCCGCGAGGTGTTGATGAGGTACGCTGTTGGCTTCATAAGCGACAGACGCTCCGCCGTTATCAAGTGGTTGGTGCTTGGCAAAAGCGGCACATGAATGGATATTACATCAGCCTCACGAAGCACCGTCTCAATTGAATCTTTAAAGGTGCTGGTCACTTGCGACTCAAACGCTGGGGCTCGCATGATGTCGTTGTAAATAATCTTCATACCAAGCCCTTGTTCGGCCCGCGTCGCCACCGCACAGCCGATACGGCCAGCACCCAAAATGCCCAATGTTTTGCCCGCCACGTCGCTCCCCAAAAATAGCTCTGGCGCCCACCCTTCAAACCGACCGGCTCGCGTAAAGCGATCGGCTTCAGGAATTCGCTTTACGGCCGCCAACATGAGCGCGATGGTGAATTCCGCGACCGTGTCGGTCAGCACTCCGGGAGTGTTGGTCACGACTACGCCGCGCACCTTGGCGGCTCCGATGTCGATGTTGTTATAACCGACTGCGTAGTTGGCCACGATCTTTACCTGCGGCGCGACGGCGAGCACAGAGTCGTCAATTGTGTCAGACAGCAGTGATAGGATTGCATCATAACTATTCGCGGCCAAAGCTACATTCAGTTCTTCTCTGGTTAGCACACCATCTTTTTCACTCACCACAACTTCGTGTCCGACTTCTTTTAAAAGGTTGAGACCGATCGCTGGAATCCTACGGGTGACAAATATTTTGGCCATACATGCAATAAGTTATGAGACTATGGTAGCACGCTCTCTGGAATGGATATGAAAAAGAGGCCGCACGGCCTCTTTTTTGTGCTCCGTATTTCTTTGTAGTGTTACTCGTTTTCCAAACCTATCTCCTGCGCAAATGAAAACGTGTCAACGATGTACATAAACTGTTGGTGGAGGTCTGAATCGATGTCTAGGAAACTACCAGTGATTACGTACATATGTGCCGTACTGCTGACCACGAACGTGTCGGTCGCATACAGGCCGTCGGTGGTGTACTGCACGCCTTTGGCACCACTCACCACCGCTTCAGTTGGCTTAGTCAATGCGAGTTCGATATTTGATTCGAGTGGGTGCGCCTTTACCCATTCTGCCGGTTCAAGCTTTTCATCATTCTGGTACACACGTATCTGGATAGTTGGCGCGCCTTCGGTATTTTCGCCAACCGCTTCGTCTCCTTTCACAGTCAATTCTACGCCAGACAGGTATGAGGCATCTTCGCTAAGGGCACGGTCGCTCGAGAGCGTGTAGTCCTTTGCGTATGAGAAAGAGTAGCCAAGCGATTCGTCAGTGTATGAATTTTCGGCGACGAGGTAGTGAGCGCTACTTGCGCACGGCACGATGTGACCTGGAGCTTGGAGTGTACCACTCACGGAAATTTTTTCTCCCGGCTTAATCTCGTACACATTGGCAATTGCATCTTTTGCCGCACATTGGAGGAGTCCCATGGTTGGCACCGAGACCGTGTACGATTCACCTTCAGTAGTTTCAAAGACAATCAATGCCGGACCGTCTATGGCAACTTGCTCCAGATCGACAGCCTTTACTTCTCCAGCCAGCGTGATCTCGACTGGTGGTGGTGTGTCTGATGTGACCGGTCCAGGCGCTTGTTTTTGATTGTAAATGTAGGAATTAAACGCAAAAAATAATCCTAGCAAGACTACGACTACTACTAAGGTGTACACGTAAGCTTTTCTCATAATTTTGATTTTACTTATAACTATAGTAATTGTAGCATGTCAAAAACGCTGTAAAGCCCCGACCAGTTCAAAAGTGTTATACTGCCACTATGGAGAAAGCAGTGCTTTTAGTCGAAGACGATGAGTCTATTAGAGAGCTGTACCAGAGTGCGCTCACTGCGGCCGGTATCAACACTCTTACCGCTCCTGATGGCTCACAAGGGGTGGCGCTCGCGCTCCTCCACAAGCCAGTGGTGATTTTGATGGACATCACCCTTCCCGTCATGGATGGCCACGAAGCAGTACGTAAAATTCGCGAAGACGACTGGGGCAAAACTGCCAAGATTATTTACCTCACCAACCACAGCGAGCCGGAGCACGTGGTGAACGCCTTTGCGGAGAAGCCGGAAGAGTACATCATAAAAGCGAACGCCGATATAAAAGAGGTGGTCAACGCGGTCAGAACGGCGATGCACCAATAGGTAGACTACCGCTTATTATCCTAGATTTAAAAGACGTGCATTACTGCTCCTCACCCTCGAAGTTTTGCACCACCTCACCAAAGCTTAAAGTGGCAACATCAAAGAGAAGGTGTAGGCTTTTGCCATGTGAAGGCGACGTCGTCATCGGTTCTCCGGGAGCACGGTCGGCATAATTGATGATGATTTGTCTTCCTTCTCCAGGTTCGGTCGTCTGTGGCGCGATTCGATCACCGATGAAGAGCGCCTCTGAACCCACATACCCCGTCTCTCGTTTCAAAGCCGCCACCGCGTAGAAAAATGTTCCGCTCCCGCCGGCTTCTTGTGTGATAAGGAATACCACATCCTCCACGCCATCTCCGTCAACGTCGTGTCGTAGCTCGTTGCCGAAGTAACGCACCATTGTTTTTGCTGCGCCACCGAGATCCGTCACTGCTTCGGCCACGCCATTTTGAAGCGTCACAGGCTGTCCGCTGATGGTAAAGGTGACTGCTTTATAATCTGCAGGCAACGCGTCTGTCTGTTCGTCGCGTTTGTCGTACCGGCCCCAGGTGTAAAAAACTACAGCGCCCAAAAGAGCTGTGACTACAACCGCAATTAAAATTGCTTTCATACTTCAGTATAGCAAGTCGCGTTCATATTATATATTTCGTGAAGCCACTGTAGGGAAAAGTGTAGTGAGCACCACGTCAAAACCGGGCAGTAAATCTACATGCAAAATTTCTTGGAGCGGAAGCCACTGGTAGTTGGTGGCTTCGAAGTCAAGGGTAACCTTTTTCGTTTTCACTCGTACGTGAACCGGATGTACGATCCAGGTCTTATGGTATTTCGGTTCTTCTTGATCGAATATTGTGCCGAGTCGTATATCGATAATATCTTCTGGATGCATACCAAGCTCCTCTTGGATCTCAGTTTGCACTTTTTCCTCTAGGCTCTTGTCATCGTCAAGAAAACCAGAGATACCATTCCAGTAACCCGGATACAGCCTCATCGACGGGCTCCGCTGTACCACCAAAAAAGCGCCCTCGTGTTCAAGCACAGAGTTTACCACTGGCGCCCATCTGATATTGGTGAAATCAACTTGCCCCGGCTTCGGAACAAAGGTCGGCTCTTTACTCATACCAAAGTATACCAAAGTCAAATGCGCTCTTGGTTTTGGTACTCGCTCTCAGTGATTAGGAGAGGTACGGTTTACCATTCATCATAAATGAAGTAACATACCATTAACACCATCGGTAGTACCGAATGCACTGCTATTAAAGGGGCTGGCCTGATTCTCCGCTTCTTCATGAAAAATTCACACTGATACCGTACCATTACAAAGCACTTCACCGCATGAGTTATTAGTTCTTAACGTACAGATCTATGAAAATACTACTCGTTGAAGACGAGCCGAAACTGGCAAAAGTGATTGCGAAGGCTCTGAAAAGTTTTAGTTACACGGTAGACATTGTCGACGACGGAAAAGCCGCCTACGATCGTATCCGTCTTTACCATAATGACTATGATTTGGTTATTTTGGACCTGCTACTACCGGGCATTGGGGGACATATTGTGTGCCGACGAGTTCGGGAACAGAACATAGATATTCCCATACTCATTTTGACTGCCAAAGTAGACACGGCGTCAAAAGTAGATCTCCTTAGGCGGGGTGCCGACGATTATTTGGCAAAACCATTTTCACTCGACGAGCTCGAGGCTCGCATCAATGCGCTCTTGCGGAGACCGAAAGGAGCACTGTCAGAAATTCTTTCGGTCGGTGACTTGGAAGTAAACATAACCGAACGGTCAGTAAAGAAAAATGGCAGACTGATCAACCTCACCCTCAAAGAATTCTCCTTACTTGAGTACTTTGTGCGAAACAAAAACCGCGTGATTAGTCGTGATGAGCTCTTGAGTCATGTGTGGGACTTTAATTACACGTCATTCTTCAGCAACTCAGTAGACGTGCACATAAAAAATCTACGAAAAAAAATCAGTGATGACGGTGGCGATAACTTAATCGAGACAGTGCGCGGTATCGGTTATCGGCTCGTAGAGCCCATTGCAATGAACATGACGCTCCAAAAACAAATCGCGTAGGCTCTTCATATTTCATTCATAACGTACGTGATACTCTCTGTCAGCCGACCGCCATTCTCTGTGGCGAGGCGCAGGTAACTAGTGACGAAACTACCTAAACGTGTATTAACAAATAGATTGTTGAGGTGTATGTCTGAAACCCACATTATTGCGGTAGAGACGGCGGAGGAATCAGAATTCCCGTCGGAGCCACTGTCAGAAAAACATAGCAAGTGAAGCTGGGGAGGGGGTACGCTAGGTCGTGCAACCTCCCCAGCGTCGTTTAGGGGTCGAAGTTTTTGATTCATCGGCTGTTCATTAGAGATGAGGTATACCTGTCCTGTTAGTTCGTTAAGCAAATAATAGTATGGGAAAAAATAACCAATCTACACTCACCTTAACAAAAAGCTACCAGGTCGGTGAACGTCAGTATAGTTATGATAATCTCACGTACCATAAAATTGCGATAGTGGGGCTCGGATACGTGGGGCTTCCGCTGGCGATTGCGGTAGCTGAAAAAGGGTTTGACGTTATCGGTTATGATATTGACCGAGCAAAAGTACAGCAACTACAAAAACGCGAGGGGTCGTTCTTGTCAGCCGAAGAGCAGGCTGTATTTGCAAGCACCGACTTCAAAATTAGTTCGCGCTTTGATGATGTTCGTGGCGCGGACATATTTTTCATTTGTGTACCCACGCCAGTCAACGAAGACCATACTCCAGATCTCTCCCCTCTCGTCGGCGCTATTCGCACTATCGCTCCGGCGCTTCGTCACGGCAGTCTCGTTGTAGTTGAATCATCAATCAACCCTGGAGTAAGTGACGACATCCTCATCCCCATCCTCGAGTTCGAATCTGACTTGATGGTCGAACGCGACTTCTTCTTGGTTTATTGTCCCGAACGCGTGAATCCCGGCGACAACTACTATCACACCAAGAACATCCCCCGCGTGATCGGTGGCGCCGGGCCACAAAGCTTAAAGCGAGGTCTTCAAGTGTACGAATCAATCCTTGATGCAGACATGACGGCTATGTCTTCTCTCAAAGAGGCCGAGGCGGTAAAGATGGTGGAGAACTCCTTTCGCGACGTAAACATCGCCTTCGTCAATGAGCTTGCGATGGCGTTTGACCGTCAAGGTATCGATGTGAAAAATGTCATTGAGGCCGCAGCCACAAAACCGTTTGGTTTCATGCCTCACTATCCTGGCTGCGGAGTCGGCGGACACTGCATTCCAGTTGACCCTTACTATCTAATCCACGATGGCCTCAAGCATGGTTTTACACACCACATGCTCATCGCTGCCCGCGAGACAAATAACTACATGCCACGTTATGCGGTGAAGCTTTTGCACGAGGCGCTATACTTCAAAGAGCGAACCCTTAGAGATACTCCCATCGCCCTTCTTGGTCTGTCTTATAAAAAAGGAGTAGGTGACGTACGAGAGAGTCCAGCGCTTACTATTTATGATCTACTTCAGGCAGACAGTGCTTCCGTGCGTACGTACGATCCGTATGTGCCAGAACTGTCAACCGACAACAGTCTAGAGGACGCGATTAAGGGCGCGAAGGCAGTGATCGTCGCTACCGACCATGATGAGTTTTCTTCACTCACTCCTTTTTATCTGGAGGAACAAGGGGTTGAAGTGGTGATCGATGGGAGAAATTTTTTGGACAAGCAGGCGTTTTTGGATTCAGAGGTGAGCTACCGTGGTATCGGCCGTTAAGAAAAACCCGTGCGCTGCACGGGTTTTTCTTAATAAATTTATCTGACCCCTTCCCTCATGACCTATTTTTCACACGCTCCCTGCTTGGTCACCATTACAGGCACTGCACCCCCGCGGACGCTCAAAATAGGTCATGAGGGAATGGGGGTGTAATGTAAATTTTTATCGACTAATTTGACAACGTGGCGTAGTCCCAACCACGGGTTGGACCGTTACAAATGTACAGACGATTATTTTTTGTGTCGAACTGCATCGCGCCCTGCTCTTGGTACGAGTTGCAGTCGAGATCCCTCGGTACGTCCGAGACGAGTGGCAATTTAGCAAGCGAGGTTGTGACGGCGGCCGTGCTCGGCGCCTGACTGACGCTTCCGCCAAGTGCCGAAGTGCTGATGCATGTGCCGTCAAGCGCAATACAGCCCCCGGTTATGTTAATGCCGCCTTTGAATTCAGAGGGCTTTGTACCGTTCGCCTTGAGCGCGCCCGACACCAACTCAAGGTCGCCGGCGTGGGTCATGTTCATTTTATTCTCGAAGGTGGTGTCGTCGCTACGGCGAGAATTAATTTGGAACGTATCGTGCTGGACGCGCACCTCAAACTTCCCGCTCGCTCCAGTTTGGTCTGTCTCCGCGAACTCGATTTCCGGAGCTGGCGAGTCAAGACGAATCAAACCGCGTGAAGTGCCCGAGTCGCTTCGGATGTACAAGACTTCTTCATCCCAGTTAGGATTATCAATCTCCATGCGCACCAGTGGTTGGGCTGGTGCCGCCTGATCTGAATAGAGTGTCAAACCGGTATTTTGATTGCCGGTGTTATTCAAGAAAAGCGCGCCGCCATTTGTGCGACCTTTCGGCACAGTCGCATTCTGCAGAATCGAGAGTGCGTTCTGGCTGGTGCTGTTCGTAATGACGCTTCCACCAACCAATTGCGCGAGCGTCTCTGCAAGCGCCGCCTTAGTGGTGAAGCCCACGCTAATAATTGTAATAAGCAATAATGTTGTAAGAACTATAAGAGAACTAGATTTCTTCATTAGATATGCGGCGTGAACAACTAACTAAAAGTGATAAATTCATCTGACATTCATCCCCGCGGTGCCATAGTAGCAGTGTGTGCCGCTTGACAGCAAAGCTGTTTGTATCATTTGGAAATTGCGTTGTATAGCTGTTTAACGTGACAGTTTTTGGAGATGCGGCGTTTTACGGGCGACGATAACTTATTTTTATGAAATCAGGCATGAGTAGCATCGTACCGCTGTTTGTTTGTTTTTTGCTCGCTATTCTCATTGGTAAACTTGTTACGAATGACCACTCTCCCGACCCGCTTTTGTACGCGTACGGTATAACAGTTACGGCGGCGCTGATCTTCCTCATCTCTCTCCGTTACATAAAATATGTGGATCCTTACGTGACCGCACTCGACACATTGAAAACAAATCCAAACCTGCGCGAAGCAAAGCCGCTTGTCAGCATTATGGTGGCGGTTTTTAATGAAGAACGATTCATTAGTGCGTGCATCGAATCGCTCCTTCGTCAGACCTATGGCAATACTGAAATTATTGTGGTGAACGACGCCAGCACCGACGGCACTAAGAAAATACTTGACGAGTACGCAGACCAAAAAAAGATCACCGTTGTTCATCTGGCACAGAACGTAGGAAAGAAAAAAGCGCTCGCCGAAGCTATTCTCCTAGCCGAAGGCGACGTGTTCGTCTTCACCGATAGTGACTCACGCTGGGGCGTCCATGCGGTTGAATACATTGTCGACATATTCAAGACCCAACCCGATATTGGAGCTATTTCCGGTCATACTCGCGCCAACAACGCAAACCGTAATCTACTGACCAAAATCCAGGATACGTGGTACGAGGGACAATTTTCGGTTCGAAAAGCCTTTGAAAGCTCTTTCGATGCCGTCACCTGCGTATCGGGGCCACTTGCAGCTTTCCGTCGCGCGGCAGTGTTTAACCTCATACCGCTCTGGATCAACGATCGGTTTCTGGGATCAGAGTTTAAGTTTGCCACCGATCGGACAAAAACAGCGCTCGTACTCGGACATCCACACTTCACAAAAAAAGTACGAAAACTCTACCCTGACTCTCCCTTTGTCACCCGCGAAGAACATCCTCCGCAACATTGGAGAGTGGTGTACACCTTCTACGCTCAGGCGAAAACGAACGTCCCCGAAACACTCAAGTCATTTTTGAAGCAACAAATTCGCTGGAAAAAAAGCTTTCTGCGCAACATTTGGCTGACCGGTTCATTCTACTGGCAAAAGCCGCTTCCGGCCGCGCTGATGTACTACTTGCGCATTGTCTTTGTGCTTATGGGACCATTCATCATCTTTCGTCATTTGGTGTGGCTCCCCCTCCATGGCGATTGGTATTCAGCCTCTCTCTACGTTTCCGGAATCTTGTTCGTAGGATTCACCTTCGCCGCGCTTCACAAAGTGGAGCGGCCGGAAGAGAGCGGTTGGATTTACCGACCACTCATGAACCTTATTTCAACCTTTTTGCTGTCGTGGCTCATACTTTATTCGCTTTTCACAATTAAAAAAATGGTATGGCAACGCGGCTAAACAAAAAAACAGAAATTGGTTTCACTTTATTCCTCTTGGTAGCAATGGCGCTGTTTGTGATGCTGGCAGCCAAACACTACAACATCGACGAAACGGCACTCCGCCACGTCAAGGCTGATAGCGCCGCCGCGCTCACTGTAGCTGCCGCCAAAGCCGGTCTTAAAGATCCGTGCAAAGAGAGTGAAACATTTATTGCTTTTTCACCAACCATCTACATTTGTGATAAGGCGTCAAACACCCTGGTGTACCAGGAAATTTATGATTTTTACCCGGGAGAAGCTGACGGCCGCGAGGAAATTTATGATTTTATGAGTGAAGGCAATAAGAGTCGAGCCGACGAGATGCTGGAAAATATTTACAATCTGGAACGTTACCCGGCCAGCACCCTCCCGGCGCCTCTCACCTGGCAAGAAGACCCGTTTGACGAACGCTACTGGCGCTTTCTCTTCTATAGCCTGCGACCGCTTCGACACCTTATTGCCACGGCGGAAGAAACCGGCGCTGAACGTTACTACAGTAAAATCCGCGAGATTACTGAAAGTTTCACCAATGTTGGCATGGAACAACCTCACGCCTGGGATGACGCTCACGCTGTCGCTTTTCGTACGATGATGTTGGTGAACGTCTGGTGGAAGTTGCGAGCCGCCGGTGAGCTACCTGGTGACCTGTCAGATAAAATTCTGGCGGCACTCGAAACTCACGGCAACTTCTTGCTTGACCCACGTAATTACGAAGACGACTACAACCACGCCATCACACAATCAGCGGCGCTGTTGCTTACCGCACAAAATTTCCCCGACCTGGCCAACGCTGCCACCTGGCAGGAGACTGCGTTGCGCCGACTGGAAATCAGCCTATCCAGCATTGTCGACCCGAACGGCGTCCTCATCGAAAATTCTCCCTACTATCACTTCTATGTGCTTGAAAAATACTGGCAAATCAATCAGTATGCAGACGCTCATAATGTTCCATTTAGCGCTCGTTTCTCTACCACAATAGACAAGATGATCAATTTTGGCACGTACGTGTTAACGCCAGACCGATCAGTGCCGCTCCTCGGAGCATCGAGCCCGCGTACTTTTTTACGCAGCGGTGACTATCGAGAAATTGCCGAAGTCAATCCAGCCTTCAACTATGTGCTCACCGAAGGACACGAGGGAGAAAAGCCGCCGGAGACAAACGTGTTTTTCCCTTCGTCCGGAATTATTCTCTTACGTTCTGGCTGGGGTGAGAAGAGAGAGTACAAAGAGGAGAGCCAGGTGGTCTTTGATACCGGACCGTATCGGACAGACCACAGCGACTACGACCTTCTCACCATCATGCTCTATAGTCGAGGCACCTCCATCATTCGCGATGCCGGTCTTTTTACCTACGAAGAAGAACATCCACTCTATTCCTATTTTCACGGCACCAGAGGTCACAACACGGTTATGGTTGATAACACCGACCAACCACCGGGCGATGGGGAGACACAACCAATAAAGGAAGATGAAGGAGTGGTGTCAGTTTCGGCATTGCACCGACTGTACGAAGGTGTGTCCCACAGCCGGGCGGTCGTGATGATGTCCGCTGATGACTTTTTGATTGTTGATGATCTTTTCTCGTCCGAACCACACCTGTATGAACAGCTCTGGCATCTCGACGAAAACGCCACCATCAAATCAGATGGAGTGGTGGAGGGTGCCGTAGAGTTGTCAGATGAGACAGTCTATTTCACCATTGATCAATTGATCGGTGAACCGACACTCGGCGTGTACAAAGATAACCAAGCACCGATCCGCGGCCTGTGCGCGACAAGCTACGAAAACTCTATTCCCTGCTACGAACTCTCATGGAGCGCCAGTACCACCCATGCGCGTTACCTCACGTATATACATGTGTCGGACACCGAAGGCACCCACCACACTGCATCGTACGATGAGACAAAAGGCACCGTACACATTGAAGCAGACGATGCAACGTACGAAATCAAACTCATTTTTCCCGACGATGCCGAAACTACCCGAAGATTCATTATTGTTGAAAATTTACTTGCCACTGCCGGTGACTCGACACTTACAAGGGTCAAAGAGTGGTGGGAGAACCTCTTTTAGGCAAGGCTTCAAAAAAACGGCGCCAAAAATGGCGCCGTTTTATTTGAAGTCAGAATATAAGATTAATAATTAGGAGTAAGACAATCGCCCCGATGACCGCCCACACAAACGCCATTGGTTCGGTTGGGCGTTCCGCACCCGGAGCACCTCCAACTCCCGCCTTGTCAGCGATGAAGCCGCCAATGAACGCACCGACAATACCGATGCCAATATTCGCAGCAACACCGAGTTGTGCGTCGTCACCGACTATAACGCTCGCAATCCAGCCAGCCAGTCCACCAAAAATGATCCAAAGTATGATGTTCATATATTAGTTTATTACGTTAACAATGACTCTACGCGACTGCTCCATGAACGATGACTCCGCAACACGTGTGACCAGCGAACGTACGTACGAATAGAAACGTCGCAAGGCATTCGCGACGCCATCCGACTGACCGCCCTGTTGCTTGGTGGCCGTACTCACAAAGTGGCCGGAGAGGCTCGGCAACGAAAATTCTGGTTCTAGTGCCACCACAAGTATCTCTGTCAACTCTGAAGAGGATTCGTCGACCATGTTTTCAGCGCTCGCTTCAGCGACTAACACACTATCTACGACCGGTGATAGCCGCAGTACTTCGGATGGCGCCATTACTCTGCTGAATGAAACTGTGCCATTTTCGTACTGTTTCAACAGACCAGACCCGCTCACCACCTGCGACAGGAGCGGATAGATTCCAGAGACGGCATCGCTCTGAAACGTGAGCGTGTAGCCGAGTTGAATCTCTTCGTTCGGCATAACGTCGCCGAGCTCCCATACTTCCCTTTTTACTTCACCTCCGCTCGGATCTCGGAGCACGTCAATGTATTCTACCTGCGGCACGATCTTGTCGGTGTCATTGACAAGCGTGATCATTTGCCGCATGGCTGGATACTTCGTACTTACTGGAAATCCCGGAAATAGCCGCTTCACCTTAAGCGCCGATGCGTCAGCGGCGATTCCAGCCACCTTCCCTTCATTGTTAATTTGTGCTTCAGAAACCCGTCGCGTTTGCTCGCGACTAACTTTCGTTCTGGTGCTGTTCGAACGTGACTTTGCGGTCGTCACGATGGTGGCGGTGTCACTGTTATCAATTTGATTATCGTCAGGTTCGCGGGCGGACACGCTCACCACATTGGTAATCTCGACACTGCTGTCACCCGCTCCGCTCACCCGAGCGGTGTAGCTCACTTCCGCCCCCTTTCCGGGCGGTATCGATCCAAGATCAAACTGCAGTTCACCGTTTGAAGCAGAAGTATAAGGCAAAGACGACTCAATCAGATCCAAATGCTCACGTTGATAGTTGTCTTTTAGTACCACGCGGGTAGCGGTTGAATCACCATTATTAAGAACGCTAAACGTATATGTCACCTTGGTTCCATCTCTGATTCTTTCTGGCGCACTAATAACCTCTCCCACCCACAAATCTGGCCGTCCGAAGGCAATGTTGCCATTGAAGTCGCCAAAAATATTTACGATGGCCAATATCCAATTCCGTCCCACCACTGTACCGTTTGCCAAATTAATGATGTTGGCGCCGGCAAACGCGTTACCGGTAGAAATGAGTCCGGTCTCGGCTTGAGAAATATGATTTTTTCCGGTCAGCGCCACCACCTGTACCTGATTGCTAATGGATGCGTCATTGTCAGCCGTAACCGACAGCGTGTGTGACCCAGATGAAGAAGGCGAGCTGTTTTCTGTGTCAAACAAAAGCACGTTCCCATCAGGGGTTTGTTGCCACACGAGATCCTCCGGCGCGCCAAATACGTCACCGACCCAATCGCCGTGCACTCTGAATAAAATTGTAATATTCTGACCGCCAAAGAGTGAGTTGTTGAGTTGATTAAACACATTCGCACTAGCACCGCTTCCGCCGGTCGTGATGGTGCTACTCTCTTCTGCGTCAACGGTGTTGTCACCGCTGTTCGCATTGGTGTCTATTTCATTCGCGATGGTGCCAGAACTTTCGACGTCAATCACCGCTTGGTCCGGACTGGATGCCAGATTAGACAAAAGTGCTTCTGTACTCGGAAAGATAATATCCCCGTTGAAGTCGTCAAAGGCGTTGATAGTGACGAGCAAATAGTTAGAGTCGATAAAGTTCATGTTGGCGACGTTCACCAGGTTCAAGCCTGCATAGGCGTCGCCCGTTTCAATCGTAGCCGCTTCAGCGTCATTAATTGTGTTGTTGCCCGATATGGCTTCCAAATAGAGGAGGTTATTTATTGCCGCCGTGTTTGAAACCTGTACGGTGGTACTGCTGTCGTCACAGGCAAAGAGCGAACAGCCGAATTCTGTCAGCGACTCATATGCGGTGCGCAGGTCGAGAGACTGCATGACCGCCTCTAAAAAATTGGAAAAGAAAACGACACCGTCAGAGTTAACAAAGTTCGAATTAATAATATTGATGATGTTGGCGAGCGCAATTGCTTCACCCGACTGTATGACAACCGGCGTAGAGGTGGAAGCTGCGGAGGTTTGACTGCTGTCACCTCCTTCTGTTGTCGTGGTGGCTGGAGTGGTGGTGCCGCTCAACATAAATTCTCCCGATGATGTGGTACTAGTTTCTGCTGCAACTGCGGAACCGCTCGAAGTGGCGATAGTTTCTTCTGTAGTAGTTGCAGTGGTCGCAATGGTTGTGTCTTCCTCGGTGGTGCTGGCGCTCGAGGTACTTACCAGCAATTCTTGAGATTCAGATGGGGGTTCAAGTTCAGTTTCGGCCGTGGTAGCAACTTCTGTGTCAGATTCGACAGCGGCCATATCACTCGGCTCTTCTGCGTCGGCCTCGACGTCTTCTTGTACGATCTCCACCGGATCAGTTTCACTTTCTGTGGGAGCTGTGTTGCTGGCTGTTTCTTCCGCATGCGTGGCAAGGAGAGGAAAAAAAGAAGAGACCATGGCCACGACCAACATGCCTGCGACAAAGCGTTTCTGCTGATTGTACGATAGGCGAGTCATGAATGTGTGTTTAGTAGCCAATAAATTGGCCACGTCCTGTTCTTAGTAGAACCCCAGAGAGAGGCATCTGGAGCTCAACTAAAAACAGGAGGGCCTGTTTTTAGTTTGAGCTTGTTAATTACGGACGATCCTGGTGGTGGTACGTCCTGTGACAGTCACGATGTCAACAAGTGAGTCAGAACGACCGGTTGAGATGTCGCCGCCCGCACCTCCGTTGCCGCCCGTGCCGCCGTCACCACCGACTGAGGTGCCGTCGCTGTCAGAGCTGCTATTTCCCCCGTCGTCACCTTGCCCGCCGCTGTCACCATCAGAAAGGTTGTTGCCAGTATCGGAAGAGACAGCTACCAGTGAACCAACTACCGCATCGTTGCTACTTACAACCGCGATGTCGTTGTTGGTAGGTACATACTCACGACTGTACTCAAAGTCATAGTTGTCCCACGCATCGAGTGAAGTAGATGATGAATGAGATTCAGTCGTACTCAATGAGTTTTCAGAATTTGATGACTCACTCTCCGAACTTTCTTCGTGCCCAGAACTACTAGAGTTTGTGCTTGAAGTCTCGTCAGAGACTGACGTGTCTTCGTCAGTGCCGTCAACGTCTGAATCGTGGCTATCACTCTCACTTGACTCACTGTTAGAGAAGTCATCTACGCTATTGCTCTCCTCATTGAATGAATCTGAAGAGGATTCATCACGGGTTGCGCTATCGCTAGAAGACTGATCAAACTCTACTCCCGATCGCACGCGCTCGCGTATGAATTCGTTGTACTGATTCTCATCCGAATGACTGTCCTCAATCTCAACATCGGTGGTATTTACCTCAGTGGTCAGAATGGCGGTCGAGATCGCTTCGCCGGTTGTGATACTGCCGCCGTCCCCGCCATCACCACCATCGCCGCCGTCGCCACCCGCTCCAGAACCTTCCGAATCATCATCGGATTGGACGCTATCCCCGCCGTCTCCGCCGTCGCCAGCGCTATCGCCAGTAGAGGTGTTGCCGCCGGTGTTACTCGACACCGCTACTACATTTGTCACAGAGGCCGTGTTGTCGCCAACGACAGTAATGGAATCCGCAAACGCCAGCGGCGTCAGTGACAATAGCATTGCCAGAGCCGTGAGAAACGCCACAGATACTGGTGCTAAAGTGCTTATTTTCGTTCTCATAACATTGAATTTTATATATTGGTAAACCTCTTAATAAATTTCCTCTCCTCCTCTCAAAATTCGGTCACAGAACGCTCGTCCTGCTCCCCGCATCGTATAGCCGACGCAATGAATACTCGATGAATGCGTGCGCTATACGTGCAATCCGTACATATCTTATGGAGTGACATCCACTCATTAACCTATTTTGAACGTCCCCCCTTTCGCCCTGCCTCTCGTGCTCGTTCTGGATCATTGGCAAAGTTGCCAGGATTATTCTTTTTTCCCTGATTTTTACCGCCTTTGGAAGCTATTTGCCTTTGTTTTTTGTCGTCCATACTGGCAAAGCCTTGGCGACCGCGCTGGCCAACATTATTATTTTTTTTGTTTTTAGTGGTGTCGGTGTTATTTGGCATACGTACATACAATTGTTCCTTAATAACTGTTGACTCTCCTCCTCTGTCGCAACATAGAGTCTGGCATCGCATGAAACACAGAGTAAAAGCCGTCGCAAAATTACTTATATTCGCCTTCACCCTCGTCAACACGCACCTCTTCCCCTAGGCGGGCGATGAGCGCGGCGAGCTTAGTGAGACTGCCGGCACTACTTGCACGCAGGTCATTTTCTAGCTCATCGAGTTCCAATTGGAGTGCGTCAAAATCTGCCCGAGCGGTGCCGGTTGCCTTTCCGTAAGCCCGCTCAAGATCTGCCTCTAGCCCCTCTACCGTCAAAAGTACCTCTTGATAATTTTGGCTTGACTGCAAGCGCGCCTCTGCGGCGATAAGATCATTCCGTGCTTCTAAGCGTGCCGCTGCAATTGCCTCTTCCACGGAGATGGTGTCACTTTGTCCATTATTATCAATCTCGTCTTCAATGCCCTCCGGCACTACCGTGTAGGGGTCAACATCACCGGCGTCTATATTATTGGTTCTGTCTTTGTCATAGGTATCAACGAGCCACCACCCCGCCACTATAATCACGAGTGCAATGAGAGCAATGGTGATTGCGGTGGAGAATCCGGCCTTTTTTCGCGGCGGCAGAACAACAGGCTCATCAAACATATTAAAGAAAGGATCCATACGCGTATGATTATATTTGCTAAGAAGACCGCTCTCTCAACAAAACTCCAGAAGAGCTCAAGAAAGTCCTCACAGACATACTATGACCGTATGAATTAATTTTTAGTGAAATCAAACCGGTGCTTTTTCACAGAGCCTTTTAGTGAGCTGATTTGAAGACGCAGGTAAAAGTCGAGCCCTGTCCCAATCGGCTATGCACCTCGATCTTGCCGTTGTGGGCTTTCACAATTTGCTTACAAAGGTAAAGCCCCAGTCCGCGCGATGATTTTTCAATTTCGCCGTTTGGGTGTCTGACCTGGTATGATTTTTGAAAAATCTTTTTCTGGTCGGCGTGTCGTATGCCCCTTCCCCAGTCTTGAATCGAAATCCGAATTACATCATCAGTGCGTGTGATCGACGTTTTCACGTGAGTATAGTCTGGAGAATAACGCAGTGCGTTTGAAATAAGATTCATCAAGAGTTCGCGAATTTCGGTCTCGTCTCCTTCCATATAGCAATTTTTGTCAGCCTTTTCTATGAAAACCTTTCGATCAGTCAGAAGTCGAATTTCTTGCACAACTTTCCGCAGCGTGAATGACACGTCAAACTCATTCGTCCTTTTGCGTCTTTCTTTTTTTATGCGAAGTTTATTGTGAGTCAAAATATGACTCACAATCTCGTCGATTTGATGGATGGACTGGTCAAATTCTTTCAATTTCTTCAGTAATTTTTTTTGCGTGATGCCGCTCTCTACTTCCCTATATAACAGCTCAGCCTGAACCTGCAGTATGCTAAAAGGAGTTTTGAGCTCATGGCCAATCAGAGATATCACGTCGTCTTTTTCTTTTTCCAACTGCTTCTGCTTTGTGAGATCAAATGCAAAACTTATGTTGAGAGACGGTCGAGTGCTAAGAAGCTCCGCCCCGACCACGACCGGTATGGAGTGACCGTCCTTATGAATATATTCCTTTTCGAACATGTCAACGTAGGCATCAGACGTAAGCTCGGCCAGTTTCTCCTGGTCGAGCTTGTCATACTTTAGGGGCGTAATAGCTGACCAGGTGATTTTTTCCTGATCAAAGTCAGCCCGGCTGTAACCAATGATATCGAGAAACTTGTCGTTGATACGGTAGATTTTTTCGTTTCCGTCCGAAAGAGCAACTCCGACCAGTTGAGAGTTGAGAAGAGTTTGGTAGCGTTCTTCCATTGTGGTGAGTAAGGAGTGTATGGGTGATGGCGGTCGTGGTGTTGCAAGTTTTACCATATTGTTGAGCGATTATACGAGAAACTTGTTAAAAAAATCATGAAGATTCTGAGTTTAAAAAAGAAGAGTAGTGCCTCGCACACTACTCTTCAGGGGTTGCCCGATTTGTTGTGGTGGGCGAGTACCTCTTTCACTGAGGAGAATTCCGTCCGCTTCGGTGGCAGGATTTTTTCTGCCAGCCAGTTCATGTTGTAGAACAAATAGTTTTTTTTGTCTGGCTCGATCGAAATAACGAGTGTGTCGTAGGGAGCAAATTTTGCACTACCAGACAAAGGTTTGAGATCAAGCAGTTTGTCCAGCGTGTCAATCAGTCTCCCGTGGTGCTTAGCTATATCTTCCAGGTGGAATCTGGCGATGGCTCCGCAGAAACTTTGACTGCCAATAGCGACCACACAGCTATCAGTCGATAGAATCGATGAAGGTTGATAACTCTTGTGCCCCGGAGTGACACGTGCGTTCGCTTCGCCGTCTGCTTTCTTTTTAGTTATCTTTCTTATTTCCTCCTCGGTAACGACCGCCACCCTGCCCGTGAGTACTTCGTCTTTTAAACCGTCGCTCTCCTGTTCATCGAGTGCCACCGACAACTCTTGTGAAAAGTGAAACAAGGGAGGCTGTTCTGATCGAATTTGTAGATACACCAGAAAGTGTTTAAACGATTGTTGCGTGTGTGCAACCTGCACGGCACGACCCACGATTCTGATAAGGTTTTTTTGCAAGTTTCCCTCTCTGAGTGGCCCTACAACGGTGAAGCTGAAGAGACCTTTTTCGTCTGAAGCCATTTTCTACTCCTCTTTGGTTGTGAAGACCGTCCACACACAGTCTGGCATGTATTTGACAGCTCGACAAGTGGTGTTGCCTCGTCACCAGAAGGTGACGCTCTCATTGACTAGTTGGACGCTTTTATCTCTGAAAAATCATAGCCAATACCTTCTTTGTGCGAGTGGCTACCAACTCCTAACACTCTGGATTTACGGGGAATTGAAATGTTAAACTGCGTACCGACTTGAGGGGTGCTCTCCACGTATATCTTGCCTTGATGCAATTTTATAATTTCAAACACCAGCGCCAGTCCGAGCCCAGTGCCGCGGGTACTGCCTTCCGCGCCGCTCGCCCGATAGAAAGGTTCAAATACATGCGACAATTCGTCTTTAGGAATGCCTATGCCATTATCGCTCACCCTCATGGTGACATCGTGTTCGGTGATAGTGGTGCACTTGACAACTACCTCGCCGCCCGATTTTGTGTAGTTAATGCCATTTTTAATAATGTTAAAAAACAGCTGTTCCAAGCCAGTCTTGTTGCCGTACACGTGAGGAATGACTGATTGTTCGAATGTGATTCTCACCCCTTTCTTTTCGGCAAATTTTTTAAGCCGGCTGATCATGATTTCTATGACCGAAGTCAAATCGACCGCTTCAAAGGTGATACTCTCGAGCGTGTCCACGCGATTGAAAAGTAATAGACTATTTAGTATTTCTGTAATGTGGTCGATTTCCTCGACGTTCTGCTCCAGAGTTTCAGCGACTGGCGCAAAAGGGTCAACGTCGAGCTTGGCTACTTCATTTTGAGTTTTGAGAACCGCTAAGGGCGTACGGAGTTCGTGGGCGACACTGGCAATAAAACGGCGTTGCACAATCAGTGAGTTTTTGACCGGCTTGAGCGCCAAGCGAGTAATTACAAGCCCACCAAACAGCGAGATGAGGACTATGACACTATAGACCACCGTTTGTGCATAGGTGATTTTTTCGTCTGTCTCTTTTACCGCCGCCAGCGAGTTGTCGCCGGTCGCAAGAGCGTCGTAGACGGTCTTTATGAGACTAGCCTCCACCTGCCGCCCAACGTACTCTAGGAGGACCGCCATCACGATTACGATCACGATTACCCACAGGGTATGAAAGAAAATTATCTTCACCCGGGTCGAAAAAAAGATGTCCGTCTTATACTTATGATACAAGTCGATAACCAACTCCTTCCACGGTCTCAATAAATACCCTTTTGTCTGTTTGTCCGAGTTTTTTTCTAAGGTTTTTGACATGAACATCAACTACGTTACTAAATGAGTTAAAGTTAAAATCCCACACATGATCCAGTATGCGCTCCCGATCTAATATTTGCGAGGGATGACGCATAAAGAACTCAATCAAGGCAAATTCCTTGGCGGTGAGTTTTACTTCTTTTTCTTCACAAAAGAACCGGTGCCCTCCCACATCGAGCCGCATCACGCCGACCACCAACTCAGGAGGCAGTGCATCAGCCGGCCGACGCATCAAGGCTTCAAGGCGAGCCTTTAATTCATCAAATGAAAATGGCTTCACCAGATAATCGTCAGCGCCAGCATTCAAAAGAACAATTTTATCCGCGGTGGCGCTCTTGGCGGTCAAGACCAGAATCGGAGTTTTGATACCTCTCTCCCGCAACGCGCGGCAGATGTCAAAGCCGCTCCGATTTGGAAGCATTAAATCAAGTATGATGGCGTCGTAGGAAGCGTGATGCAGAATGAGATGTTTGGCGGCTTCATCGCCATCGCAAAGATAGTCGACAGACATGCCATAATGCTCCAAACCGCGTTTGATACTTTTAGCCAGTTTTTCTTGGTCTTCTGCAATAAATACTCTCATAGCAGTCAGTTAAACCACATAAAACATAGAGTACTATACACCTTATAGATGAAGAGTTCATGAAGGACTTCATGGCCTCCCACAAGGCCATAATCAAAATTTACGCAATTTACTTAGAGCCTCTCCTCCCACTGCCCATCAACGTAATCGTATTGAGCGCCAGCTCCACAGGGCACACCGTCGGGCGTATACAAAGTTTGTGTTATTCGAGAATGTGTCACCACACCACTCTGGAACGTCCGACCTCTTTGATACGAAATGTCCATCTCATCGCCCGTTTCATCGAGTGTTTTGATATCCCATATGTAAACCCCCTCGTCTTCTATTTTTTGCATCTCAGTAAATTCACGATCGCCCAATATTTCCTTAAACTTATTAAAAACCTCTTCTTCACTCGGAATACGTTCTTTTTTGCCCTCGATAGATTCAAAGTTTTCTGTCATACATCCAAAGTATACTCCTGTCAGCCATAAGCTAAAACTACGGCTGAAATAAACGCGTGAAGTGACTTATATGTGTTCAAGCAGTATATCCATATCTCTTTCGGTCACCGTCCCGTCTTTGTCGAAGTCTGCCAGAAGATTACGGGTACGGAGAAATTCTAAAAACACGCCGATGTCAGAAAAAGAAATCTCATTGTCGTGATTAAGATCAAAGTCAGAAGTTACCGGCGCTTCATCTGTCACACCTGCGTCTTCCTCTTGACTAGAGTGCAAGGGCGGCTGATTTAGTATGGCTGGCTTGGGGGAGATAGTGACAATTGCATCGGTCAACCTCGCCAATTCCGCCGGAGTGCCGTACCCATCGCTTTGCAACATTTCTGCCTTAGTGAAACCTACAGTGGTGACCGCAGCTCGGTGCGCCCTGAAGGTAACTGTAAAAAGCGTACCGCTACCAACAAAACCGCCAGCCTCTGTCGTGCCTCCGACGAAGTAAATCGTGCCGGTGGTATTTTCATAAGTCGGAGCATTGACCCATAAGTTGGCAATCGACGAGCCGTAGTTAATGACATCAACGGTCACAATTGACGGGTCAAAATGTAGTTCACCCGCAAATGTGTTGACGGGTATGTGCGACTCCACCATGACGGAGAGTGTGAACAGCCCTTCGTTCACTGTCACCCGTGGCGGGTCGATGTACACGCGAGCCGAGCTGGTCTTATCGGCCCATGAAAAGCGCAATGTCAATAAGACAACTAGCGTCAAACCGATGAGCACTAACAAAAGAAAAAATGTGTAGTCGCTACGTGTGCTATTTTCTCTGTTGATTCTGTGCATACACTACTGATCGTGATGTACGATACCTGTACGCATAATAGTGACAAATAGTGACTGTTGGAATGATAAAATTAAGTTCAAGGAAAGATAAAATGTGATATGAGATTATTGATTGTGGAAGACGAGAGTCGGATTCGAAACTTTTTGAAGCGTAGTTTCGAAGCCGAGTGTTTCGCTGTCGACGCGGTGGCAGACGGATCGGATGGTCTTCGCTTGGCGCTCACGAACGACTACGATTTTGTCATTCTCGATAATATGCTCCCTGGCCGTACTGGTCTTGAAATATGCAGTGATATTCGGGCAGGCGGTAAAACTATGCCGATTTTGGTTTTATCAGTTAATTCTGATATCGATATCAAGGTGAGCGCACTGAACGCCGGCGCTGATGACTATCTCACTAAGCCTTTTTCTCTCAACGAGCTTACCGCAAGGGTGCGCGCCCTCTTGCGCAGGCACACCCATATTGATGACGACGTACTGAGTGCCCACGATATTACCCTCGACGCACGGCGTCACAAAGTGTGTCGTGACGATGTTGAAATTTCTCTCACCCGAAAGGAATTTATGCTTTTAGAATATTTAATGCGAAACCAAGGTAGTGTACTCTCGCGCGGCATGATTATGGAACACGTGTGGGACATGAACGCTGATCCTTTTTCAAATACCATTGAGTCACATATCTTGAGTCTCCGAAAAAAGATCGGTGACAACAAAACGAGACATACCATCAAGACAATTCCTGGCTACGGTTATAAATTCGAGTGACGCGAGGCATGCGAGGTGCCTTTAGGAAATATTGAAAATAAATTTAAGTACTCCACATTTTTTTACGAAGTCGTGAAAGCCATACTGATGACAGTTAGTTCTTCACAACTAAGTAAAATACATGAATCGCACATATTCATTCACTCGTGCAGAGTGGAACACCTACGCGCAATGTTACGACGCATTAACACTACTTCGTCCGTACGAGGAAATGATTGCGAACGTGATAAGTCTCGTGCCGCCAACTGCCGAGTCGATACTTGATCTCGGCTGTGGCACTGGTACGTTGCTCTCGCAACTTGCCAAGAGGAGCGGGGCGCAGTTGACCGGCGTCGACGATTCTCCGCAAATGCTCTCGCTCGCGCAAAAGAAACTAGGAGAAGGAGCGACTTTGCTTAGAAAAAACTTAGAGCGACAGAGTGACTGGGGAGGTCCTTATGACTGCGTCATTTCGACCAATGTGTTGTATACAATACATAACCCGCTTTCATTCTTAAGCCGCGTACGTCAGATTACTGCACCTTCTGGTACAGTGATCATTGTCACTCCAAAAATTGGCTACGACAACGGCTTGATACTCAAAGCCCACTGTCAGGATAGGCGTGACAACGACTTTTGGCGCGATCCGCACCGCTCCCCGATGCGTGAACGTATGCTCATCAAAGAAGCGCTCGGGGACTCTCCCCTCGCGGCCGACATGGGACACATTGCCGAGCACAATCGTCGGATTGCCCACACGCACGCATTTCACTTTTACAGTGAAGCCGAACTATCTACGCTCGTTGGTCACGCTGGTCTACGAGTGGTACACATGGACATGACCTACGCAGACCAAAACTTCCTTTTGGTTGCAACTCGGGAGTAAGAAAAATGCAAAGTCTCTTGTCGTTCCACAAATGTGCTGTTGGTGACTCTACGCATCAACAAGTCTGTGAATTTGCCGCCGCCGGATACAAAAGCCGGTACGGTGTTGACTTGGAGATATTTCCAGACATCTTCATATACGCGATGATTCCGAATGAAAAAGTGGTCGGCTGCTTCGGAGCCTGCTTCGGGTCACACCACACTCGACTTACCACCGAGTGGTACGTATCCGAGCAAGATCTCTCGGCGTTCGTGGGCAGTCCGATTAGTACGTTTCCGCGCGAAAAGTTATGTGAGATCGGGACCAGGGTGGTGAACGTACCGCCCGGGACCTCGACCAATAGCGTGCGGATTTCAGTGGCCATGTCAGCGGCACTACTGCTCCACCTCTACGAGAAGGGCAGCCGGTTTTCACTCTTCACTGCCGATCGCTCGGTGCGGGTAATAGCCAAACAGCTCTGTATCGATCTCGTGCAATTTGGTACGCCAGACCTTTCGAGCCGAGACTCATCGTACTTAGCACAGTGGCATTCCTACTTTGAGGTGCCGCGCGAGTGCTTTGGTTTTGATTTGAAACAGGCAGTCCGCGGGTGTTACCGCATGTGTCACGAACTCAGGCGGCTAGGATTTGTCTTCGATCCTGCACTGCTGGCGCTGGCCGGAGAGCAGTCCGCTCTAGCCAGCTAATATTTCGTTGTAGTCTTAGGAAGCGCCACCGTTTGTACGGTGGCGCTTTTGTCCTTAGACAATGTGCCCGATTACTTTAAAATAGGGTAACGTGGATACACTAGTCATTACACGACTCATTCTCGGTGGCACCATTATTGCGAACGTGCTTCTGATTATCTTTGTTGTCTCTCAAAACATTCGGCCGCTCATGAATAAAGTTTTGATTACTCAAATGTTGGGCATTTTGGGTTGGGTAGTTTTTATTTTTATAAATCTCTGGCTGGAAAGCGAACGCGTCGAACGACTCATATTCGCCTTTGCCGCGACCGCGCTCATGGCACAACTTCACTTTGTCGTTCTTTACCCGGGGTCACAGCTACCAAAGAAACTTCAATATCTCATGAGTTTTGCTTTTGGGTTTGGATCAATGTTTGTCATCGCAAGCTTTATCCCGAACGCCGTGTTCTCTAGCATTGAAGTCACGAGAGGTGGATACACCATTCTGTCTCCCGGCTGGTTTTCTGGAGTGTATGCACTCTTTGTGTTCGTTTACATTATGCTCGCGATTATAGTACTGGCTTACAAGAGACATACACTTCCCACTGAACAGTTGAGGAATCAGACCAAATATCTATTCTACGGATTCGTTGCTTTTCTCATTACCAATCTGTTGACAAATTCCATACTCCCCGTGGTGTTTCACGTACATTTTTTTAATGCGATCGGCCCAATATTTTCACTCATTTTGGTGGCGTTTATCATCCACAATATATTTCGCTATAAATTTCTTGAGATACAGTCACTTATTCAACGCGGCTTGATTTACCTCTTCTTGCTTGGATCGGTAGTGACCTTATACCTTGGCCTCGTGGCGTTGATAGGCCACATCGCGCAACCGACGTTGCAAATGACCGCCTTTACCGCGGGGACGATCACCACCCTCATTGGTATTTTCACGGTACCCTCAATTGACTACCACCTTCGCCGACTCACTCACCCGTTGTTTTTTAAGGGGCAGTTTGACTATTCGGTGACGCTCTATGAACTAAGCCAAGTGCTCCACGAGACGCTTAGTGTGCAAACTATTATTGACACAACTACAGACAAGCTGGCCCGCCTATTTGGTGCGGATATTATGATAAACACCAACAACAATCAAAGTCCATCGACTACCGAAGGCGTGCTTTCTTTTGTGTTATCGACCAGCAACGGGA
The DNA here is from genome assembly GCA_038065355.1 of Patescibacteria group bacterium. GTDB lineage: Bacteria > Patescibacteriota > Minisyncoccia > Phycocordibacterales > UBA918 > OLB19. Next base: position 181,702 of record JBBTRC010000008.1, read on the forward strand.
AAATCGGAGAGCTCTTACTCGGCGCCAAGCAGTCTGGTGATGCGTACACGCGCCGCGACGAACAAATGCTCTCGACTTTGACCAACCAAGTAGCGATTGCGATTGAACGCGCGCAACTCTACGAGGCGGTGCGTGAGTACAGTGAAAAGCTCGAAGCAAAAGTAGCCGACCGTACCAGCGAACTAGAGGCTCTACAGCGCTACCAAAAACAAATGCTTGACGAGCTATCTCACGGTTTAAAAATACCGCTTACAATTATCATGAGCGAGTTTGAAGTTTTAAAACTTGAGGCAACAACGACCTCTATGTTCACGTTTAAAAAGTCGGTAGACCGACTGGCAGAATTCATTAACAAGCTCTTACTACTCTCCCAGCTCGAAGCCGATGATAATCCTTGGCAGTATTCGCTATTTGATTTCAGCGCCCTGCTTTCTGAAGTGGTTGAGTACAGCGAGATCAGCCTCCACCGGCCTGACGTGAGCTTTTCCCATACTATTCTTCCGCACGTCTACGTGATGGGGGACAAAAAAAGACTCGCCGAAGTCATGCACATACTCCTCCATAACGCGAGCAAATATCGCGATCCTCACCGTCACCAAAAAGTATCCATCGGTCTGGCGTATGAGAACGACACTGCCGTAGTCACTGTGCATGATACCGGATTGGGAATCGCCCCTCTGCACCAGCCGCATATTTTTAAGCGTTTTTACCGTATTCGCGACAACGTTCACTCCGACATTGAAGGATCGGGTCTGGGACTCTCAATCGCCGAAACTATAATTCAAAAACACCACGGCACAATCAACGTAAAAAGCGAAGAAGGATACTACACCGAATTCACGATAAAGCTACCAGGTGCGTACGTACTGTTGCATAAAACATAGTCGCGTCCCAAGTAGCGCGTTCAAGCGACTCGTTTTCAAATCCAAATATCAGTGCGCGTACAGTCTAGACCCGAAGTGAACCGCGGAACCCTCTTGCGGCGTAATAGGATTCGGCACCATTGTGATACACAAAGACAGTGTCGTAACGGAAGTCGGCAAAAATAGCGCCGCCGAGTTTCCTGATGTCGGCCGGTGTGTTCAACCAGCTTGATGTTTTCATATCAAAGTTCCCCAGTTTCTGAAGCTGGCGATACTGTTCCTCCGATAAGACTTCGACGCCCATGGCCGCCGCCACGTCAAGCGCGTTATTTTTTGGTTTATTTTCCTTCCTCGACCGGAGCGCTGCGCGGTCGTAACAAAGACTGCGGCGGCCTTTCGGACTTTCGGTCGCACAATCATAAAAAATATATTCGCCTGTCTTTACATCGCGACCAACCACATCCGGCTCGCCGCCGGTTTTTTCCATTTCATTGAGTGACCACAGCTTTTTCGGATGAGCCAAGAGCTTCGCCTCTACTTTCGTCCACTCTACGCCTTTATGGCGATTTGCGTGTTTCAGAAAACGAGCTTTCAACATTCCGAGTAGTTTTTCTTGTTGCCCGATGGTCAATTTTCCTTTGGTGCTGGCTTTAGTCTTATTCATGCTTTTATTGTACCTTTGTTGGTTGAAGAAGACTCACACGATTATTTTCTGTGTCTTTGAATGACACGTACTGTCCAATTCCGGGAATCTCGACTGGTTCACCAAGCACTGTTCCGCCGGCGTTGGTAACATCTAACATAGCTTTTTTAATGTTAGCCACCGAGATCACAACCGACGGCACCAAAGGCCCATCTTGCTTCTTTGGAAACAGCCCTCCATTAATGGTGCCTGGAGTCTTTACCATGTTGTTTTCGTCTGTTTCAGCAGTTTGCGCAATAATGTAATCACCCATTTCCGGTCCAAATTGCTGCATACTCCAGCCAAATGCCTGAGTGTAAAACTTGTTGATGCGTTTTGCGTCTTCGTAGGGCATCTCAAAATGTACGACAGGATTTTTTGACATAAATTTTTTATTTAACAGTAAAACCACAGCTCTCGACTCCGCCAGTATAACAAAATCTGCTGACTAGTTGATGAAGAAAGTTACTATGTGACCTTAATAAATGTGACTTTTTTAACCAAACGCGGGTTATAGATAGTATGGAAAAAGTCACCTTACAGCTCTTTCGGGCGGCTATGATACTCTGTGCCTCTTTGGCCATTGTGGTTATCTGGCTAGGAGAAGAGGTGGTTCCTGAAGCGCTTTTTAAAACTGTCGCCACCTTATTTATCTTTGGGCTGCCAACTTCCTTTTTTGGGCCTCCCTCATGGCTTACCGCTTTCTAAACAAACCCTGATTTTTGCTCGGCCGCATTTTGACAGATGCCGCCGTGATTCCCTGGGGATCGCGGCGGTTTTTTCTTATGAACGACCGAACATTTACTCCTAGATTAGGTTTTTAAAAAAATACTCCGTGAGGGGTCACCCCGCGGAGTATTGAGTTTTACAGAAACAGAACGTCTCAGTGCCCGAAGAAACTTCGGCCGGTCTGATCTGGAACCATGTACAATGCGACGCCGCGTCTTGCACACAGATCGATTGTCGCCTGATCCTTGACCGAACCGCTTGAAGTGAAGATAGCAGTGATGCCAGCTTCGATGAGCGTCTCTGGTCCGTCAGGAAACGGAAAGAACGAATCGCTATATGCCGCAGCTCCGGCGACATCGTGGCCCGAACGTCGAGCACGAGTAATGGCGAGATTCGCCGCACCCACCCGATCCTGCTGACCGACACCGTTGCCGATAAGTTGCCCTTTGTTAACAAGCGTGATCGTGTTGCTGTTCGAGGTCGAGCCGATGGCCCAGGCGAGTATCATGTCGCGCTCCTGCACCGCAGTCGCCTGTCCGTGCTTCGCGATTCCTTCCTGACCAAAATCGGGAACGAACGTGTAGTTCGGCTGCACCAGGAATCCGCCTCGAATGTGGCGGAAACGCGGAGTCCGGTCTAGATTGCCGGCGAGCTTGCTTAGCGCAGGATTGACGACAAACCGGCACCTGTCGCCCTTGCGACGAAGCAAAGCGATGGCGTCTTCCGTAAAAGCTGGAGCAATGATGCCGTCCAGCATTTTTCCAGTGAACGCTTCGCATAAAGCTTCATCCACTTTGAAGTTCACCATGACGAGTCCGCCGAAGATGGCGAGCGGATCGCCTGCCATCATCTTCTTCGCTACTTCCACGCGATCAAGTCCGACTGCAGCTCCGCATGGATTGCCGTGCTTCGCTCCAACCGCGATCGCAGTGTCGACACCTTTGTTGACCGCACACCCTTCGGCGATGTGAGTTGCCGTCTGGAGCAGACGATCAATGTCACACTGATTGTTGTAGCTTGGAGGGGTACCTTCGACCACAACAAACTTGTCGATCGCGAGCGGATCGGCAGTGCCAGTCGAATAGAGATGCGCTGGCGCCTGCCAGGCATTCTCGCCGTACTTGCAAGTGGCGATGCGTTCACCGGAGAATCCGGTGTACCTGCCGCCACTCAGGTACTCGGCCGACATCATGCAGTATTTTGCAATCGTAAACTCGGCTTTGGCTGCGAGCTCCTCCACGAAACCGTTCGCCGGTTCGCCGGCTTTGAGCCAATCAATAACGGGCTGGCGGTCGGTCGGATCACAGATCACGATTCGTCCGCCTTTTACGCCGGAGCGAATCATGGTCGGGCCACCGATGTCGGTCTGCTCGATGACCGATTCGCGAGTGCTGGCGATGTTGGCGATCTCCGCTTCAAGCGGATATAGATCGACGCACACGAGATCGAGACGCGGAATGGCGAGATTCGCCAGTTCCGCCATATCTGCCTCGGTGTTTTTTGCAAGAAGTCCGGCATGAACTTCGCGCGACAGAGTAACGACGCGGTGGCCAAGAATTGCTTCCCCGCCGACCAAGTCTGAAACCGGAAGGGCTGTGATGCCATTCCCCGTGAGGTGTTTGAATGTCCCGCCCGAAGCGTAGATCGTGAAGCCAAGCTCCACGAGCGCTTCGGCAAATTCTACAATGCCGTCCTTGTGATAGACGGACAATAGTGCATTCGGCATGACAGTTCCTTTCAATGATCAGTTTTAACAGACAAAGGTCTGTCAGCTTTGGGAGACTTTCTCCCTCTTTCTGAAGCGTATACTACTCAAAAAACCTAAAAAGACAAGAAAAAAGACCTGTCCGGTTTCCCGAACAGGTCTGATGAATCTCGTTATGGTCACGACATCGTGAGATACATTTCTGCCGCTTTGGCGATTTCGCGAGCTTTCAAAGCGGCGGCGCCAGTGTATGCCGCGGGCTTTTCGAGCATGTGAAGCGTTTCTGGTGGGATTTTCTCCCACGCTTGATCTGCTGATTCCTGCTCGAGCGCCCATTTTGTCGCATCAAGAAGCGAGACGTTCTGCTTCTTCGAATACGGCATGGCCATATGATTGACGAGCTCATGAGCGTCGCCGTCATAGCCAGCCATCTGCAAAGCGATATAGATCGGCTCGGCAAGAATCACGTCACCTTGAGCTTCGAAGTTGCGCTTAAGCGACGCTTCGTCGACTGAGATACGTGAGATGAACGGCTTCCCGCCCACTTCACGCAACAATGTGTTGAGCTGGCTGACCAGGTTGACCACAATCGTCGGGAAATCCCGGGCGATTGAACTGCCGACCAGATCACGCTGATGCTCGCTCACCATCGTCGCAAGGACCTTGCCGAATTCGACTTGACTCTTGATCCACGTCCCTTCAAGGTTCTCGAAATTAATCGGGTTCCTCTTGTGGGCCATGGTTGACGATCCGACCTGTCCTTTTTCAAAGGGTTCACCGAGTTCGCCGATCTCCGTTCGCATCAAATGCCGACCGTCACGACCAAACTGACCAAGAGCGGCGGAAAGTTTGATGTATGAGAATAGATAGTCGGCAAGTGGTTCGGGCGGCAGAATCTGCGTACTAATCGGCGCGGCTTTGAGCCCAAGCTTTTCGAGCACACGCTCCTCGAAGGTTTTGTCACCGCAACGAGCTGCGATACCCAGACCGACCTGAGCGTTGTACACGCCGACTGCGCCGGAGATTTTCCCCACCAATTTTTCCGCAGCGCTGTTGGCACTTTGGATGTTGGTGAGAATCCGGCT
>JBBTRC010000009.1:0-18790 GCA_038065355.1 Patescibacteria group bacterium
CGGCGCGACCCCGCTTTGTCTGTTTCTTCTGATTCCGAATTTTGGCGGAGACGAGAGGATTCGAACCTCCGAGGGCTTTTAGACCCTACCACGTTAGCAGTGTGGCGCTTTCGACCAGCTCAGCCACGTCTCCGTTTAGTGCTCGACAGAATACCACAAAACAGCACAATAAAAAACGCTTCTCGCGCCCTTATCCGACTCATACATAATGCAACTTATTAAGGCTGGCGGTATGCTTATAACGTATGCCGAAGCGTTCCACTAAACTTTCGCACTACTTTTTGCAGGACATTAGTCCGGTCGTTCGCTTTCTTATCATTTCGGACACGGTGGTACTTGGTGCGGCTGGCCTCCTTGGCCCGGTCTTCGCGCTCTTCATTGAAGACTTCATCGTCGGAGGCAACGAAGCGACGGCCGGACTAGCCGCCGGTATCTACCTCTTTACCAAAAGTTTACTGCAGATTCCGATTGCGCACTACATCGATAGAATCGTCGGTGAGAAAGACGACTTCTGGCTGTTGTTCTCTTGTTCTGTCCTAACTAGCTTGCTACCTTTGGCATATTTGTTTATTAGCACCCCGACGCAACTGTACCTCGTGCAGTTTGTCATGGGCCTCTTCATTGCGTTCACCTTCCCGACCTTTATGGCGCTCTTCACTCGGCACATCGACCACGACAAAGAGGGTACCGAGTGGGGCGTCTACTTCACCTTGACCGACCTCACGAGCGCCGCCTTTGCGGCCGTCGGAGGCTACGTAGCGGCGACGCAAGGGTTTGAGACACTCATTATTATGGTCGTGATCATGTCCGTCCTCGGCTCGCTCCTTTTGTGGCCGATAAAAGCCTACATTCGCCTGCCCCGCAAGCCCAAAAGTAAGCCTAAAGTAAAGACCCTCATTATATCCAAATAGTTGACATTTGGTCTATAGTATGCTATTATTAGGGAGTAGCCTGTTGCTACGTGTTCGTTAACAAGAAAAACAGCCAAACACAGAAGGAGTATGACTAATGCGTAACACATCCCATACGAGAAGGTCGGACAGAGAAATCGCGCGAGCGCTTTTTTTGGTTCCGTTTCTTATGTGGGGTGCGGTGGGTTGTTCACCAGCTCGGCCGACAGAAGCCGAGGAAAGAGTACGTTTTATCTACTACACTGAAGAAGACGACTCGGCGCCTGTGGAGCGCGAGGAGCTTGTTGACAGAATGCGCAAGCTCTCTACTTGGGAACGTCAGAATGAAGTCTACTGGCTCGCCCTCAACATGTACCACGAAGCTCGTGGTGAAGATTGGGACGGCTGGTTGGCGGTCGGGCTCGTCACCCTTAATCGGGTGAAGAGCGACCGTTATCCTGACACAGTGGCGGCAGTGGTTACGCAGCAGAATGCGCGTGGCTGCCAGTTTTCGTGGTACTGCGACGGATTGTCCGACGCTATTGACTACGGAGATGAAACACTGTTCCGAGAGATGCAGGTTTTAGCAGAAGAACTTTTGCTTCAAGAGGCCTACGACGATATCACCTTAGGTGCGCTTCATTACTACAATGCGCGCAAGGCGAATCCTCGGTGGGCCTGGGGCAAAGTGCCTTCGGCACAAATCGGCAGCCATCTCTTCTTCAACAACGTCTCCTGATCTTGGGGATTCGGTGACGTTGTTTTAGCCCCGCCAGCTTGCTGGTGGGGCTTTTCTTTTGGGATTTATTAGTGCGCGAGCGCCAAGCAGATGAGCGTGACCGAGGGAGGAAGGTGCGGCGCGAGCGCAGCTCGCGCCGCTTCCATGGTGGCGCCGGTTGTCACCACGTCGTCCACGATCACAATCGTTACATTTTTCAGAGTGGTGACGTACGGCGTGGCACCGCAGGCAAAAGAACCTTGTAGATTTTTTCGGCGGTCGTGTTTTGTTAAATGCGTCTGTGATTCAGTGTACTTTGTCCGCACCAATAGCAGTGGTTGTATCTTGTACGATGTCGTAGTGGGCAAGGCGGTCAAGATATCGCAGACTTGGTTGTAGCCGCGCTCGCGCCGCCGCGGGCGGCTCTGTGAAATAGGGACAAGAATGATTTCTTCTGACAATGTTCCAAGGTAACGCGCCAACGCGCGCGCCAGCATGGTGCACGCGGTCGCATTTCGATGGTATTTATTTTCGATAATAGCCGCGTGCACCACCCTGTCTTGGTAGTTGAGAATGTACTTCACTCCGTTGTAGGAAGAGACCGACACCGCCTCTCTACAATAATCAGTCGGCACTGCCCGCAGTGTTCGCTCGGTTGTTCGTGGTGGAAATATCAGATCGAGACATTGATGAATTATTTTCAACACTGCTATCAGTATACCTAATAAGTCGTGGTAAACTGTTGGTGAGTTTCTATGAAAAGCCTCAAAGAGATCTTTACCACCCTTGCACCAGAACAAGCCACGACTGGTGTTGTTGGTATCGACATTGGCTCTTCTTCTATCAAGGTGGTCGAGCTCCAAGAGCGGAAAGGCGTACTTACCCTCACCACTTACGGTGAGTTGCAACTCGGCCCTTACGCCGCCAAAGATTTGGGGGAATCGGTCGCACTCGACGCCAAGGAAGAGCAAGAAGCGCTTGTTGATGTCATACGCGAATCGGCGGTCACGGTGCGCAACGCGGTGTTTGCCATGCCGTTGTCTTCTAGTTTTGTAACCAACGTCAGCATCAACGCCGACCCGGAAGCGGATTTGGCGCCGATGGTGCGGGTGGAGGCGCGCAAGGTCATTCCGGCGTCCTTGAGCGAAGTCGCGCTTGATTGGGCCGAAGTGGAAGTCAGCAGTGAAGATCAAAAAAAGGTAACCGCGGCGCGCCGTGACGTACTTATCGCCGCCATCCAAAATGTCGCTCTGGAACGCTTCAAAATTTTAATGCAGTTTGCGGGACTCAAAGAACCGCCAACAGAGATTGAATGTTTCAGTGCGATTCGCGGCCTCTACAACAGCCAAGAAAAAGATATCGTCGTCATAGACATTGGGGCAGTGTCGACAAAATTGTACATTGCCCGCGAGGGTCTTTTGATGCGCATGCACCGCGTGCGCGCGGGCGGCGCCATCGCCACTCGCCAGATAGCAGACGTGCTGAAGATTGATTTTGAAGCCGCCGAACTCAAGAAGCACGCCGCCGAAAGGAGCGCACCGGATTTTGTCGAACTCCAGAAAGCGCACCACAGTACCTACGAGCGTGGGTTTCATGAGTTTAGTCAGGTGCTCCGCGAGTACGAAGAAAAAAACGGCGTGACCTTTGGCTTTGTCTACCTTTCTGGCGGCGGAGCGATGTTCCCAGGTACCGACAGTCTGCTCCGAAATACCCTCAACCGTGACGTGGTGCGCGCCAATCCGTTTGGAAAAGTCGCCTACCCGGCCTTTATGGAGGACACCATTCGCGACATCGGCCCTTCTTTCACTGTGGCGCTTGGCGCGGCCATGCGCATGTTTGAGTAATTTCTTTCCACAGCGAGGAGCATCACGATGACACTAAACGACGTATAATAATCGCATGAGTGATCTTTCTTCCAGTGGTTCTTTTATTCCAAAGCGAGGTGCGGTCAAACATCCGCGTACGACCGTCAAGGGACGCGTCTACGTGTTTTCGCTTCTGAGCTATATCGTATTGTTTGCCACCTTGCTCGCGACGGCAGCCGTCTTTCTCTACGGCCAGTACGTGCAAAAGCAGCTTGAGGCGGAGGTGACGGCTTTTAACGACACGACACGAAATTTTAACCAAGCGGACCTCGAGAAGGTGAAAGCCTTCGACTTGCGTTTACAGCAGGCAACCAGTCGCGTCAACAACACGGTGTCGTTCGTCTCAATTTTTGACGCCCTTGAAGCATCGGTGGTCGGCACGGTGCGCATCGCGAGTTTGTCTATTATGCGGAACGCCGATGAAAATTACGTGCTTGAAGCCAGCATCGAAACCAACAACTTTGACTCATCGCTCTTCCAGCGCGGAGTATTTGAGCGCAACGATGCCATCGACGAGGTGTTTGTTGAAGAGCTCCAAATTGCCGATCCCAGTATTGCGTCAAGCGACGAATCATCCAGCATCGAGCCGGGGGTGACATTTAGAGCTCTCCTTGAGGTGCCGCTCGGCGCCATCCCGTATGTGCCGGGCGCCAGCACCGCGGTCGTCGTCCCACCATCACTGCCGGTCATCGAACCACCAGAATCAGTCGAGTCCGAAGTCGAAACTGATCAAGTTAACCAACCAGGCGTATGATACCCAAAGGACTTTTCTATCAAATAGGTATATTGATTGTCTCAATTGGAATTGTGCTTTCGTACATCAAGCCGGCCTTTACCGACATCGGCGAAAAACAGAACCAAATTAACCTTTATCAAGAAGAACGGGCAAAAGTGGAAGACGTGAACAAGCAGCTGGCCGCGCTTGTCGGCAACATCAACACGCTCGATGAGATCGATAAACGCAAACTCTCTACCTACATGCCAGATCAGGTTGATACTATTGCCGTTCCACGTGACCTCCACACCATCGCAGAGCAAGCGGGTGTGCTGTTTCTGGCAGTCTCGTCTGAAGCCGCGGTTTCCAACACGTCCGTGCCGGTCGATGAGAAAGCCCCTTTTCCTCATACATTTTTAGTCACCATCCAAGGCACGTACTCACAGATCAAACAATTTATGCGTCTCTTGGAACAAAATGACTACCCGCTTGAAATCCACAATCTTGACGTGGCGGTGGTTGAAGGAGGGTTTTTGAGTGCTGATCTTTCGATCGTGACCTACTCGCATCTGGAGCCGGAAGAAGCGCCGGTACAAGTTAATCGATAATCCACTATGAGCAAAAACGCCATCAACATCATAATCATCCTTGGTCTCCTCACGGTCGTTGTCGCCGCCACGTTCATCATCAACCGTCAGTCGGCGACAACGCTCTCGTTCGCGAGCGACGATCAGGTACTCCAAAACATGCAGAGGAATTCACAACTTTTTCTGGAACGCAAACAAGAACTCGAACAGGTTGAATTCAATATTGATTTGTTAAAAGATACACGATTTACTACTCTCCACTCCTATTTTGAACCAGTATCAGACATCAAAACTGGTCGAGCGGATCCGTTTGCAGCACCAGAAACCGGCAGTTAGTTTGTTATGTATCCACTGCAAGTGCTACAAGAACGTGGTGGAGTAAGTGAGGACTTCATCCGGCAAGCCGAGCGTCTCGCGGCTGAAACTGGCCGTTCGTTTGAATCTATTTTTATCGAACTCGGCATGAGTCCGGCCGATGTACGGACGTTTTTTGCTGAGTACTATCAGGTGCCGGCGTTTATCGCTCCCGAACCTTTTACCATCAAGCAGGAAGTGCTCGCGTACATTCCCGAAGATGCCGCCATGCACTACCGCATGGTGCCGCTTAAGGTTGAAGACGACGTGCTGGTGGTTGGCGTCAACAATCCCGATGACATGCAGATGCGGGAAGCACTCAACTTCATCAGCACCAAGAACAACCTTCCGTTCCGGCTCATGTACATGCTGGATCAGGATATCACCAAGATACACGCCTTTTATTCCAACCTTGAGGGTGATGTCGGGCACGCGCTTGAGACGCTCGAGAGCGAGCTCGACGCCGAGATCGCCGCCAGCCTGGAAGAGTCATCAGAAAAAGATAAAGAAGACGTCGAACACATTGAAGAAGATGCGCCCGTGACAAAAATCGTCGCGACCATCATTCGGTACGCCGTCGAAGGGAACGCATCAGACATTCACATAGAACCAAGCCGCACGAAAGTCGGAGTACGTTTCCGCGTTGACGGTGAACTGCAGAAGAGTCTCGAATTGCCGAAAAACGTCCACATGGCGGTGGTAGCGCGGGTGAAGATTCTCTCTTCCATGCGGCTTGACGAACGCCGCCGGCCGCAAGACGGACGTTTTTCGGCGACCTTTGATAACAGAAAGATCGACTTCCGTGTGTCGGTCTTGCCGACCAATCACGGAGAAAAGGTGGTCATGCGTATTTTGGATAACGAAAAGGGCGTCGTCACCCTTGAAGCTACCGGTATTGCGAAGGAACATCTCGACATCATCAGACGCGTGATTCAGGAGCCGTACGGAATTATTTTAATCTCCGGCCCGACTGGTTCTGGTAAGTCAACGACGCTCTACGGCATGTTGGCCGAATTAGACCGGCTGACACAAAATGTGCTTTCGCTTGAGGATCCCATCGAATACAACATCGAAGGGGTAAGCCAGTCACAGGTCAAGCCGGAAATCGGCTACACCTTCGCGCAGGGACTGCGCGCTGCGCTCCGCCAGGACCCAGACATCATCATGGTGGGGGAAATCCGCGACAAAGAGACCGCCCAACTAGCAATTCAAGCGGCGCTGACCGGACACTTGGTGCTCTCGACTATTCACACCAACAACGCCATCGGTGTCATCCCGCGCCTCATTGATATGGGAGTTGATCCGTACCTCATAGCGCCGACCCTAAAGCTGGCGATTGCCCAACGCTTGGCGCGACGTTTGTTTGAAGGCAAGGGACAGGAAGAACCTATCAACTCGAGCACTCGCATTATGATTGAAGAAACATTTAAAACTCTTCCCAAGAAACAGCATTATCGCATCCCCGAGAGCCGTACGATTCTTCACCCGCTCCCGAGCCCGCAGTCATCAACCGGTATGAAGGGGCGCACGGCCGTGTCGGAGGTGCTTGAGGTGACTGAAGAAATTCAGGAGCTTATTTTGCAAAACGCGTCAGAAGAACAGTTCTTTATGTCGGCACGCAAGAATGGTTTTGTGACCATTCAGGAAGACGCCATCATCAAAGCTCTCAATCATGAAATTTCCTACGAAGAAATGAATGTATTTAGCAGTAAGATTGCGACCGAGGAATCGTCGTTTACTCCGGCCGAAGTGCCGGCTGTCGATAACCTCACCGAGATCTTGGAACATGACGCTATAATAAAAGGTAATGAAAATCCTACTGGTTGATGATGATGCTTTTTTGCGTGATATGTACGCGATAAAGTTTACCGAGAACGGCCACCAAGTAGACGCGGCTGATAGTGCCGCGATGGCCTTGCGTAAATTTGAGCATGACCAGTCATTCGATGTGGTGTTGCTCGATATGATCATGCCGGGTATGTCGGGTGTCGAGCTCATTGCGGCCTTGAAAGAAAAATTTCCGGTCGCCGGCACAAAGTACATTGTGCTCTCAAACCAAGGCCAGGATGACGACATAGAACAGGCGACCAAAGCCGGTGCGGTAGGGTACATTATCAAAGCCGAAACAGTTCCGAGCGATGTTGTTACTCAAGTAGTTCATCTAGTACAAAAATAGTATGGCAGTTGATTATAAAAGAGAATTAAACGCCCTCATCGACATCGTGGTGGAGGAAAAAGCCTCCGACCTTCACTTTTCGGTCGGGTCGCATCCGCTTATCCGAGTCTCGGGAACGCTTATTCCGCTCGTCAAAAAGCCTGTCCTGACCGAAGGCGACGTGAACGCGTTTGCCAAAGTGCTCTTGCGCGAAGACCAGTACAAGACCTACCTCAACTTCATTGAAATTGACTTCTCGTTTGAAAATACAGCCGCTATCCGTTTCCGCGGGAACGCCTTTTTTCAACGCGGCCGCATGGGCGTGGCGCTTCGCCTTATTCCCAACGTCATCCGCGACTTCAAAGAGCTCAACCTGCCGCCGATTCTAGAAAGCTTCACCCAGCGCGCTCAAGGATTTTTCCTCTGCGTCGGTCCGGTCGGACAAGGCAAGACAACCACCCTCGCGGCCATGGTCAACACCATCAACAAAACTCGCTCGGAACACATCGTCACCATTGAAGATCCGATCGAATACGTGTATCAGGAAGAAAAATCTCTCATCGACCAGCGGGAAGTCGGCATTGACACCAAGAGTTTTGAAACTGCCCTCAACGCCGCCTTCCGCCAGGATGTCGATGTCATCATGGTGGGAGAAATGCGCAATCCCGAAACCATCGGCGCGGCGGTAACTGCGGCCGAAACCGGCCACTTGGTCTACTCGACTTTGCACACCAACGACGCCGCTCAGACCATCAACCGTATCGTCGACTCGTTCCCCGGCACCCAGCAGGATCAGATACGCGTCCAGCTGGCGGGCTCACTCATCGCCATCTTCTCGCAACGCCTCATTCCGCATATTGCGGGTGGCATGGTGCCGGCCTACGAACTCCTCATCAATAACAACGCCGTCGCCAACCTCATCCGCGAAAACCGCATCCACGAGATCCCCTCGGTGATTGAAACTGGGTTGGAACAAGGTATGATTGATATGAATCGTTCACTGGCGCGTTTGGTGCAAAACGGAGACATTACGGTTGAAAATGCGTTTACGTACGCAGTCAATCCAAAGGGACTCGAACGGCTCATCTAATATTTGTCTATGCTCTTCACCTACAGCGCCATCGATAGCTCAAACATAAAGCGGGAAGGTACCGTCGAGGCGCCGACCGTCGACGCGGCCATTAGCGCGGTGCAAAAGCGCGGGTACACGCTCATCGCGATTGACGAGGTGAAAGAGAAGAAAGACCTCTTAAACTTCGAGTTCAACTTTTTCCAATCTGTGTCTCACAAAGACGTGGTCATTCTGTCTCGGCAGATCTCCACGCTCTTTCAGGCGCAGGTATCACCGCTCCGCATCTTTCGCCTGCTGTCAGCCGAAGTGCCAAACGAACAGCTACGCATCACCATGAATAAAATCGTTGAGGATTTGCAAGCGGGCAATTCTATTTCTCGGGCGCTCGCCGCGCACCCGACGGTGTTCTCCACCTTTTACGTCAACTTAGTGCGCGCCGGCGAGGAATCGGGATCACTCGAAAAGTCTTTCGCTTATCTGGCCGACTACCTCGACCGACAGTACGAAGTCATCTCCAAAGCCCGGAACGCCCTCGTGTATCCGGCTTTCGTCATTTCCATATTCATCGTGGTGATGGCGCTCATGCTCACCTTGGTGATACCGAGTATCGCCAAGATCCTGACCGACTCTGGCCAGGAGCTTCCCATCTATACCAAAATCGTCATCGGGCTGTCTGACTTTATGGTCGACTACATCGGCTTCATTCTCATTCTTATCGCGGCGGGCGGGGTGGCGCTCTGGCGTTTCTCCAAGACCACCGTCGGCCAGCGCACCATCGACGAATTCATCATCTCCCTCCCTTATTTAGGCGACCTACAAAAAAAGCTTCTCCTCACACGCATTTGTGACAACATGTCGACAATGCTTAGTAGCGGCATCTCTATCGTGCAGGCACTTGAGGTAACGGCCGATGTCGTCGACAACATGGTCTACAAAGAAATCATCGAGGCGGCGCTCGTTGAGGTTAAGGGAGGTCGTTCGTTTGCCGACTCGATTTCCGAGTATCGAGAAATCCCGGGCGTCCTATCGCAGATGGCCAAAGTCGGCGAGGAGACCGGCAGTCTCTCGCAAATTCTCGAAACCCTCGCCAACTTCTACCGCCGCGAAGTCAACAACGCCGTTGATACGCTCATCGGCCTCATCGAACCGGCGATGATCGTCGCTTTGGGTCTTGGCGTTGGCGTGCTCTTGGCATCGGTCTTGATGCCGATCTACAACCTCACGAGCTCGTTCTAACTTGTTCGAGTGCATTCCCTCGCTACATATTTTGAGCGTCCGCGGGGACAGAGTGCTTATGGTGGTGACACAAGCGGGGAGCGTGTGAAAAATATGTAACGAAGGATAGATGACAACTTGTCCCCAGTTTCAAAATTCACCCTGTAAAAGGGTCGTATAATAGAAAGAGCCACGTACAACGAGGGCTGTATCATTCAGATACACAGCTGATATCTGAATGGTGCCTTAACGATTAAAAACCATTTTTATTTATGATTAACAAACTACAACGAGGTTTCACATTGATCGAACTCCTCGTCGTGATCGCGATTATCGGTATTTTGGCGGCAGTCGTGTTGGCATCGCTCAATGACGCTCGTGACAGCGCCACCAACGCGTCGGTCAAGCAAACCACCAACAACATCCGTTCACAGGCCGAAATTTTCTACAACTCTCTGGTACCAAACAGTTACACTGGGGTGTGTACTTCCGCTGATGTAGCGACTCTCATGACTGCGGTAGACACTGCTTCAACGCAGATTACTGGGTTGAATACCACTCTTGCTACCGCCGGTAGTGCTACTACTATTACCTGTCACGCTGATGCGGCTGGAGCTGCCTACGCAGCATCGGCTGCCCTTATTGACACCGGCTCTGGTCAGACTTACTACTGCGTTGATAGTACCGGTTACGCCGGGGTGACTGCCGCTGCTCTGCCAGCCAGCGATACCACTTGTCTATAGTCTCTAGTCGCGAATTGATTATTGCAAAAAGCGCCCACGGGCGCTTTTTGTGTTGTTCGTTGTGAAGTTTTTGCGTCTCATTTACAGTGTTTGTGTATAATATGTACACATGAAACCAGTGAGCGTGGGCTTTACTCTCGTCGAACTCCTTACCGTCATCGCCATTATCGGCGTACTCGCCGCGACCGTACTAGCATCGTTGAACGATGCCAGACAGCAGGGCATTGATGCTCGCATAAAGACAGAGATGGACAGCATTGTGAAGCGGGCGGCCATTGAAAACACTGCCACGCTGACCTACGATGCAGTTTGCGGATCAAATGGTTTTACCCAATCACCTGACGTTGCCACTCTGGTGACTTCGATCAACGGGCTAGCTTCGAGCACCCTTACCTGTAACAGCGACACGGATGAGTTTGCGGTTTCGGTACCGCTTGGGACGGCGCACTGGTGCGTGGATAGTCTCGGTACAAGAAAAACTATCCCTGTTGCTCTCGCCACTTCTCCGGCTGAGCTCGCCTGTCCGTAGCGCAGGTGCCGTATACTACTAGGTATGGATTTACTGGCGCTTGGATTACCGCTGTGGTGGCTACAGATTGTGGCGTTTGTTTTTGGCCTCATTATCGGCAGTTTCCTCAACGTCTACATTTACCGCTTCAACACCGGTAAGTCTCTCGCTGGCCGCTCGCACTGTCTTTCCTGCGGCATGCCGCTCCGGTGGTTTGATCTGTTTCCGCTTCTCTCATTTCTGCTATTGCGGAGCCGCTGTCGCGTCTGCGGTTGTCGGATTCCGGCGCGCTATTTTGCTGTGGAGCTCCTGACCGGCCTTTTGTTTGTCGCTACCCTCACGCTCTCTACTGATCTGTGGGAGGTACTAGTATGGTTTGCCATCCTTTCGGTGCTCGTTGTCATTCTGGTGTACGACATCAATCACTTTATTATTCCCGATGCGCTCACTCAGAGTGTCCTCCTCTTGGCATTGCTGGAAAAAGGCTACGAAATAACGCAGGGGAGCTCTTTCGAAACGATTGGTTTTGACCTCTTGGCCGCGCTCTTGGGGGCAGGGTTCTTCCTTTTTCTCTTTGCAGTTTCAAGAGGTAAGTGGCTCGGGTTTGGTGATGTAAAACTAGCGTTCCCGCTCGGGGTACTGGTCGGCTACGGGTCGGTATTTTCCTTTATTGTGCTGTCGTTTTGGATCGGGGCAGCTATGAGCCTTGGCATCATTTTGTACCAGCAGTTGAAACGTGGACAAGCGCTCTTACAATTACGTTCTACACACCTTACAATGAAGAGTGCCGTTCCGTTTGCGCCCTTTTTGATTGCCGGTTGCCTTACGGTCTTATTTACTCACTTTGATGTTCTTACCATCTTTTACTTCTAAATTCGCAGAGAGACGGTCGCTCGCGGCACGTGGCGGTTTTGGATTGATCGAGCTCATGGTCAGCATCAGCATCATGATTTTGGTCTTGGGCGTGGTCTTGGTACAGCAAAGTTCATTTGACGGTGCCGTCTTGCTCCGCAGTCAGGCGTATGAGGTGGCACTCCGTATACGAGACATTCAGACCACCGCCGTGAGCGCGAGCGTTGATTACACAGCTGGTAGTTTTCGCGTGCGGTACGGCATCTACATGGACACGAGCGCCAACAGCAACGGCCTCTATCGTATTTTTAACGACGTCGATAAAGACGGCTATGATACCACCTCGGACACCGAGGTGAATGCGCCCGGTGTGCTTGACTCACGCTTTGAAATTCGCGCCATCAGGGTCACTGATACGAACGGCGCGGTACAAAATCCCAACGCAATTTCCATTGATTTCGAGCGGCCAAACTTCGACGCCTACTTTTACACCACGACCGGCACGCCGCTCGCGAATGTGGAAAAAGTGCAAATAGACATCGCACGTCGCGGCATCACCGGTACCGGCAATACTGTACTCCGCACCATCGAGATAACACCGGCCGGACAAATTTCGGTCTTATAAAGTATGAAAACCTTCCACCAATACACCGGCTTCACCCTCGTCGAAATGATCGTTTCGCTCGGTCTATTTTCGGTCGCGGTCACCATATCGGTGGGAGCGCTCTTGGCACTCATCGCCTCAAACGAACAACTGCAGGAGGAGCAGATAGTCCTCACCAACCTTTCCTTTGCGCTCGACAGTATGACCCGCGAGTTGCGCACCGGCACACACTACTACTGTGAAGTGCATCCCGACTCCAACGGCAACACCAATATTTTCAATGACGGCAACAACATGGACACCCAGCTCGGCACGCAGACGCAGGATTGTGCGAATGGCAACACTAATCCGAGCACGAATAAAGTCCAGGGCGTCTCATTCATCGAGAGCGGCGACAGTATTTCTGGCGCGCGTTCGCGCGTCGTGTATTTTTATGACCAAAATCAAAAGAAACTCTTTCGACGGGTGAGTAGCGGTGATGCGCTCTCACTCGTGTCTTCAGATATTGATATCAGGGAAGCAGAGTTCTTTTTAACCGGCAGTACTCCGGACACGGCGCCGGGTGGTGACCTCATTCAGCCAACCATTACCATCTACATGGTGGCGGCTGAATCAAGCGATCCGCTCGCCAAAACATACACGGTCGAAACCACCATAACCCAACGCACGCTAGACATATGAGATACATTTCTACTCAACAAGGTTTTAGTCTCGTCGAAACACTGGTGGCGATTACCATTCTGCTCCTCGTGATTATTGGTCCAATGACTATCAGTACGTCAACCGCCAAGAGCACGAGTTTTGCGAGCGAGCAAGCCATCGCCTACTTCCTCGCCCAGGAAGGAGCCGAGCTGGCGCAGAAAGCTCGCGACGAAGCGGTCTTAAATGGATTTAACGGCCAAGTAAACACTTGGACAAGCTTCCTAAGTACCCAAGCCGGCAGCTACTTTGAGCCGTGTGTGACCACTGTGACAAACGGTGTGCAGAGTCCTGTTCCGGCCGCGTCGTGTGGTTTGGAACAACTGACAAATGCGGCCGGGTCGTTCCCAGGTGTACAGGCGGTCGATTGTGCGACAATTGCCAATTGCCAGCTTCGGCTTAATACCAACCCCAGTCTGCGCGCCCGCTACACGCACAGCAATGTTGTCGGCTCACAGCCAACGATCTACACCAGGCAGGTGTTTCTCATTCTGAATACCATTTTCCCAAATGAAGTACGGGTTCGATCTAGGGTCACCTGGTATACCGGCTCGATCAGGACGGAGCAGAGCGTGGAGGTAGAGACCTATCTATTTAATATTTATGGAAATTAAACGCACAAAATATAATAGGAACGCAGGAGGTTTTGCGCTCCTCATCACGCTCGTGGTCGTCGGAGTAGTGTTGTCGGTCGGCTTGACACTGCTCGATGTATCTATAAAACAAGTTGAACTTTCCACTAACTCCCGCAACTCCGAAATCGCTTTTCACGCCGCCAACGCCGGCCTCGAGTGTGCACGGTACTGGCGTCGCGCCGCCGCTACTGCCATGGAAAACGGGCAAACTATTGCTCCGACATGCTTTGGTGCCATGGCGAATGCGTATAGCGATGCCACCTTTTTTTCTGATCCGGTCGACGGGAATGTATTCCAATACGACTTTGAACACACCTGGGGCCAAACCGACCAGCATTGTAGCCGCGCCACAATTTTGGTGGCTTCATCAAGCTACAACGGCGCGGGCATCTCCATCCCGGTCGCCACCATCAAGACAGTCATGCCGGGTTATAACAAAGTCACCGACCCCTACGTCTGCCAAGCCGGCGGGCGCTGTACCATTATGTCTATTCGCGGCTACAACCGCGCCTGCAGCCTCACGACCTCCTACGGTACCGTTGAACGAGAAGTCCTGCTAGAATTCTAGGCATGGCAAAAAAAGACGCGGCACGACTCAAAAAACTCCGAGACACCGTCGCCTACCACCGGCGCAAGTACCACGAAGATGACGCGCCGGAAATAAGCGACGAAGCGTACGATGCGCTTATTTCCGAGCTTCAAGCACTTGAGCTCATGGTTGAAGGCAAGGTAAGTCAGGTGGCAACGGCCGTTGGCGGCCGAGCTTCCAACGCCTTTGCCAAAGTCACCCACCAAGTGCCGCAGTGGTCATTTGATAATATTTTTAATCGGGACGAGTTAGTGGCGTGGGACGCGCGGGTGCGTAAACAGCTCAAAGAAGCAGATCGGGATGACGGAGAACTCTCCTACATGGTTGAGCACAAGATCGACGGGCTCAAGCTGGTGATTGAATATAAGGCAGGGAAGTTGATGCGCGCGGCGACGCGCGGTGATGGAGTCATTGGAGAAGATGTGACGCACACCGCGCGTACGATCGCGACTCTGCCCGCCAAACTCGAAGAAGCAGTTGATCTTATCTGTATCGGAGAGGTGTGGCTTTCGGAAAAAGAATTTATCCGCATCAACAAAGAGCGAGAAAAGAGCAGTGAACCGCTGTTTGCGAATCCGCGTAACGCGGCGGCCGGGTCACTGCGTCAGCTTGACTCGGCCGCCGCGAAGCGACGGAATCTCTCTCTCACGGTCTATGATATTGATTACTTCAACCCGCTCCACTCTGGCCTAGCGAGACCGATTACCCAGCAGGAAGAACTCAACGTACTAAAAAAGCTCGGCTTACCCACAAACACACACTCCGCACTCTGTCATTCGGTTAAAGAAGTGCAGGGTTTTTACGATACCTGGCAGAAAAAACACCACACCCTGCCTTACGGTGTCGACGGTGTCGTGCTCAAGGTAAATAATGTCCCACTCCAAAAATTACTTGGGTACACCGCCAAAGCGCCTCGTTTCGGTGTCGCCTATAAATTTCCGGCTATCGAGGCGACGACGGTGGTTGAAGCTATTGCGCTTCAGGTCGGCCGCACTGGCGTCATTACACCAGTCGCGCACTTACGACCGGTCTACATAGACGGCTCCACCGTGTCTCGCGCCACCCTCCACAACGAGGACAACATCAAACGCCTTGATGTGCGCGTGGGAGACACTATCGTGATTCGTAAGGCGGGCGATATTATTCCAGAAATTCTATCCGTGGTGCTGTCACTGCGGCCAAAGAAAGCAAAGCCGTACATATTTCCAAAGACCGTGCCCGAGTGCGGTGGCGATGGACGCATTGAACGCGTGCCCGGCGAGGCGGCGTATCGTTGTGTATCCAAAGATTCCGGCACACTGCATCGGGAGCGGCTGTACTATTTTGTATCAAAAAGCGCGCTCAACATTGATGGTGTCGGGCCGCGCATTATTGATGTACTGCTTGATCAAGGACTCATTTCCTCATACGCAGACCTTTTTACACTGACGTTTGGTGACATACGCGCGTTGCCTGGCTTTAAAGACAAGGCGGCCGAAAATGTGATAAAGGCAATTGAGGCCGCGAAGACCGTTCCACTCCATCGACTTCTGGTCGGCCTCTCCATCCGCAATGTGGGTGAGGAAACCACCCAGTTGATTGCCGAACGCTTTGGGTCGCTAGAGGCGATACAAAAAGCGACAGTGGCCGATATCGCCGACATTCACGGGGTTGGAGAAGTGGTCGCAGAGTCGGTGGTCAACTGGTTTGCCGAAAAGTCGCATCAGCGCATCATTGCCGACTTACTGCCGCACCTCACTATCAAAAACCCGGATAGAGTGGAAGCAGACACCGACTTCCTAAGCAAGACCTTTGTGCTGACTGGTACACTCCAAGCCTACAGCCGCGATGAAGCCAAGGAGCTCATTCGTAAGCGCGGCGGGAAAATCAGTTCGAGTGTTTCTAAAAAAACTGACTACGTGATTGTGGGAGCTGATCCAGGCTCTAAGGCCACCGATGCGACGACGCTCGGCGTGCCGACTCTTAGTGAAAAGGAATTTTTGGCGTTCATAGCCAAGTCCTAATCAGGGTGGTATCATGCGCTGCATGAAACGAGACGATATCATCCATCTTGCCAAGCTGGCACGCATTCGTTTAGAGGAAAACGAGTTGGTCAGTTTAGAAAATGAGCTCTCTTCAATTGTTGATTACGTCGGGGTGGTGACCGAGATTGCGGGCGAGCAAGGAGACGAAGCGCCCGAATTGGGCCTACGGTACAACGTCTTTCGTAAAGACAAAGTGACCAACCAGCCAGATCAATACACTAAGGATATTTTGGCGGAAATGCCCGACACCGACGGCCGCTACATGAAGGTTAAAAAAATTCTCACTATCGACGAGTAGTATGGATACGATTGCCGCTCTGCGAACAAAGTTTATTGAAGGAAACTACACGCCCGTTGATGCGCTCAAGGGTGCGTTGGCGGTGATTAAAGAAAAAGACGCCGACATCCACGCCTTTCTTGAAGTGTATGAAGACGCGGCCGAAGAAGCAAAAGAAGCGGCGGCACGCTTTAAGACGGAAGGCAAAGACGCGCCGCCGCTTCTTGGTATTCCACTCGCGGTTAAAAACAACATTCTGGTGAAAGGGAAACGAGCGACGGCGGCGTCAAAAATTCTCGAGAATTACAAAGCGGTCTATAGTGCGACTATTGTAGATCGCCTGCGCGCCGCCGGGGCCATCATTATTGGTGCAACCAACCTCGACGAGTTTGCAATGGGAAGTTCAACCGAAAACTCGGCTTTCGGAGTGACAAAAAATCCCTTCGATACCACTCGAGTACCGGGCGGTTCTTCCGGTGGTTCTGCCGCAGCGGTCACTATGGGTGTGGTACCCGCGGCTATCGGGACCGACACCGGCGGCTCCCTTCGCCAACCAGCGAGCTACTGCGGTCTCGTTGGTTTTAAGCCCACCTACGGCGCGGTGTCTCGTTATGGGCTCATTGCCATGGGTTCGTCGCTTGACCAGGCCGGGCCGCTCACGCACACCGTGGCTGATGCGGAACTGCTCCATACAACTATGGCTGGTCTCGATACAAAAGACGCGACCACCATCGCGCCGGACACTTACCCTTCATTTCCATCCAAAAAAACCTACACCTTCGGCGTCCCCCGACATTTTCTAAAAGATGGCGTTGACGACGACGTGCTCGCATTATTTGAATCGCATATCAAGCTGTTGACTAGCTTAGGGCACAAGGTGACTGATGTGACCCTTCCGCTGTTTGAGAAAGGACTAGCCGCCTACTACATTGTCATGCCTGCCGAAGTATCATCGAACCTGGCCCGCTTTGATGGCATCCGGTACGGCTTGTCAGTTCCCGGCGACAACCTGCTTGATGTCTATGAAAAATCCCGCGCCGTCGGTTTTGGCGCCGAGGCGAAGCGGCGCATTTTGCTTGGCACGCATGTGCTCTCGTCGGGGTATTACGACGCCTACTACGGAAAAGCCGAGCTTGTCCGCCGCAAAATGCGCCGCGAGCTCACTGCCACTTTTAAAGACGTTGATTTTATTTTGACTCCTACCACTCCAACTCCCGCTTTTAAAATCGGTGAGCAGGGAGATCCGCTTTCTATGTATCGACAAGACATCTTCACGGTGCCGGTCAATCTAACCGGCGTACCCGCCATCACCTTCCCGATGGGTGTGGTCAAGCGTGAGCGCGTCGATTTGCCAGTTGGGGTACAATATATTGCACCTCATGGTGGTGACTCACTGCTCTTTGCGGCTGGAAAATCTATCTACGATAAAGGTCGCGTGTGACGATCATGTTTTTCATCCAAGACTCTAACAACTTAGCCGAGCACATCCCGACCGCGCAGGCACCGGCCGGCACGGATATTTTCAGCGTTATCTTGTCTGGCTTCTTAAATAATGAAGTCACGGCGGCTATCGTCGCCACACCTGTTCTCTTTACGACCATAAGTTTCATCTGGTCTACCTACGTCGTCATTGCCTACGTGGTTTCGCTCATTCTCTTGATCTTGTATGTGTACGCCTCGGTACAGTGGAATCAATATCAAGCGCTTCAGTCACAAATGCTGAGGGACAGCGAAAAGTTATACGATGAGCACTTTCGAGGCGTGAGAAAAAACAGTCGCCTTAATGATGTGTTCACGCACAGTGCATCCGAAAATCCCAACGACTGGCGACTGGCCATTATCGAAGCAGATATTATTCTCGACGACATTCTCAAACAGCGCGGATACGCCGGTACTTCGCTCGGTGAACGACTGCGGAGCATTTCTCCTCACCAGCTCGCATCGCTCGATGACGCCTGGGAAGCTCACAAAGTTCGTAACCAGATTGCCCACGGAGGCGCTGACTTTGTACTCACCAAGCGCCTCGCCGAAGAAACCATCAACCGCTACCGCCGTGTCTTTACCGAATTTGGTGTCACATAAGTTGCACAAGCTTGTAAAATGGTGTAAGTTGTGACGTACTGAAGAGTATAGCGAAGTAGAGGAGAGGTACTGGGCGAAGCAATCAAACTGCCTCATGACCTCTAATAAGAACTGGCTATTGCGGTAGAAGTTCATAGTTAAATAATCACACAGCGGGGTAGAGGAGAGGTACCTCGGGAGGCTCATAACCTCCAGACCCTGGTTCG
>JBBTRC010000010.1:0-75468 GCA_038065355.1 Patescibacteria group bacterium
ACGCCGAACCAAAACCAAAAAACCTTTCCTTCTTTTCTTAGGCGGGAAGGGGTCGGGGGAGGGACGCAAAAAATTGGAAGGTTTTTGGTTTTGGACGCGAGTGAAGCGAGCGCCCCGAGGCGCCGTCGTTGGAATCACTAGGAGCGTCGAGCGTACGGAGAAGTACAAAGCCACTACGCGCTCGGAGCGTGCGAAGCACGCAATCAATCACTTCGTGATTGAAAGTAGGTTCGCGCAAAGGTGAGAATGTCACCGCACTGGTTTTTATTTACCCGAACACCGGTAGCCCATACCGTTTTGTGACATGTTTTAAGGATAAGAAATACACAACACAAGGGCGATACCTGCTAACTGTTTAAAGATAGTTAAGTCTTATCCAGCTGAATTACTTGCACAGCAAAAGCCTGGGCATATGAAAGAGTATAATATGACATACTAGACTGTAGTATAAAAAACAAACAATAATTATGTCTGAAGGAAATTGGACGTGCAGTAACTGCGGCGGGGCCATTACCACCTTGCCATTTGAACCGAAAAAAACTGACAATCTTCTCTGCCGCGACTGTCACGCTAAGAAACGAGGAGGGAACGAAGCCAGTGCGACCGGAGGAGAAAAGAAGATGTTTGAAGGCGACTGGGAATGTTCGGAATGCAAAAATAAAATTACAAAATTACCATTTCAACCACGCGACACGGGGACGCTGCGCTGCATTGACTGCTACAAAAAGACAAGGTAACGGTAAATGGGATACGTCCGTTGTTTTAAGGTTCTGATCGAGATCAGTAAACCTTTTAGGCGAAAATAGGCACGGCTTAACTGGTGGGCAACTGGTTGTTTTGTTCTCCCGTTATGCGCCATCAATAAAATATCCTGACACGTTTTTTCTGACCTGATTTCGCAATTCAACTAATTCTGGAAAATCAAAGAAGAATTCTATTTTATCCGAGGCCAAGGTGTTCGACGACACCTGCGTGTTCAACACAAATGCGGAAAATACTTCGGCTATGTCCTCAAATGGAGTGGAGGCTGAGTATGTTGTTATGAAGCTATCAGAATAATCATCATAGAATTCATTTGTTGTTTCCGAGTTGTAGTGCTCAACAGCTTCCCTTGCCATATCTGGTGACCAAAACGCCGTGGCAAATTTATTGATATATGCGGCGCGGTTGGGACAAACCCTCAGTTCATCGTTAATTTCTACATGAAATGTTCCGACCCTGTGTGCACAAGCCGCCGCATTCGCATGGTTGTAAATTTGCGATGCATTTAACGTAATCAGATGTCCATATTCGTGAAGCAGCGTCAAAATTAAACCCTGACGTGCTTCGGTGTTTGACAGATCAATACCATGGGTATTTACAGCTAAGACCCAACCGCGGTCACCGCTATGAATTTCTTGAACAAAGGCGAGTACAGCACTATCAGGATCTTCATACGTGGCAAACCAGCCCAGCCAAGACTCAATTACTTTCGGATCAGAAACCTCTTTGAATATGTCCCATAATTCCATATCGTACCTGTCAGTTTTCCTCTTTTCGATCTTATACAGGCGATTATTTCTAACAGAATAAATATTAGCTTCCTCTTCGACTTCTTCGTAATTTTCGTCGTCGTGGTGAATGTAGTCAAAACTGTGATCTTGAATATTAAAAGACCATTCCTGGGTGGCCACAGTGTCCGTTGGCGGCTTGGATGCGCCAGATTGATTTGCCGTCTGCAATAATGAGAGCTGGGCTTGCAAGCTGGCAATTTGCTTCAACAGCGTAGCAATTGTTTGTTGAGTCGAGTATGAGACCCCCGTTGTTTCTGCAGCAACTACTAATGGGTAGGTGTGTAAAATAACGAGAATAATGGCAGTGATAAAGGATTTTTTCATGCCGCTACAATATCACACTCAGTACTGACTGGGGTAGTAGGTGGTGCCAGTGGTAGTGGTGTGAGGCGGGAGAGGGCGTCGTAGTTGTAGGTGAGGTGTTGGAGCGCTTCTGTGGTGTTGCTTGTTGGAGCTAGCGCATTACTTAAAGGTATCGTTAATAGTGGCTGATCGCATTTCTACGCGCGACATCACCAATATTGTAGGTATCGTCATCCACCCAGATATTTATTTTTTATCCGCAAGGAATTTACTTGCAATTAAATTGTATTTGTCTTTTGAACCCACCAAATCCTCATTGAAGAATCTAACAAACACTTCGTAAATAAGTTGACCCAATTGCCTATCATTGAGATGGGAAATGTCTTCTTTTAATATTTCATTTAACTCCGCATTATATTCGCTAAACGATTCTGGTGTTTCATGGTCAATAAGTCCAATTGGGTCAACCTCGTTGATTATTTGTTTCAGCAGATTATAGTTTTCCCCTTCATTCATACGATTATTACTCTGGTTTTTTAAATCTTTCGGGTGAGTTCTTCGGTGTCAGATTTCTCACAAAGTTTTCAACTGAAACTAGTGTTTCCTGCGCTTGATCCGTAACTATTGTATACCCCCCTTTGGCTCTTTCTCCAACCACATGCAGCACATTATTTGTTTTTGTATCCAGATATTTCACTCCATCTTTTAGGGCGGTTGCGACTTGTTCCGGTCGCATGTTTCTCTCAGTGAAACTCTGTGCTGCATGAGTTGTCACAACAAGCCCTGAGATTGTGTCTCCAGCCTTGATTACACCCTTTGAAACGTTATTCCCGGCACCACTCGGCATTGCAAGGCCAAGAAGATTAATCCCATTGGCTATTGGAGACGATGTGAGGTCTCCTGAGTCTGCCGGAGCTTGTGCTGTGTTCACATCTAAGAGGATGCCGGCAACTATCGCTGCAATAATACAGGCCGGACCACAGTTCCCATTTGGATCTTTCAGTGTTATTGGATTATTACGTGCATAGGAATACGAATTGGCTAACTGCGGGTCTGAAAGAAATGCCCTTAGTGCACCCTCGTTGCGTTTCTCTTTATCATTTGACTGAGGTAGTCCCATTTTGTTTGCTAAATCTGGACCACCAATTGCTAAGAACGTTGGGTCTTGGCTAATGAATTGTCCTCTTCCGGTATCCGCATAGCGTGCACCCATTAGATTGAGATCCGTTTCAGTATCATGTCGAGTTCCCACGTACTGAATATCTTCCGAGGTGTTGCCGTAGGTTTGTTCGATGCGTGCGTCTCCGAATGGATAGTAATCTGTCACTGATTGTATAGATCCAACACCATCCGTCACCACTTTGGTAGAGTTGAGGTGATCAAGATGATTGTGATACGTCAACGCTCCGGCTCCAGAACCTTCGATGGTAGCGACCGACATGTCTCCTGCATAAATATGCTTCGTGGTGGTAGCTCCCTCCACTTCATAGAGACTACTTGGATACACGGTCGTCGTGGTGCCATTGTTTTTCAATACTCGCTGTCCGGCATGATCATACTGGTATGAGACGGTGTCTCCACCCTCCACTGATTGCGTCAGTCGATTTCGATAATCCCAAGCGTACGTACCGGTGCCTTCTGAAGTCAGGTTGCCGTTATTGTCGTACCCGAAAAAGAGTCCGCCGATGGTGGTGACGGCATGCGGGTTGGCATAGTCAACTTCGGTGTATGTGTACGTGCCTTGGTCGGACTTGGTGAGGAAGTTGCCGAGGGGGTTGTATGTGTATGAGCGGGAGTATGGGATGGAGCTCGCTAGGGTGGTGGTGGCGCTGGTGAGGCGGGAGAGAGGGTCGTAGGTGTAGGTGGTGGTGGCGGAGGTGGTATCTGAGGCATCCACAATCTTGGTGAGGTTGCCGAGTGAGTCGTAGGTGTAGGTGAGGTGCTGAAGCACTGCTTCGGTGTTGCCTACGGGAGCCGGTGACCAACTGGCAAAGGTGCCTGTTTGTTCTTTCGACGCCCCGAAGTTTGCCGTGATGGCAAGACCACTCTGTGCCGTTTCAAATGAACCATGGGCGCCGGTACGCGTGACATACGATTCGAGGACACTATCGAAGTCTTCCGTGAGACCGGTCCAGATAACCGAGGAAGCGGTGCCGGACAGGGCGGTACCAATTGCGCACCCACCTGCTTCAATATCCAGATTGACGCTCGGGTCAGTCGTGGTGCTGGTGGCAACCTCAAAGGGAACGGCTGACGCAATACCTTTAAGGTAGTAGAGACCGATGTAGTTGCGTAACATTGGAGCACTCCAGGTCACCACCACGTTACCAGTGGCACCAGCTGGCACGGCCGCAATCGCTAGTCCGGTGATGTTGGTATTCGCAAGGCTGTTGGCCGCTTGACCAACAATAGTTGCCGACTGACCGCCAACAGTCACGCTATTTAGGGTCCCGCCAACGCCCCCCTTCCGCGAGCCGGTTGTGACAACTATGTACCGGTCACTTGAGCTGGTACCGAGATTTTGCGAGTTGTACGTGTAGGTGGTGAGGTCTGCAGTGCTGGTGTTTGAACCAAGGAAAGTACACTGAAGACTGGCAGTGCTCGTGCTGGGAGAGACAAGTGAGAAGGTTGCGGTGGTTGTGCTCCAGACACCCTGCGCGCCGCCTTCGTCCCAGAACTTCATTCGCCAGTAGTACGTAGTACTCGCGCTAAGCGGGAAGCCATCGTAACTTATATCCGGACTTCTGTTGCCGCCTGAGGTGGTTGCCATGGTCATCTGGCCGCTGTCCCATACGACGCTAGAAAAATCGGAGTTATTGTCTACCTGAACTTGGTAATAAATTGCTTGGTCGTTTCCGTCCGGGTCGTTGTAAAGTGCTGAGAAATATGGGGTTGACGTACTGCTAAGTCCTATCGGATTTGTCTGACCACTCGTTAAAAGACTGGTCGGTTCAGTTGGTGCTTCGTTCACAACCTCCACCACTAATTGCGGTCTGAGCGTGGTGTTTGTTGTTTCATCGGACGTATAGAATTTTCTTTGGGCGTGGTTATTGTATTGACCAAATACCTTCACTCCGTAGTTTGGATACGTTCCATCAACCCAATCCTTGGTGAGCTGTGAAATATCAACCACCCACCAATTTGTATAAGGGACAGACTGCCACGACATACCGATGCTCGCAGTTGTAGGGTTGTTAGTCTTAGTTACTCCTGATTCTGTCCACGCTTGAGTAATTCTTTCAAGTTTTCCATTGTTCGGCGCATAGCTGCTGTCCAGTTGCTGATACAACTGAACTTGTGAGTTGATAATCTTAGATGACGAGGCTGGTAAAGAACTAAGATCAAATTCAATGTATGAGTAGTACCAGTCTCCCCAACCCCCAATATTCATATACGTATCATTCGGCAAGCCGTTTTGAACGTAGACGGTGCCGTACATAGTATCCTTGCCCTCTGTGGGTCCTGGCTGAATGACAATGATCTTTGTGGTAGTTGCTCCAGGATCTCCGGCCACAAGTGACATGGTGGTGATTCCACTCCTCAAAGATGTACCCTTGCGTACCAGCGGTTGTGGCGCAGACTGCACCTTGTCATTTGGTTGGGGGCTAACGATCTGTTCGGTCGTAGAGGAAGTAATGATCTCACCATTACCGCCGCCATTCTGTTTGGAAGAGCTTGCTGAGGACGTGGCACCATTTGATTCAGGCACGACAGTGTAACTGTCTTCTGGTATTGGGTTCGAGTCTATAACCGAATCCACCACCACATCAGCTTCGGTACTTGATACACCGACTTCATCGAAGCTACTAATTTCAGCGTTATCAATAGAACTTTCATCGGTTGACTCGACTGTGGAGGTGGAGGATGTAGCCACAGTCGATAGTATCTGCGTCTCTTCAGCATCAAGCAATAACATGATCTCTTCCATTTCTGCTCCAGGCCCACCAGTGCCATACGTTGAGGTACCGGTGGTGAGAATCGATCGCAAACGATAGAGCTCGTTCTCGTCGTAGATTTTCGTGGTTTCGGAGCCATTGCTGTGTTTTTGATACGTGACGAGACCATGTGGGCCGTAATCAAAGTCCTCGATCACGTCGGCAAAATTACCGCTACTTTCACGCTGTTTCACCTGTTCAATCCGATTCCCTTTGTTGTATGTGTACTGTACTTCGCTGTTGTCTGGATAAGTGACGAGCGTTTGGTTGCCTTGCCGGTCATACTCATATTCAGTGGTGTACGCGGTACCGGCGATAGTCTTTGTCTCTGAAGCTGGTTGACCAGTTTTGGCGTACGTGATGGCAGTGGTAGCTGACTGATTCGCCACCTCACACAGATAACCAACTCCTTCAATACATGAGTCATACGAATACGAAACTTCGGTGCCCGTCTGTCCGGTGTAGTTTTCACTCAGAACTCGGTTCAGTGCATCGTAAGTATGGGTAATAGTTTGGTTCTTTGGATCGGTGGTTGAACTCACGTTGCCTGCCGCGTCATAGACAAAAGTCCAGATGCCGAAAGTGTTATCCGCCGGATCGTGGAGGTCTTCCAGCAACGTGCGTCGGGATAGTCCGTCGTACTCGATATTCCGCACATTACTGAGCGCATCAGTGATCTTGGTGAGGTTGTTGTTAGTATTCCATTCGTAGGTTGTGTCATAGGTGCTGACGCCATTATGTTCAGTCACCTGAGTCAAGTGACCAAAAGCGTCATACGTAAAATCCTTGTTGTTGTTCTCTGTGTCAGTCACAGTCTCAATCCACTGGTCGTAATGTGTGGATGTAGTACCTACCGCAGTTTGTGCTGAAACGATACGTTTCAGTGCGTCGTAGGTGTAAGTAGTGAAAAGATCGGTGTCGGTAGTTGCAGTACTGCGCGCGGTGCCGAAGCTAAAGTAAGGAAGTGATTCTTTTTTAAGTAGACCATTGTCTCCGTAGACGAGATCTCGAACAACGTACATGTTGCTATTTTCAGCTTCAACTCGTTCTTGAATTGTTTCACCAAAGCCATTTTGATAAGTATATGAATTTTGAATGGTGGTGCCATCAAGGTTGGATCGTTTGCGAACAGACACTGCACCGGATGTATCAGTGTATGTGTACTCAGTCTCTGTGACTAAACTGCCAGTTTGCGGATTAGGAATCTTTTTTTCAATTGGTCTATCCAAACCATCATAGACCGTCACATATACTTCTCCATTTTGGTCAGTGGTAGTGGCCACCTGACCAGAAGAGTAATCGTATTCATTTAGGACTGTGTGACCAAGCGCGTTGCTGGTTGAAACCACGAAGAGATTGTATGGATCGTAGCCAAAGCTGGTCGTGTTGTTGCGCGGGTCTGTTTGCGACGTCGTTAGACCGTAGTTATTGTATGTCCATTCGGTATCAATGTAAGTGGAACCTTCGACCCAGTCTTCCCGTTTGGTCAGATTGCCACTGGTAACCAATCCATACGACTGGTTATCGTAGGTGAATTTGGATTCACGGACAGTTGTCGAAGCGTTATCAAGTAGACGTTCAAGCTTCGGCACTACCACACTATTGGTGCTGGTGGTGTACTCATACACCGTGGTGCGCTTATCCGTTCCTGAGTCAGTAAACGTACCGTCATAATTGCCGGACACCTCGCCGTACTCGGTTATAGCGAGAGTTGAACCGTGAGTGTTGTCGTACGTATATGAAGTGGCGCTGTCTTTGTGGTCAAGGTCGCCGTCATATTGCTGTTCCAGTTGGCTTGCTAGTTTCACAAACTCTCCATCACCAACGGCAACGGTATTCCAGTTGGTTCGACTACGAGAATATAGGTTGTCAGCATCGTCAGTCACCTCAACTTGATACGCTAAACCAATTTTTGCCTCGGTGTCACCTGATTCAGAACTGGAAGCACTGTTGTCGTTGCCTTGATGATAGTGCGTAGTCGTGGTGCTAAGGTCGGTACTTGCGACCACCTTGCCAAAACCGGCAAATTGCCGATTAGTTGTCGATGCGTGGAAATAGTGACCATCCTCGTAGAAATACGTGGTGTTATATACGTTGCCAAAACCGTTATCGTTGGTGACCTTGGAAACGGTATCAATGTTGGTGGAAATGTTGTCGTTGGCTAATTTACCGTCCGCCTTCTTGTACCGCGCTGACTGGGTGTACTTAGAAGTTATGGAGCCGCCTTGAGAAGTGGTTACTTCTGTGAGGAGATCGGGAACATCTCCTTTATGTGTCAGTATTTCATTGATATAGACCGGTGAATTTGGGTAGTTATCAGTCGGCCCTTCCTTTACAAAATCAACCATATTGTCTCCGTCAAAGTCAACAAAACGGACGCCGGCATCAGTGATCCAGTAGCCGTTGTTTGAATATGAGTAGTTGAGGTAGAAATCTGGATCAAAAGTCCAGTTTGAAGTTTGGTCAGACCAACCCTCCCCAGTGTTAATGAGTATCTTCTGCAGGTTGCCGCCAAGCGAGTCTTTATCGTCAGCAAAGATATCAGTGAGGCCATCGCCGTTGATGTCCATCAACCGAGTAGATTTTGTCTTCTTGCCATAGTTAAGGAATTTATAGACAAATGGAATTGGGGACTTCCACTGTGGTGCCACTACCCAACCCCGACCGGTGTTCAGGTAGGCGGTGTCTTCTGGCACGTCATTGTGAGTGGGGTCAGAGTAGTCTGCATCCGTGTGCTTCACAATATCAATAAGACCATCGCCATTAAAATCAATTAGGCGAGTACCCGCGTCGTTGTTTTGATCTTGAAAGACTTCAGGTGAGTCCCACTCATTACCGGCTTCTGTCCAACCTGAGCCGTTATTAAGATACGTTTTTCGGGTATACGTGTATAAGCCGCCGCCATTAATAGTGAAGCGGGTTGACTTCACAATGTCGACCAAACCGTCACCGTTGACGTCTGCCAACTCATTACCACCGCCACTGTTTCCGCCGCCGAGAAAATATACGTCACTCGGAAGTGCAAAGGTAGTGGTGCTTTCTATCCAGCCATCAACTTGATTATTCAAGTAGGTCTTGCGAAAGTTTTGACAAGTCCAGCCATTGAAACACGTGTTCAGTGACCAAAGAATATCGGTATATCCATCCGCGTTCACGTCTACAAATCGAGCGCCCATGTCATGCCAGCCGTCGTTATCCTGGGCGGTAAACGCTATCTTTGCTACCGGTTGCGGAAAGGACCACGAGCTGTCCTCAACCCAGCTAGAACCCTCGTTGAGATATATTTTTTGAACTACATTATTGGCTGCCAGAAGATTGGTGTTTTGGTAAATTGTAAGATCGGCGTACCCATCACCGTTGACATCAAAAAAGCGAACACCCATGTCTTGTCCTTGATGGCTGTTAGTAATACGCTCTGGAACAGTGAATGAATTGTTACCTGACCAGCCCTGACTGGAGGTGGCGATATTGCTGTAGGCAAACGTGGTCGCGGGAAGCGTAACTATCCCACCATGCCCATTCCCGCTTTCTGTAATGGAAGCTAAGAGTGAACGGTTGCCGTTTTCTCCTAAGGTATAGTCAAGCTCGTATTTTCTTACCCACGATCCATTTACATCAACTCTAATTTCAGAGATACGCTGTGTGGTCGTAGAGACAAAGCCGGGGGTGAACGATACCTGAGTGTCGGGGCGCGCTTCGCGGATAAAATTGATGGTGTAGACGCCATCGGTCGTGCCACGACCGGTGTAAACAACAGTATTAGGGTAGAGTCTTCCGTTGTCTTTGTGATAGATGAATTTTATGTAGTTGTCATTCGTGTCACGGATTTCATCGAGGTACCAAGCAAACACACGTGAACTACTGCTTGTATCAACGAATTGCGAGGCTGAAGTGGATCCAAAACTATATCGAGTTCCCGCTTTGTCAAACATAAGCCATTGGTCGCCGTCAAATTCATAACTACGAAAGTCTCCTTTATCAAACTCAGCCACAAAGTCGGTGCCGTTGCTCGTTACGAGCTCGCCATCAAGTTCAGAGTAAAAGTCATTGCTGGAGTATAAATCAGCGATGCCAGTTTTGTTGAGGCGATAGATTTGTTGCATTGGCACTGACCAGCCATAGCCAAAGAGGCTGTTCGGTTCGCGATTATTGCTGTTGTAGTTGAGAGCAATGTCTGGCGCCAAGTCATTTCGGCCAGACGGAATGGCAATCGGGTGTGCATAGGTATAGGCACCAGTCTGTGCGTTCACGTCTGGTGCACCACTTAAAATTCCTGAATCGGAAACATACAAAGAGCCGCCCTGCTGACCCACTGATCCACCCGACAGAGCCATCACCTGATCACCTTGGGGCTGGAGTGATGATTCATTGGCTTCAGACGACTGCGCTGAATCGATAGACTGAGTATCTTGCGCCTCGGTAGTGCTCACTGTTATTTCTTGTGCAAAGGCGTATGGGACAGAAGTGAATAAAAGTAAAGCCGCGAGTGTAAAACTCGCGGCTTTGTGAACAAAACGAAGGCGGCTGCTAGATCGGTCTGAAAACATAACTGAATTTTTAAAACTCATAAACTTCGGTGACTAAGATTCCAAGTTGTTTTGAGTGTAGCATGGCGGTCAGGATTGTCTATTTCTGTAATTGAAGTTTTTTACCAACATGTGGTCTGGAGTTTAAACATACGGCAGTTTCATAATTTCCGCTAATCATATATTCATACTCCTGATATATAATTGGGATGATTTCTCGGAGAATCGAGGTGTTTGCCGTGTCGAGTGAAGAGCAGTTACTAGCCTTGATACAAAAAAATAAATTATTAAAAAATATGCAAAAGATTATCCCCCACTTGTGGTTCGATAAGGAAGCGAAGGAAGCGGCGGCGTTTTACACTTCTTTGTTTCCTGATTCCGAAATTACAAACAGCACCACTATCTACGACACGCCGTCCGGCGACTGCGATATCGTGTCATTCAAGCTCTCCGGCTACTCGTTTATGGCTATAAGTGCTGGGCCTCTTTTCAAGATCAACCCTTCGATTTCCTTCATGCTTAACTTTGACGAGGCACAAGACGCGCAGGCAAAAGAACGTCTTGATGAAATGTGGAACGCACTTATCGAAGGCGGAAAAGCGCTTATGCCGCTTGATGCATATCCATTTAGCAGACGGTACGGATGGGTAGAAGATAAGTACGGCGTCTCGTGGCAACTCATACTCACGAACCCCGAAGGAGAAAAACGCCCATTTATAGTGCCGTCGTTCTTGTTTGTGGGGGATGTCTGTGGCAAAGCGGAAGAAGCGACTGATTTTTATCTCTCGATTTTCAAAGATGCAAATCGTGGCACTATCGTTCGCTATCCGGCGGGCGCGGAACCAGACAAAGAAGGTACGGTTATGTTTACCGACTTCGCGCTCTTTGGACAGTGGTTTGCGGCCATGGACAGCGCCCACGAACACAAATTTGCCTTCAACGAAGCTATCTCATTTATGGTGAAGTGTGACACCCAAGCAGACATTGATTACTATTTCGAAAAACTCTCGGCGGTACCAGAGTCTGAACAATGCGGCTGGCTTAAAGACAAGTACGGAGTGGTGTGGCAAATCGTGCCGGTTATCATGGACGAAATGATGAGTAAAGGAAACCAGGAGCAAATAGCTCGGGTGACGCAAGCGTTTCTTAAGATGAAGAAATTTGATATTGAAATGTTGGAGAAGGCGTACCGAGGAGATTAAATCAACTCGTAAGTCTGGGGGAGGTCAAAAAAAATCAACGGTTCACCCCTTAATTTTTTTTGCACCTCTCTCGGCCAACTTGTGCACCGATGCGGCGATGAAAAATATCACAATCAAGGTCAGAATAATGACACTGCTCGGAGGAACGTCGACATAGAGCGATAATACGAGGCCGATGAAGGTGCTGACCTCGGCGATACCAACCGAGAGAAGCGTTAGGGCGCGGAATGATTTCGCATAATTTCTAGCCGCCAAGACCGGTATGACGAGAAGAGCGCCGACCAAGAGACCGCCGACCGTTTTGAGACCAACGAAGACTGTGAGAGCCAGCAGAACAAAAAACAGTAACTGCATGTACTGGGGGCGGGAGGAGTACGGGATGCGATACGCTGGCGTCTGCACCGCACCAAGAAGCGGGTACCAAAAAGCCAGCACAGCGCCAAGCGTGCCAGCAGTCAGCACGACCATGAGAATGAGTTCCCCACTCGTCACGGTCAGAATACTGCCGAACAAATAACTCTCAAACGAAATCGCTTGATTCCGCGCGACGTGCACGAGGGCGAGGGCGAGGGCGAGCCCGCCGCTTAGAAAGAGCATAGCGAGTGCATCGGAGGCGTACTTCTCCCTCGTTATCATCCACCACAAAAGCAGGGCGCTCAAAATGAGTACGATGAACGCGCCGGTAAGCGGCAAAAAATCAAAGACCGCCGCCAAGCCGACCCCGGCAAGCGCGACGTGCGCCAGCATTTCCGATGCGATAGACTGTCGGCTCGAGACCACCATCGGCCCAAGGATTCCGGAAAGAAGCGCAGTGGAGGCACCGGCGAGAAATGCATATTGTATGAAAGTGTAGGTAAAAATTTCCATAACTGTGTTAAGTATGCTGACCGTGCTCTACCCCGTGGTGATGCGGCATGCCCCTAAGAGCAAATTCCGCTGGATGGCACCCGTGATGAAGTGTCTCGTTGAGACAGAGCACTGAGTCGCAAATGGCGACGATGCTCTCTACGTCATGCGAAACCAGCAGCATAGTAATGTTATGTTCTTGGTTGAGATGTTTGAGCAGTGTATACAGAGAGTCACGGGCCGCAAAGTCTACAGACGAGAGTGGTTCATCTAGCACGAGAAACGTCGGGTCGCTCAAGAGCGCACGCGCAATGAGCGCGCGCTGTCGTTGCCCGCCCGAAAGTGAGTGGACGTTTTGTTGTAAATGTTCTTTGTCGAGGCCCACGTGGCGTAGCGTGTGGAGAATCTGCTCTTTGTGCGCGCTCTTCGCGGAGCCGTAGTAGGCGCTCGCGGCGGTACGCAAAAATTCATAGACCGACAGCGGTAGGGCGTAGACATCTGGTGCGGTATGCTGCGGCACGTAGGCGATCCTAGTTCCTTCTTTCACCACCACTGTCCCTCCATAGTTGGTATCAAAACCAAGCACAATGTTCACCAACGTACTTTTGCCAGCGCCGTTTGGACCAATCACACCGACAATGGATCCTTCAGCTAAGTCAAAGGTTACATCGTGCAACACTCTGTGTTCGCCGTATTTTTTGAACAAGTTCTCGACGTGAAGAATCGTATTGTTGCTACTCAGTACAGCCATAGCCTTGTTTTAATATTTCTAAATTTGCGCGCATACCATCCATATAATCACCGCCAGCCGTGCCGCCCGCTTCAAGCGTGCTGACAGACAAGAGAGAGACGCCCGTTTCCCGCGAGAGCGTTTCCGCATATTCTTTAACGCTGTTTTCTTCAGTGAGAATGGCGAGTACTCCTTCTTGTGCTTCTTCTTTCAGTTTCGCTAACAAAGCGGCAGACGGTTCATCTTGCGTCGAAATGCCAGCGATGGGATGCATGGTGAGGTTGTAGCGGCGCGCGATGTAGCCAAATGCATCGTGAGAGACCAGTACTTCGTCGGCTGTACACGTGGTGAACGAAGTACGGTAGGCTACATCAAGCTGTACGAGCTCATCAGAAAGGATGCGGGCGTTCGCTAAATATGTGTCTTCGTGTGCCGGGTCAATACTGGCAAGTTCTTCAGCAATACGAGTCACGGTTTCGGCCGCCAAGACTGGGTCGAGCCAAGTGTGCGGATCAAATTCGCCGTCGACATGCCCGTCTTCCACACCAGGTTCTTGATCAGCTCCCTCGCCTTCGTGTGCAAGGTCGAGTTCATCTTCTTCAATTCTATGCAAACTGATGTGCTCAGCCACTACAAAAACCGGGACTCCGGCGTCGCCTAGTTGGTGCTCCGCATCTTCACCCCATGACTCAAGTCCAGCGCCTTGTAGAAGCACCAGGTCTGCTCCTTGTAAAGTCACGATATCGGCGGCCGACGGCGTGAAATCGTGAGGGTCGCTGTTCTGGCCGAGGTTTACCACTTCAGCATGTTCTCCCGCAATCTGTGACGCAAAATAATAAAGTGGGTAGAAAGACGTCGCGACAACGAGTCGATCAGTCTGTACGGTCTCTTCTTTAGCACTGCGACCAGCTGCAAAAACTACACCAACAACGACGACAAGAATTACAACAAGACTGACAATATTTTTTTTCATAACAAGTTTTGAGGTTTATAGAAAATCATTCCCTACAATCCCGACAGAGACCATGCACGATAATGCCTCCCTTCAGCATCTGTATATCTTGCGGCAACGAAACACGAAGGACTGCCTCAGGCACATGAATCTCCGCCACCGTACTGCATTCGTCGCACACAAAGTGATCGTGTAGTTCGTTCGCCAGTTCGTATGATACAAGGCCCGGTTCTGCATACACCTTGCGCAGTACGCCGTCCGCGGCAAAGCGCTCCAGGTTGCGATAGACCGTTGAGGCGTCGAGTGTCGGTAGTAACGTAGAGACCTCTTGGGCGGTCAACAGGTGTCGGTTTTCAAAGAGGTCCAAAATCAACTTCTTATTTTTGGTATTTCTTCGCTGCATATGGGAAGCGTAACATGCGATTTTTATTAATGCAAACGAATTGCATTACATGGAGGAGGTGCTTTGACAAAAGGCGGGCGGGCACGAAAGTGCCCGCCCGCCTTTTGTCATCTCAACCCACAACAGCTTTTAAATAAGTATATGTGCGTGGTTGTGACTTACTTCCAACGTGCCACTGGTGAGCGGGAATGATTCGCTCGTGCCATCGGCTTTTTTAATGCGTACCAAGCCAGCGCGTAGCGGAGAAATGAGCGCTTCGTGGTCAGCGAGAATTTCCATATCGCCAGCCGCACCCGGCACAGCCACCGAGACAACCTCCCCGTCAAAAACAGGGCCGTCCACACGGGTTATGGTTAGTTGCAATAATTTTTGTGACATAAGTTAGTTTTGCTGGTCTCTCTTGCAATAGGGTAACAATTCATGAGATGGCCGAGATGCGAGGCGTGACAAGCTTTTGATTTGAGGTGTACTTGTGTACAGTGAGAAACAAAAGCGCAGTCACAACAAAGCAGATTGGCTATATTTATGAATTTGTGACCTCGTCTATAGAACCCTTCATGTAGAAGGCTTGTTCCGACTTATCATCATGCTTGCCGTCAAGAATTTCGCCGAAGCCGCGGATAGTATCTTCAAGCTTCACATACTTGCCCGGCGCGCCGGTAAATACTTCAGCAACCGAGAACGGCTGACTCATAAAGCGTTGAATTTTGCGGGCACGGTAGACAGTTTGCTTGTCTTCTTCAGACAACTCTTCTATACCAAGAATCGCGATGATGTCTTGGAGGTCCTTGTATCGCTGTAACACTTGCTTCACACCCTGTGCGACACGATAGTGCTCTTCGCCCACAATCTGCGGATCAAGCGCAGTTGAATTGCTCTCGAGCGGATCAATCGCCGGATAAATACCGAGCGAAGCGAGTTGACGCGAGAGCACCACCGTTGAGTCGAGGTGAGAGAAAGTAGTGGCTGGTGCCGGGTCGGTCAGGTCGTCGGCCGGTACGTACACGGCCTGCACCGAGGT
This sequence comes from Patescibacteria group bacterium, assembly GCA_038065355.1. Taxonomy (GTDB): domain Bacteria; phylum Patescibacteriota; class Minisyncoccia; order Phycocordibacterales; family UBA918; genus OLB19. The sequence continues at coordinate 15,472 of JBBTRC010000010.1, forward strand.
GATCGAGCCGGTTTTGGTCGAGGTGATGCGTTCTTGCATCTTACCCATTTCTTCGGCTAGGGTTGGTTGGTACCCCACCGCCGAAGATACGCGCCCAAGGAGTGACGATACTTCCTGGCCAGCTTGGGTGAATCGGAACACGTTGTCCATAAAGAACAGTACGTCCTTGCCGCCGCCGGAATCTCTAAGCGACTCGGCCATCGTGAGTCCGGTGAGACCGACGCGCGCCCGCGCGCCCGGCACTTCATTCATCTGTCCAAACACGAGCGCTGTCTTGTTGAGTACGCCCGACTCTTCCATCTCGTGGTAGAGGTCATTCCCTTCGCGCACCCGCTCGCCAACACCAGCAAACACCGAGTAGCCGCCGTGATTAGTCGCCACGTTATTGATGAGTTCTTGAATGAGCACGGTCTTCCCCACGCCTGCGCCGCCAAAGAGACCGACCTTGCCACCCTTGATGAAAGGCGCGAGCAAGTCGACAGATTTGATTCCTGTTTCAAACACCTCAGTCTTGGTTGACTGGTCCTTGAACGCGGGAGCCGCTTGATGAATGGCCTTGGTGGGCACATCAGAAAGCGGTGCTTTACCGTCGAGTGTTTTGCCGAGCACATTGAAGAGGCGTCCGAGCGCGATTTCCCCGACTGGAACAGAAATAGCCGCGCCGGTATCGACGACTTTCATGGCACGCGTGAGACCTTGCGTGTCCTGCATAGCGATTGCTCGTACGCGATTGAGGCCTGTGTGTTGCGCCACTTCAAGTGTGAGTGTCTCGCCGTCGGCTTTCTCTATCGTGAGCGCGTTGAGAAGCGCCGGTACTTTGCCCTCAAAATGTACGTCCACGATTGGGCCGATAATTTGCGTAATTGTTCCAGTGTTCATAATGTTTTATAAAAATCTTGAATTTAATAATCTCTTCGACAAAGCCTATGGGGTCGTATCGTAAATTTCTATTTCATTGATTCGACACCGGCGGTGATTTCTGATACTTCGGCAGTAATCGCCGCTTGGCGTTTGTTGTTAAACTTAATTGTGAGTGCTTTCACCATCTCCTTTGACTTATCGGTGGCGTTCTTCATCGCCACCATGCGCGCCGAGTGTTCGGATGCCTTGCTCTCAAGGAGCGCGTGGTAGAACATGATTTCTATGAGCTGCGGCACAAGCGTGTTGAGCACTTCTTCTGGCGAGGGCTCCACTGTGTAGGGCACAAAAGTATCGGGTGCCAGCCGATCTTGACTGAACTTTCCGGTCTTTGGCTTAATTCCTCGCATCACGTCGGCAATTTCGCTTGCCGAGACCGGCAACACTTGACGTACGACTGGCACCTGCTCAAAGGTAGATATGAAATTTTGATACAGCACGACTACCTTTTTGTAGCGGCCGGTCATAAACGCACGGATGGTTTTTTCTGTCAGGTCATAGACATCGCTAAGCGTCACGCCGTCCTTTACGTTGGTGTAGGTGCCAAGTACGGTTTTCTTTGATCGCTCGGCAAACTCAACCGCTTTGCGGCCAACGGCTATTACTTCGACCTCCTCAGATTGTGCAAATAGTATCTCTGCCTGCTTGAGTACGGCGCTATTCACGCTTCCCGCCAGGCCTTTGTCACTCGTGACAACGACCGCCAGCACCGCACCCTCTGTACGCGGGGTGATAAGCGGGTGTGACGTAGTTTTACCATTGTGAGAAAGCCGAGCCAAAATCCGCAGAGCAGTGTGCACGTACGAGCGACTGGCAAAGGCGCGCTCTTGGCTTTTGCGCATCTTGACCGCCGACACCGACTCCATCGCCTTGGTGACTTGGCCGGTTTTCTTAGTCGCAATTATTTTATTTTTGATTTGCTTGAGCGCCACGGTGAATTACTTAGCGAGGGTTGCCTTAAAATCCTCGATGGCTTTATTGAGCTTTTCTACCACTTCGTCCGTGAGTTCATGTCCGGTTTCGATGGTGTCAAATATATCTTGATGGTCACGCTCGATGAATGAGAGAAGTGACTCTTCAGTCTTGCGCACATCAGCGACTGGTACAAGATTAAATAAGCCGGCATTTGCTGCATAGAGAGACACTACCTGTTTGTAGAATGGCATCGGATTGTTTTGCGACTGTTTGAGGAGCTCCACGTAGCGACGGCCTGATTCTATACGAGCCTTGGTGTCCTCGTCGAGATCGGAGGCAAACTGCATGAAAGCTTCTAGCTCGCGGAACTGCGCGAGCTCAAGCCGAATCTTCCCTGCCACTTTCTTCATAGCTTTGGTTTGCGCCGAAGAGCCGACCCGTGATACCGAGATACCCACGTTGAGCGCCGGACGGATGCCTTTGTTGAAGAGATCGGTTTCGAGGAATATTTGTCCGTCGGTAATCGAAATGACGTTGGTTGGAATGTAGGCCGATACGTCTCCTTCCTGCGTTTCAATGATTGGAAGGGCTGTGATGGAGCCACCGCCGAGTTCCTTCGAGAGTTTGGCAGAACGCTCAAGCAGTCGTGAGTGAAGGTAAAAAATATCTCCCGGGTAAGCCTCGCGGCCGGGTGGGCGGCGAAGGAGGAGCGACATCTGACGATAGGCGTTGGCGTGCTTTGAGAGATCATCGAAGATTACGAGCACGTCTTTTCCTTGCTCCATAAAATATTCGCCAATGGCCGCGCCGGCAAAGGGTGCGAGGAAAAGAAGCGGCGAGGCTTCTGAAGCCGAAGTGGCGACAATGGTGGTGTATTCCATGGCTCCCGCATCTACGAGCTTCTGCATGATACTGGCGGTTTTTGATCGCTTTTGTCCGATGGCGACGTAAATACAAAGTGGGCGTGTGGCTTTTGGTTCGTACTTCTGATTGATGATGGTGTCGATAGCTATAGTAGTTTTTCCTGTCTGACGGTCGCCGATGATAAGCTCGCGTTGACCACGACCGATTGGAATCATGGAGTCAATCGCTTTGATACCGGTGTGCACTGGAGTGTTCACCGAAGAGCGTTCCATGACACCGTACGCGACACGTTCAATCGGCATGTTTTTTTTGCCCACAATGGCGGCCTTTCCGTCGATTGCTTCGCCGAGCGGGTTGACCACCCGACCGACAATGTCTTCCGATACCGGAATCGAGAGGAGTTTTTTGGTGCGGTACACCTTCATTCCTTCAGAAACCTGAGCCGCGTCACCTAAAATCACTACCTTGACCGAGTCTTCTTCAAGGTTGAGTACTAGTCCATAGAGTGCATCATTCGCAGATAGAAGTTGTTCCAATGATGCGCCGTCGTCGTTGGCAAACAGCACCATTTCCATCATCTCTGCTCCGCGCAGACCGTCGATGGCTGCCACTCCGTCGCCGACAGTCGCTACCACGCCGAATTCAGTCGTGGTGACGGCGTTGTCGAGTGACGAAATTTCTTTTTTTATTCGCTCAATGATTTCTGTGCTCATAATTTCTTATCGTTAATTTGAACCTCAACGGGTAATGGACTCGTATAATGATTTTAAAGCTTTCCTATAACTATAGTCGTACTCCTCATGGTTGAAAGTGGCCACAAACCCGCCGATGAGTGTTTCATCCACCACGTTTTCAACTGGTGTGTCGGTGGACGCGCCAAGCGCAGTGAGAGCGGATTTAATTTTTTCGGCCAGCGCTTTTTGCGTGGCAGTCGAAGCTGTCGCAACGACTGCCTGCCGCACACCTTTCTTCGCTTCTAGTACGCGCACGACTTCACGCAAAATCGGGACAAACAACTTACCATGATGTCTCCTCGCAAGTGTCGTACGGAGACCAGCGAGCGCCTTTTCGATTGGCAAACCCTCTTCTAGAAGCTGTAGCAATGCGTGTGTGTACTCCGATTTCATAGATTATGACGCTCGCTCCTTAAGCACTTTTTCGGCCGCCAATACCGCGAGTCTGGCGATTTCCGCCTCGCTCTCCTTTCGGGCCATCGCCTTCAACTCCTCGCTCTCGGCCACGGCATTTTTTGCTACCTGCTCGGCTTTCTTTCGCGCATCAATCATGATCTCATCGGCTTTTACCGCCGCGTGTTCCTTGGCGCGTACCGCCACGGCCTCGGCTTCTTTGTTGGCCGCCGCAATGATTGACTGCTTTTCGGCGGCGGCGGCCTCTTTGGCCACTTTCGCCGCTTCAGCGTCTTCTATTCCTTTCGCGATCTTTTCTTCGCGCTCTTTGATCATCGCCAAGACCGGCTTATAAAGCAGGTACGACAATGCCACCATCAGCAATCCGAAGTTAAAAATTTGAATGACGATGAGACGAAGGTCGATACCAAATGCTTCGATAAGTTGTTCCATGGGGGAATAATTTTTAGAGGCAGGAGTTTGTAATGTGAGAGGAAGAATCAATCTCTACTTTAAAGAATATTTGAGATGCCACAGATGCGCGGCGGAGGCGTGAACTTTTACGAGTGGTACTTCATGTACAGTGAGTAAAAGTTCACGCCATCCAACAAAGCAGATGCGGCATATTCAAATTTTCTTTAAGTAAACTTGATAAGAAACGCGATAACAAGCGCAAAAATAGCGAGCGCTTCGACGAAAGCAATACCCAAGATCATCATTGATTGGATCTTAGGTGCCGCTTCTGGGTTGCGCGCAATGCCTTCGAGGGCGCGAGATACCAGAATACCGATACCGACACCCGGGCCGAGCACGCCCACACCAGCGGCAATCGCCATTGCGAGCGCCTTCATAGCCTCTGCATTTATTACCGCTGCCTCAACAATAGGATCCATATAGTTTTGTATTTAGACTACTCTTTAATAATAACGTCTGGTGGCCCAGCAATTTTGGGCAGGCTGGGTTCCTTTCTTCATTTGTAATGGACAAAGCGAGTCAACAGTACCGCGGACTCGGTTTTGGCCACTAACATTAATGCGGCTCTTCAATTGCCAATTTGATGAAAAACAGCGTCAAAATGGCAAACACCACAGCCTGGATCAGTCCCACAAATAGCTCGTACGCGTACACCGGTACAGGCAGGAAGTAAGGAACGAAGAACATCGCGACGAGCAAAAGCGTCTTGCCGGCAAAAATATTGCCGAAGAGACGAAATGAGAATGAAATGAGACGCGCCAACTCACTCACAAGCTCAATTAAGCCGAGCAAGAAAGCCATCGGCGAACGAAAATTAATGAATTTTCCGACGTACTTCCCTAGACCAATCGCCAGCACGCCAGCCAGTTCTATAGTCACAAAGGAAATGATGGCGAGGCCGATAGTGATATTGAGGTCGGTCGCTCCCGGGTAGAGAAACGGGATGAGGTGGTGGTGTTCGTCGTAGATGCCGAACGCACCAACGCCTGGAATGAGTCCGACCCAGTTCATCGCGAGCACAAATATGAACATGGTCATGATGATTGGGAAGTAACGGTTGGCGTACTCCGCCGTGCCGAGCACATCCTTCACATATTCATAGACTCCGCCCACTGTCACCTCGGTCACACTTTGTACTTTAGAGGGTACGAGTGACAGGCGACTGCGGAGCGTAAGCGCGAACAAAACCAGAAGCACCATGACGAGCCACACGGTCATCATGGTGGCGGTAATCGGCATATCCCCCAGATACCCTACCACGGAGGGGTTGAGGTGAACGGATAGTCCATTGGCGGCTGGTTCTGTCGCGGCGTACGCGGTTGCTACTTGAAACATGAAAAGGTGCACATCGTGCACGTGCATCCTAACAAAAAACCTTAAATACACAAGGTGTCTCTATGTCCACACCGGCGGCAAATCTTCCTCACGTGTGAAGCTTAAAGGAAAAACTCGACCACAAAAAACCGCCCAGTGTGGGCGGCCATTACTACTTGGCGTCGATGGTTTTGAAACTCCGAGCGAGACGGGATTTTTTGCGGGCGGCAGTGTTGGCTTTTATCACTCCCCGCTTCATCGCTTTATCAACGGCTTGGTAGGCGTGCGGAAGTAGCTCCTTGGCTTTCTTGGCATCGCCAGAGGCGATGGCTTTCTGCACGTCTTTCACGACATCTTTCATGACAGCTTTTCGGCGCACGTTGAAGACTTGCTTGCGCTTTGACTGTCGTAGTGCTTTATGAGCTCCTTTCGTAATTGGCATATAACTTAAAAATGAGTGGGCATACTGTACCGTATGAGTCAGAAAAAGGCAAGTATTCGCACTTTCTATAACAACTTAGTACAATACGACCATGATTCGCTCGCTCACTGGTGACGTCGCACACATAGCCGACGGGTATGTGACGGTAGTGGTGCATGGAGTCGGTTACTTGGTTGGCACGCCGACCAAAACCGCCACTTTTTCAACTGGCGAAGCGGTGACATTCTATACTCACCTGGCCGTTCGAGAGAATGCGCTTGATTTGTATGGCTTCACCACTCCATCTGAACTCGACGTGTTTGAGCTACTTTTGCAAGTGCCTAAGATCGGGCCGAAATCAGCTCTCCATATACTCACGGAAGCCAGCCCAACCTTGCTCTTGGAGGCGATCGGAAAAAAAGACGCTGCCTATTTGCACAAACTTTCCGGCATTGGCAAAAAGACCTGTGAAAATATCGTGCAGTTTTTGCAAGATAAGCTCAACACGCTTGGGTTTGATAACGCGACAATTGTCAGCCACTCGTTTTCTGATGCGGAGAACGACGCCATCGACGCACTGGTGTCGCTTGGCTACGACATGACGAGCGCACGGACTGCGATAAAAGAGCTCGCGCTCGCGGAAGCGACTGCTCACGATCTCGTGAAGCAAGCGCTGAAGCAGATACACTGACGTTCGATGCTATAAAAACGGCCGCCCCCCGGAGTGGGGCGGCCGTTTTTATGTGTTTAAATTTCCTCTGACGCAGGCACTACCTCAACGGTCAGCTCTTGATTGAAGACGGTTCCGGTAATCGGCTCACGACAGCTCAAGAGGTACTTGCTGGTGCTGTAGAGCGCACCGGTCGAGGCGCTATTCGCGTAGGTGAGCGGATGGTTGACCGACGCATCGAAACTGTCACTAACGCCGCCGGGACCCTGCACGGTGCAGTTGAGCGGATAGGCGGTATGAGCGCTCCACGATACGGTCGCCGCTTGTCCGGGGCGCAAGAGCGTCTGCGTTGAGGTGAGTGTCAAAGGAGGTTGTGGTACTGGCAAGGTGATAGATGTCGTCCGCGCGTTGTTCAGAGGATAATTCTGATCTGCTTCAGGATAGGTGTCGTACCCAGGGAAAGGCAAGCCGGGCGCGTCCATATTGATGCGCGAGAGCAGTGTGTGCGTGCCAAACGGCACCCCGTCAAATGCACGCCCCAGCCAGTTGGAAGACGTAAGTGGCGATATGATACCGCTACTAAAGGTTCCTATGCCGGCGGTACTTTCCATCGTGGCATTGACGCCAAAGGTGGTTTGATACACGCCGCCAAATTGCAGCTGAGCTCGGTATGAGACTTGATCGCCGGCATACAGATCGCCCGGCCCGAGGTTGTCAATTACCATAAGTGCGTCGATGCTATCGTACATGCCAAGCACGGCGTCCGCGATGGCGCCAGTCGTGAGCATGCTTAGCGAGCCGGCTGCCAAATCAATCGACGGTTCACAATAATTTGTAGTGGGGTTCTTTCTTTGTCCGGGTGGGAAAGAGATTGATTGACCAAACGTGGGGCTGGCTGGATCGTTATCGATACATTGACCAGAAGAAATTGAACTTGTAGACGTTATCGGCACGCCACCATTGCCGACTACCACCGTCACATCACTGTTGTCGGCTTGACCGTCTAGACTGCGAGTACAAGTAATAGAGAACACGGTCGTGCTTGCCGAAAGCTGGAAGTTTTGAACAAAGTTGATCCGGTTGTTGACCGCCGAAAATTGAGCGCCCGGCGGTGTAGCAACCGCGTTAGTACAAGTGTCGGATGGGTTGAGATTGTCTCCGGTCCAAGCGAGGTCAATCGTCGTTGGCTGTACCAGTGGGTCGTAGGGAATAGTAACAGTGCCACCGTCACCAGTACCGAACAATACTTTGTTGAAGCGACAACGTTCGGAGCCAGAGGCAACGCAGGTCATCCGCAGTTGATCTCCGTCGTTTAAGGCAACGCTCGGAATCTTGAAGATTCGCTGGGTGCTCTGGACGCAGGAACTCGAGTTTGAGGTGGGGTCATTTGAAGTCCAGATGGCACCTGGTATCTGTGTGCCGTTAAGGGCTAGGCTGAAAGTTGAAGAGCCGTTGTTTTGGTCGCAGTACCTGACTTGGATATCGTACGTGCCACTGCCACCAAGTGGGTGCGCAAATGGGAAAGTCACACCAGTCGTTCGATTAGTACCGCAACTTTGGTAATAGCCAGAACCGTTTAAAGTTATAAGTCCTGAACAGACTTTGCTGGTACCAGTGTTAAAAACTTCGGTGCCAGTAAGCTCCTCGGCTAGCGCGTACATATTGGTCTTCACCGCAGTACTACTAGCAGTCGAGGCCAACACTACGACCGTCGTTGTCGCCCATGCTTGTGCCCCTAGGTATTGCGGCGAAGTAGGAGGACTGTACAAGAGGTCGTACGGACGCGAGCAGTAGGCTACGAAACGTGTCGAGGTAGAGATGAGTACATTGTTCAAAGTAGTGGTGCCACTACCGGCATGTATGACGCCGCCGCTTACACCGGTAATAGTGTACGAGGTGTTGTCGAGTCGTTTGGTCGTGATCGTGCAGTACTGAGCATTTTGTGCTGCCATCGTAATTTGGGTAACGGCCAGGCCGGTTTGCGCCGACTTGGTGCTAGTAGCCGGATTGGCGGTGATGCTCACCACCGCCGGCGGCACTGAAGAGCGTCCGGCTGATGATGACGCGTTTACCACCACCGTAATCTGATCACTGCTTGAGGTAGCTGGGTAGCTGACTCCGTTAAAGGTGCTGGCTGGTCTGGAGCAAATGATTCGAAAGTCGGTGGTTGTCGCAATAGTAATTGAAGTGAAGTTGCCACTAGTGAGCGCGGACGCTTGTCCGTACCCGCTCGGATTGGGACTCATGAGCGAGCCATTTTGGTAGGCGCGGTACTGACAACTGCTCACATTTGCCGAGGTGAACTGCAGATTAGCAAACGCCCAGCCGAGAATAGGGTCGGGTGACGCAAAGTAGACAGGATCACTGCCGGGCAATGTGCTTGTGATCGTTACATTCGGCGACCCGGGTGGTGGTGGATTGGTGAGTACAATATCCACAGCGGCCACGGCCGAAGTACTCGCCACGTCGTTGAAACATTGAATAAAGAACGTGCCGGACTCGGTGATGTGGTTGTTTGCTAAATCGTACGGATTGCCGCCGTTCAGACCGACATAACTATTGCTGGAAGCAAAGATGGGTACGCCGGGATTCGAGACAGTTTCAAACCACACCTTCGAACAGCGAGTGGCGAGCTGGCTGGTCCACGACACATCGAGTGGGCGCGCGTATCCAACGACGGCATCAAAGGTGGTAGTGCCCGCCGGCGACGTCGTGATCGTGATGATCGGATCAACGGTCACGATCACTGGCTGTGCGCTACCACCTGTACAGGTAAGTGAATAGCTGATGCTGGCATTGGTCGGTGGTGTGACCTGCATTGTGCCACTGGTGGGTAAAGTTGGAACCGGAACAGTAAATGTATTCTGCCCGTCGGAGATAACACAATTTGATACGTGGCCGTCTAAATACCAGCCAAGGTCGACCGGCGTACCGTTCAGAATGGCCGCGCTGGAGCCGCCGTTTACTGTCAACACAACTTGATTGGGCACGTGGGATGCGAACGCGGGGATGGCCGAAAAGAAGTACAAAAACAGAATTCCACCGACGACCACGAGAAATGGGTTAAGGTATCGTTTAGTGACTGACATAGTGAAGTGGCTCATAATTATGGTAATTCGCTTGGTGGCGCTTTTATGCGTTCTCTTCGCACCTCTGGTTCGAGGCGGCGCAGCATAATCCACATGAGTAAAGCTGCTGCCATGACGATACCGGCATAGAACCAAAACGATTCACGGACGGGTTGTTCCGATACAAAATTGTTGACCGTTTTTCCAAGCGCTTCGGCGCAGGCATCAAGCGCTTCGCAAGCAAAGGTCTCTGTGTGCTTTTGGAGCCCCACCCAGTTGGAGGAAGTGTCCTCGGTCGGTCTTGTTGCACTATCGGCCAGATCGCCAAAGCGCCGATCAAGCAGTTCGGAGTACAGTGTGAAGTTATGTAGCGTTACGTTGGGGCGTACCCGAACAAAGTCATAGCCGGTGAATTCGTCGTAGCCAAAAGTTTGTTGGAAGACCTGATCGCCGGTGGTGTCGGTCAACACAAAGCGGAGTGCAATCGGATCAGTCGGAGCTAAGGTGCCGTCATCACCACCTACTACATCAAAACAAGCCACCAGCGAGGAGTCGCGTTGCACTGGATAATCGGACAGGCCGATTACCGACACGTAATTAAACGTCGTGTTGCCGGTGGTGCCCCGAAATTCAATGGGGACGGACACGAGCGGTTGCAGAGTGTTCGCAGTGTGAAGAGTGGCATAGAGTGTGTAGCGACCGCCGACAAAAAATCGTTCCGAAAATTCCGTGGTGCGCGTGGCGCCAGGGATCAGGCGAACCGAATCAGACTTTTCTGAAGTCACGGCAGTGCCAAGCGGAACCGCGCCTTCCGTCAGCACGAGCCTGATTTCACTGTCGATAAGTGGTAAGGTGGCCTTGTTGGTAGTTTGTACACTGGCGGAAACGGGAGTGCCGAGAGTAAGAGCGACAGTTTTTCCTTTCGCAACTGCCACGTCGTTAATCTTCGCAGTAATAACAACCGGGGAAGAAGCAACTCCTTGTTTGATGAGCGTTCCGGCACTCTGCTTCTTTGCGGTGTTGAGCGCATGGCCGAGTAGGGTAGTTTCGTTCCCCTGTATCACAAACACCCGATACGCGTAGGTGCCCGGTACTACACTGGTGGTGGTAAGAGAGAAAGGGATTTCAATGAGTTCGTGCGCCCGCAAAGTAAGCTCGTCGGGTAAGACGACAAAGTAGGCGGGCACTGTATCGTCTTCTCTTTGATACACCGCAACACCGATTCGCACACCACCGAGTGTGAATTCGCTTTGGTTCGTGATGCTCACGTAATCATTCCACGAGTCGCCGACCATTTGCTCTGCTTCTTGACCGATGATGACTGCACTAAGGTTGCCGCCGATTGGACACAAGGAGAGTGATTCGTCGGCTCCGGCGGTAGTTTCTGCGTGCACAGTCGAAACGCTCGGCGCGTAGAGCAGGAGTGAACTGCAAAACGTGAGCAAAATACCAGCCGAAATTTTTTTTAAGATCATATATACACCAACCGACGCCATTTCTGACGAGGACTATTATCAATATAATACGATAATTTGACGCTGTTGGTATTCTGTTATGCACATAACCAGCGTGGTGCGACCCTTCGGCTGAACTCGTATAATGTATCTATGGACAATCTTCGTCGCGCCCTAAAAAATTTCATCCCAAAATCTCTTTTTCGTCTTTTGCAACCGTACTACCACTTTGGACTGGCTCTGTTCGGCGCGGTCATTTATCATTTTCCCTCAAAGCAACTCGTCGTTATCGGCGTCACCGGCACCAAAGGAAAATCGACCACGACTGAAATCCTTGGCCATCTCCTCCGCGCTCATGGCGCCCGCGTGGCGACGCTCTCAACGATTCAATTCACTATCGGTGACAAAACAGAGCGAAACCTGCACAAGATGACCATGCCCGGCCGCTTCTTTGTGCAGAAATTTTTACACACCGCCGTGCTGGCTGGCTGTACCCACGCGGTCATCGAAATGACTTCCGAGGGTGTGGCACAGCACCGTCACCGTTTCATCGACCTCGATGCACTCGTGTTCACAAACTTGTCTCCAGAACACATTGAATCGCATGGTTCGTTTGAAAAATACAAACAGATGAAATTGTCACTAGCGAAAGCAGTCGAGAAGTCACCGAAACGGCCGCGGTACCTGGTCGCCAACATCGATGACGAGCATGGGCAGGATTTTCTCAACTTCAACGTTGAGAAAATCCTGCCCTACTCCCTCAAAGACCTAACCCTCTACACACTCCAGAAAGACAGTAGTAGCCTGGTTATCGGCGATACCACCATTCGCGTGCCGCTCATTGGACTGTTTAACGTGTACAACACGCTGGCCGCTCTCACGCTTGTGCGAGCGCTCGGCATGAGTCTCGAATCTATACGCGACGCCCTGCGTCAACTTCCAACAATAGCCGGTCGGGTAGAAAAATTCGCCAGTCCGAACGGAGTCTACAAACGCGTCACGGCCGTAGTTGACTACGCGCACACGCCGGACTCGCTAGAGAAGCTCTACCAGGCCTTCCCTGACAAACCAAAAATCTGCGTGCTTGGCAACACCGGCGGCGGCCGCGACACATGGAAACGTCCCGAGATGGCCGCCATCGCCGAAAAATACTGTACGCATATTATTCTTACCAACGAAGATCCGTACGACGAAGATCCACTGAAGATCGTTGCCGACATGGCCAAAGGCATTCACAACGAATCCCGGCTGACCATAGAACTCGATCGAACGACTGCTATTGAAAAAGCCATCGCGCTGGCAGAAGACGACAGTTACGTGCTCATTACCGGCAAAGGCACTGACCCCTACATCATGGGTCCAAGAGGAGAAAAAACTCCGTGGAGCGACGCTGACACGGTAAAAAAAATACTCGCCGACCTCTCCACTACCGCCTCGGCACCAGCACCTCAGTAACTTCCCAAAACTCACCGCGCGCCACCACCGTCGGTGTCACAATATTTCCAGCTGGGGTAACGAGCTTGCTCGGTGCATAGCTGGCCGCCACGGCGATATATGTTTGATTCCAAATTGCCTGAATGCGAAGCGAAGTATCGAGTTGGTGCCAAAAAGTTTTTGGTGTATGGAACCAACTGTGCGCGACGATATGCGCAACAAAGGGTGTATCGGGGCGTTCTTTGAGGAGCGTACGTACGCCGACCCCGGAAGCACTTTCAAAACAAAACAGGAGGCTGGGAACATTCTTTTCAAAATCCGCCTGACTGGTCTTCGGGCCAACTTCGTACGACATAACCTCCCCAACTTTCTTGGTGAGTTCGCGAAAGCCCAGAACGTTAAAAAGACTGGTGTATAGGTAAGGCATAAATTCACCCTGCGGCACTAGGTAGCGTTTGTGCGCGATGTACTGCTTTTTTTGGCCAGCGTCGTAAATCGTAGCTTCTAGCACTGGGTTCGTGGCCACATCTTCCGCTCGTCCGCTGTCGACGACGACTGCCGTTGAGGTCGGGTAGCGGAAAGAAAAAAACTTAGTGCCAAAGGTCGCGTCTTCCCGCTGACTAAAGTAGCGCGTGTCTTCAGGCAAAAGTATGTAGTCGGCACCGCTCCCTACCGCCGCCGTGACCGCTTCTTCGAGGACCGTCGAGAGGGTATCTGCCTCCGATCGCTCAAACAGTCGCGCAATCGGATAGTCTGTGTGCACCAACGCGACTTTGTGCGCTGTCTCCGGCGTCGCTGGCTCGGCGACCACTAGGTGCGCTGAAAGTACGAGCACGAGTGCCGCCACGATTACACCCACACGAAAAGCCAGACCTCTCATCCATACGAGAAGAAGTACAACGGCGAAGAGTGCGGCCAGATACGAAAGTCCGTACACGCCGGCCAACCGCGCTCCCTCTGCCAGTAGTCCGTGTTCGGCGAGCAAGTTGCCCACGTAGCCGAGACTAAAGTACGCGTTTGGCGAGGCGCCTGGGCCAAACGTCCCCACCGAAAGTACGAGCGAGCCGACCACTTCACCAGCCAGCCAGAATAAAGGCACTACAAAAACGGACGCCACGTACGAAATGGGTGCGATACGTTTCCAAGCGTACGCCAATCCACCACACACCACTCCCCCGCATCCCAAAAAGAACGCAACCGTGAACCAGTAGAGAAATATGAGCGCCAGTTTGCCTTGACCAAAATCAAACGGGAGCCAATCCATCGGGTACATGCTCCAGTAGAAACTAAGTACAAATAGATACTTTATCGTCCAGGCCAGGAGTGAACCGAGGAGCACTACTCGCCATGTTTTTGAGTGGTAGACAGTATAAATATGCAGTGCGATTCCAACGATTCCAACGAGCCACAGCTCTGGAACTACAAACGGCACGCCGAGCAATATGCCGACCGTGACCCAGTTCTTAACGTGTGCGAATGATGTCATGGTAGAGCACAATTCCGGCGGCCACCGAGACGTTGAGCGACTCTTTTTGGCCGAGCATCGGAATATCTACTATTGTATCAACAAGGGCGAGTGCCTCCTCGGGGACACCTGTAACCTCGTTGCCGACAATGTATGCCACATCGTTCGGCGCGACAAAGTCAGAAAGAGAAAGACTGCGGGAAGATTGCTCAAGTGCGACCACGGTCACTCCCTCTCTCTGCAGGATGTGAATCAATTCCTCAAGTGAAGAAACGTTCTCCCACGGCACACTCTCACTGGCACCGAGTGACGTTTTTTGGATTTCAGCCTGTACCCGCCCAAAGCGGTCGATGGGCGCCGGCGTGTACCCGCTTAAAAATACCTTGGACACGCCGGCGCCATCGGCACTACGAAAAATCGCCCCCACGTTGTACGCACTCCGAATATCATGCAGTATGATGTATTTCACGGCTGTAGCGTAACATATGCGCGAAAAGAGAAGTTTGATTTCAATTCATTTCGTGTTATAGTTTTTGCCACTTTGTTTTACAAAGTTATCCGCCCATAGCTCAGTTGGTAGGTTCGGGAGTATCCCATATTCCCTCACCCCACTTAAGGAGCCCGGTCGACAAAGTACAATTTAATATCCGCCCATGCTGTATGGTAGCGTGAGCAGTACCCCGCACTCCTCACCCCTTGATTAAGAAGGAGGAACGAACAATTTAATATCCGCCCATAGCTCAGTTGGTAGAGCGGCTCCCTTTTAAGGAGAAGGTCCCAGGTTCGAGCCCTGGTGGGCGGACAAAACATAGTTCACAACCATGCCATATACATCGGCTGATGGTAGGATTTGATGGTGTCTAAACTAATTATTATTCGAGGAAATTCGGGTTCAGGTAAAAGCACTATCGCAAAAGCTGTACGCGAGCGAATTAACGAAAAAACCGCATTGGTAGAGCAAGACTATCTACGCAGATCAGTCCTTGGAGTGACTGGTAAAAGTGGGGACGACATTATCATGCTCATCGATCAGGTAGTACGTTTCTCCCTGGATCGTGGGTATGTCACAATCTTGGAAGGTATTCTACCTAAAGAATATTACGGCGAAATGTTGCTTCGTCTTGTTAATTACGCAGATAAGAGTTATGTGTTCTATCTAGATATTCCAATCGAAGAAACTTTAGTGAGACACCAAACAAAACCTAACAGTCACGAATTCGGTGAAACCGAAATTCGAGACTGGTTCCGAGACAAAGATTATCTTGGCATCGAGAATGAGGTCATAATCGACAGCTCGTCAACAATTCAAAATTCGGTTGAGACAACTTTGAGTAATCTTGGCGTTCCGACCATCAAAAGTCGCGCTTGTTAAGAGAAATTTCCTTATCACCACGGGCACTCAGTAGTCTCGGTACCTGGCACAATGCCCTGTCTGCCCCATACGAGTGCGTGATGTGACCAAAATTCACGACTCTTTTCCGGCATGACGTTGCCGCCCGGAAAGGAAGGTACCAACCGACCAATATAGGCAGTGTAAAGGAGATACGTCCCATCTTCTTGTTTTTTTAATTCAATCGTAATGTACGTGGTTGGTTCTGGCCGCCTGTCTTTTACGAATCGACTGTAACGGTCGCGAAACGGCCGTAACGCGTAGACAATTTCGTCAGCTGAAGTTGTTTCGACCAAATCTGTCTCTCCGACAATTTGTCCCATATCCACTTCAAACCGAATATTTTGTGCGCTCACGTCAGTCATCTGTAACGCTTCCTTCACTAGCCCAAGGAGAGACGGTGTCGAGGCAAAGTGCGTCGCGGCATGCGAGTGTTCTGAGTCGTACACGACATTGAAACCATTTTTTGTTTTTGCGAGAAAAATTTCTTCCGTCATATCTAAGTTTTCCCTTTGCCGCTAAAAATGCCGTCGCGGATGACGTTGCCGAGGATACCGATAAGGACGCCAAAGACGCTCAAGCCGACCACTCGGGCAAAAATGTAGATGAATTGCCCGCCCTCTGTCGAAGGGTACGGGAGATTATTGTCTTCAATAAAAACTCGAAATGCCCACAACATACCCTCGGGGATGCTGATAAATACTTCTGTATCACCCTCAACGATATAAATGAGTACACCGACGAGTAGCATAGAGCCGACGAGTACAACCAGAAAAAGAAGAATATTGATGGTGTAAAACGAGAGTCGCTCATCTTGGTCACTCCCCTTAATGCTACGCATTTTGGTGACACGAAGGAGCCGCAATAAGCGGATCATGCGGACGATGCGCGCCGCTTTGAGAAATGTCCAGTTTCCCAAGCCAAGGTAGGTAGGTAGGATGGAAGCGAGGTCAATCAAACCAAACCAGCCAAACATGTACGACAGTCGCCTTGGTACCACGAGTACGCGGAGCACGTATTCGAGGCTAAACACGCCGACTGAAATCCACTCAATTGCATTAAATATTTCGTGGTAATTTTGCAAGCTCGGTACGGTCTCAAGCACAATACTTACAACCGAAATGAAGGTCGTGAGCGCCAAGAAGTCGCTGACGAGAAAGTAGTATCGGTGGTGCGGCTCGGTCAAGACGGCGCGTAAAAAGTACAAGGCAGGCATGTAGATATTATGTCACACCGACAGCAGCCACGACTCGAGCGCCAGATCAAGCTCGCGCACTCCGGCGTGGCCTTCATGGTAGAGAGACAAGAGCGTGTGCGAGAGTGCGTCTAGCTCTTCAGATGAAAAGTGAGCCAGTGCCTGCTTGGCTTTCTGGTAGGGAAAGTCCTTGAGGCCAGCTTCGACAGCGCTTTTGGAGAGAGCGGCCAGATGCATAGTTTTAAGCTGCCACCACAGGAGGCCAACGATTTCTTCGTCGGAAATGCCGGCTTGGCGCGCCTCGACCAAAAGCACCCACAGCTTTTTTTTGTCTTTTCGCGCGAGCGCGTCGGTGAGTGCAAATAAGTTGAAGCGATCGGCTTTGGTGGCAGTATATTCTTCGACCACTGCGGTGTATTTTTGGTATTTCTTTTTGAGCGGAGCCAGCAGTGCTCCTTCAAACACGACAAACACGTTTGTTGATTCTTCAAGTAGTGGCAACACGTCGAGCACTTCTGCCTCAAACGCCTCGTCGGCAGAGGGGGTGTCGAGTATAAAATATTCGGTGGCTCCAAAGAGTGAGGTGGCACCGGCGGCATTGGTCAAAACTCCCGGCGCGTAGGAAGCGGCATCGATGGTCGGCACGAGTGGCGGCGCGCCCTTGGTAGAGAGGAACAGCGTGCCTGCGTCATGCAAAGCGGTTCTGTCGGTACCGAAAAAAATCGCCAACATGTCTATGTGTCTGTGCGGTTAAGCTTCTCCATTTCTTCCCAATTCGGCCCGATTTTCACTTCAGCCAAAATCGGGACTCCGTACGTCTCCTTCTCGTCGAGCGCGTGCTCCATGAGGTGAAGAAGCGGTGGTACCTGCGCTTTTACGTCGCTGGTTTTGACTTCAAACACGAGCTCATCGTGGATCTGAAGGAGGAGGCGGACAGTATCGACCAATTTGTGCCCTTTTATGTGCGCGGCAATCTGCACCATGGCGATGCGCACGATGTCGGCGGCCGTACCTTGAATCGGAGCGTTGATGGCCATGCGTTCCGCTTGCGCGCGGATAAACGGCACGCTTGAAGTGATGCCGGGGAAATGACGCCGGCGACCAAACAGAGTTTCGGTGTAGCCCTCTTTGCGAGCAGCTGTTTTTGTATCCTCCAAGTATTCGGAGAGATGCGTGAAGGTTTGGAAGTAGGCAGTGAGGAAGGCTTGCGCTTCTTGGCGCGAAGTATCTCCGCCTAAATTTTGGCGGAGCGCATTGACGCCCATGCCGTAAAGGATGCCAAAGTTGATAACCTTGGCTTGGCGCCGCATGTTGTCGGTCACCTCCTCCGCATTCACGCCAAACACACGCAGTGCCACGCCGCGATGCACGTCCTCTCCGCGTTTGAAGATATCAATGAGGTTGGGGTCATGGGACATGATCGCGGCAATGCGCAACTCGATTTGAGAGTAGTCGATAGCGACCAGCGTGTAGCCTGGCGACGCAACAAAAGCTTTGCGGATAGCTCTTCCCTCTTTCGTGCGCGTAGGGATGTTTTGGATATTTGGATCTTTACTCCCCATCCGGCCGGTCGTGGTGCCAGTTTGGAGGAAAGTGGTATGCAGTTTGCCGTCCTTATCAACCATAGTCGGCAAGGTGTCGATGTAGGTTGAAACCAACTTTTGCAACTCCCGGTAACGGAGGATGTCCTCGATGATGGGGTGGGTGCCCTTCAGTTTTTCCAATTCTGACTCTTTGGTGGAACGCTGACCGCCGGCGGTTTTTCTGGCGTTCTTTATTTTGAGACCAAGCGTGTCAAAAAGAATATCTCCGAGTTGCTTCGGCGAATTGATGTTGAATTCTTTTCCGGCGTGCTGGTAGATGCGTTTTTCGAGCGTCACAAGTTCGACGTGCAGTTCTTTTGAGAGCTGTTTTAGATACTTCACGTCAAGCGTGATGCCGGTCTGTTGCATCATTTCAATAACTGGAATAAGCGGTTGCTCAATGTCGGTAAAAATATGCCAGAGGCCTTGTTCTTTCACCTTTTGCTTCAAGGCTTTGACTGTCTCTTCCCAGTTGTTGGCTTTGAGAAAAGAACGTCCGTATTCCAAAATGTCGGCAACGGTTCCGTTGGTGCGTTCGCTCTCCAAGAGCCAAAGCAAAATCGCCGCTTCTTTATGCGCCTCGGGCGTGATATTGTCATCAACCTCTGTGGCGGCTGGCGCCAGCTCAAATAACTTTCGCACTCGGTCCGTCACGGTGCGGAAACCAAACTCACTGAAGAGTTTGAGGATGGCGTCGGTATCGGCGCGCTCGCGCCAGCGCGTGTCGGTGACGGTGAATGACGGAAGCGCGTCGGTGCGGATGGTCGCCAGCATTTTTGAGAATTCAGCTTCTTCTTTGCCTTCTTTCAAAAGCGAGACGAGGCGCGGAGAGAGACCAGCGTCAAGAAATGCCTGCTCGTTCTTGGCGAGCGCTTTGTATATTTTTTCGAGTGAACCGAAGGTGGTGATGAGGGTGGTCGCGGTCTTTTCGCCAATGCCGACGATGCCGGGAATGTTATCGGACGTGTCACCGCGGAGACCTTTATAGTCGGGCACCAACTTAGGCGGAAAGCCGAAGCGGTCAATGACCGTCGCTTCGTCATATAAAATGGTGTCTTTGATTCCTTTTTTCAGCGTGTAGACCTGCACCCGTGTCTTGTCGACGCACTGCAGGGTGTCCATATCTCCCGACGCGATAACAACGCGGAGGTTTTTTTCTGTTTTTGTCAGGTGCGCGATGCTACCCAAGAGATCGTCAGCTTCGAAGCCCGATCGCTCAAATATAGCAATGCCGAACGCCGCAAAGACCTCGCGTGAGCGGTCGATTTGGGCCACGAGCGCCTCGTCAATCTTTTCGCGCTTGGCTTTATAGCCGTCGAAGGCGTCGTGACGATAGGTAGGCTCCGGCAAGTCGTAGCACGCGACGAGGTACTCGGGCTTAAACTCTTCGATGATCTTGAGGAGCATCGTCACGACGCCGTAGAGCGCACCGGTCGGCTCGCCCGTCGGTGAAGAAAAATCCGGCAGAGCGTGGTACGCCCGATGCAGAATCGCATGCGCGTCGAGAATCACCAAGGTTTCCTGAGACGTTTTAGACATAATGTCAGTATACTTTGTTTCTCCGACGTGCACTATAAAAAAACACTTTACACTTGACATAAGGTCAAGTATGTGTATATTTAACAAGCTACATGGTGTAGCTTGTACCTTAATCAGTACCTCACAACTCGAATGGAAGGAAGGAACTAATGCAAACCGCTCATGTCATTCTGAAGAGCATTTCTCCGCTTTTGCTCAATCCGATGACCGACGAGACGCTTGATGAGCTTTTCGCCGGCTCCGGAGCACGCAAATTGCGGAAGACTGACGTTACGCAGGAAGCAGTCGCCGCCAAGAAGGTCATCCGCGACGATGACGGCAACATCGGCCTGCCGGTCGAATACCTCTTCGCCGCCTTGGTGAACGCCGGTCGCTTCGTGAAGTTTGATTCCAAAAAGAACTTCACCAACGCAACGTCATCGCTGGTGCCCGGCCTGCTTACGCTCGGCGAAATGTTCTACCCGTTCAAAGATCAGAAAACGCCCTGGACGATCGACAAACGCCGCGGCCGTCTGGCCTCAACCGGTGTCGCCGTCGCCATCATTCGTCCCAAGTTCAAAGATTGGGCGATTGACCTCACGGCAGAATTCGACGAGGCGCAGGTGAGCGAATCGAAGATTCGCGAACTTTTCAACGCGGCCGGTCGCTTTTCCGGCCTCGGCGATTTTCGGCCAGCGTGCAAGGGTCCGTTTGGGCGCTTTACGATCGACAGCTGGGAAGTCGTCAAGTCAGAAGTTCGTGAAGCCGCCTGACGTACAAGTCTGAATGGCAAGCATGAGCACTCTGCTCCTTCTTGCTATTCTCGCCCGTTCTGTGGGTCGGAGTCTGTGTCATGGACTCCGACTTTACATTACGCACTGTGACGTGTCGTCGGGCAACGTCCGGTCCAGCAGGTTGCGTTGTGCTTAGTTGCGGGTTGGGAGTTTGCAAACTCCCAACAGCTTACGGATGGGTAAACTATGGCGCAGTGGGCTCATCCGCGCTCCAGTACGTTGCAGTCACCTATGGATCGGGAGCTTCTGGAGCTCCCGATTTTTCAGACCCAATTTTGAACGCTTAGTCTACGCGTAGTCACCTGGACTAGTGCATACTTAAGGTCGGGAGTTTCGCCTCTCGACACCTTACCGTTCGGAGTGGTGATGTATGGCTGTGTCCAGTTAGCCAAAGCAAGGTCCACTACAGGCCAGAGGACTCTTCCTTTGGCAACCTTTGTTCGGTATACTCCCGTTCACTTTACCCGACCAACCTTTGGTTTACTCCAGCATGGGTTGGATGCACTCCGGTGCTTCCAACATGAATAGAGTAATCTTGGGTGCACTTGACTTGGCTCTTGTCGCGTTAACCACGGTAAGGGTCGAGAGCTTGGTCTCTCGACAATTCTCAGCTCGGCTTAGTGGGCTGGACTCCCCCAATCTCCACTACGATGGATCACTGTACTGGTCAGGAATCACAAGATTCCTGACACATTTGCACTACTGTGCGGCACGCACCACTATCCTGCGTCATGGTGTACTCCGGTTAGCTCTGGGCTGGAAGCTAGAGATAGCTTCCAGCAAAATATCGCTCTGTAAGGTTGGGTACAGTTGAGTGGTCTCTTGTGTCGTCACCTCATCTTTGGGTTGGAGGGTTTCGACTCGTCAACACTCTTTACAGCAAGGTATTGTAGCGTAGCGTTGGCTTCACTACCCTCTCGTAGAATTAGGCTTAGTCGAGTATGGGCGGGGAGGCCTGGGCCTCCCCGCATATCTTTATTCAAGTTTTGTTCCTTACGTCCTGCGGAGCCTTGCTCCGCCTGATCGCTGGATGTGTATCCAGCCCGATGAGTCCGAAAGGACGAAATCAGTTTTGTTCTGAGGTCACGTGCGTCTACGTGCGTTCGGCCACTCCGAACTTATGTTTGGGTCGGGAGAGTCCTGACTTTCCCGACATTCTTGCTGTACGCAATTGTGTGGTCCACCATCCAGTGGTTCCGCATGGTTAGCTACGCCGGAGTAGCGTCCGGGCAGGGAATCTCACCCGAGATTCCCTGCAGTTCTTTGAAAATTAGTCTTGAAAGGAGACTGTAATGAAGCATCCCAACATGGCGAGAGCCTTTCCCCGCCATATCCATGAAGAGACGAAAGACAGCCAGCGCGAAGCGTTGAACTTTCTCACGGAACATGGGTGTGGTCTCATCGAAAAGCCGACCGGTTCTGGTAAGACCGCCACCGGTATCACGTTTTTACGAGCGTATGAAAAAGCTGGCGTGCCAGTGCTTTTCTATCTCGTGCCCAACAAAACACTCGCAGCACAAGTGCAGGAACAATACCCTGAAGTTCGAGTCGTCTACGGACGAAACGAACATCCCTGTCTGTACTACGAGGACAGCTATCAAGCTGATGAAGTACCGTGTTCCATGCTCGGCGACTGTCCCCACCGTGTCGATCAAGATACTGGACAGACACACGAACCGGGAGCTTTGCCTTGCCCGTATCTTCAGCAGAAGTACGAAGCGAAGCAGGGCACGATCGTCGTCGCTACCTATGCCTTCTATCTTTTCGCCCATTTCTTTCAAAAGGAATGGGGAAAGAAACAGGAAGCGATGGTGATTGACGAGGCACATCGCCTTGCCGAATCTATCCGCAGCGTGCTTTCCTATGAGATCACTGATTACCAGCTCGGCCGGGCACTTGAAGCGCTTTCTGGCTTTGCTGATGATCAAACCATTCTGCGATTAGAGGAATTCCAAACGTCGTTTCTCAAGATCATCAAGAGCAAACCTTCGGGCCAGCGGATGATTCTGACAGAGGACGACATCTACGAACTTCTCTATCACGTCCAGCTCTTGCAACCAACGCGCCTGCGCCAACAAATTGCCGAAGCAGTACGTAAAGGCCGGCTCGATCCGATCGCTGACCGCGAGACGCTCCGGCGTCTTGAGGATATTACCTACAGCCTGACGCGTTACCTGCGTTCGCTCGAGTATTCAGTGAAAGATGGGAAACGCAAAGCGCTTAACTACATCTTCGCCTACTGGCAATCAGAAAAGGGCGAGCATGACAAAGTGCAGTATCGGCTAGTCGTAAAGGCGTATGCGGTTGGACCGCTGATTGCCAAAATGTTGCCGAAACGTCTCTTGGCCATGAGCGCGACGATCAGCGATCCAGACATGTTGAAGATCGAAAGCGGGATTGATTTGCCGTTTTTGTCTTTGACATCTGACTGGCCGTCTGAGAACACGCGCATCTTCATGCCGACTGACTCACCAAACTTGGCCGTCAATAAACGCGGCCGAGATGGGGTGGTGCGAACGCAAAATACGCGGGAAAAGACCAAAATCCTGCGCAAGGTCGCCAAGGCATGTAAACGCTTTGGCGACCAAGGACTGCGGTCACTCGTTGTGGTTGTCTCAAATGACGAACGACACAAATTCCTGGCCCTAGCGGAAGAGGAAGGTGTCGATGTCATCAGCTACGATGCAGAACGAAAGCCACGAGAGGTCGCCCAAGCCTTTAAAGATGGCGAGGGTGACGTGCTTGTTGGCACTACCGCTCACTTTGGCGAAGGAATCGACCTGCCCGACGGCACGGCGCCGATCACTTTCTTTCTGCGGCCAGGCTACCCAAATCCTACTGAACCAGGTACGCAATTCGAGGCAGATCGTTTTGGCAGTCGACGGTGGGCTCTGTGGCAATGGCGCGTTATCGTGCAAGCGCTACAAGTCCGCGGTCGGAACGTGCGGAGCGTAGAAGACAAGGGTGTAACCATCTTTGTTTCCCAACAATTCCGCAAGTTTCTATTACATTCATTGCCGGAGTGGCTGAAACCCGCCTACCGCGGCAACAGCACCTGGGAACAATGCCTCGACGAAACGGAGGCGTTACTTCTGAAGCGGAAACGACTGAAAAAGTAGTCGCTGCAATATCGTGCGGTATCCTTCGCTCCTGTACAGTTAGGTTAGCTACGGTCGACTCGACTCCGGGCGGAAGAGCTCCGGTTCTCCCGCGACGTTAGGTCCTGTTTGGTCAGGTTCACACCAGTTCGGTCACCTGTGGTCCGGGCTGGGGATTAACATCTCCAGCAGAATTTAGTGCAGTGTGGGCTTCCCTATACTTCTCTGGCCTACGCAATCGCACTCTGCGGGCTGGAACGTAAATACGTTCCAGCAACATTCTGTCCGGCAAGGCACGGTTATCTGCGCTAGGTTGGGTCAAACTCAAGTATTGTATGGGCTGGGAAAGCTTCGCTTTCCCTGCTTCGTATCGTATTGTCGGCTTTAGTGAACCTTACTTGCCCGCTCTGTAGAGTCCTAGTCTAAGGGTCGGGAGATGAACGTCTGCCGACAATATTTCTCCGGGCTTACCTGTCGCTAGCTTCTGTTTTGTGCACCAATGCACTCTAAGGGTCGAGGAATCGTCTGACTCCTCGACAACTTTCTGTCTGGTGGCGTTGCCTCCAGTCCACTCCGGTTGCGTGGGGCTGAGTAAGCTATGGGTCAGTGTCTCAGGACACTGACAACATATCGTGACGTTCTGTCGGGTAACTTGCGCCATTCTTGGTAAGGATTAACTAGTCTGTGAGTTGGGAGACTTTGTCTCCCAACAACTTTGAGCTAGGTAACGTCCACTAGAGTTAGTCGTCCTGGCGTTCTCTGTGCTTTCGTCACCTTCTGTATCGGTCGGGAGCGAAAAAGTCGCTCCCGACGTTTCTCTTGAAAGAAAGGAAATCCCATGCCGCTTGAAATCGGTAAAGGTTGTCGCGGCATGACGTCAGTGCATGCCAAAAGACACAAGAAGTTGATGTTTCACCACACAGTCACGCGAGAAGCGTTTCATTTCGTCAGTTGGTTGGTTGACCAGAATGAGATTCTTGAAATTGATCTTGGTAAGGTCGGCACCTATCGAGGTAATACTGAGTTTCGGGTCGACATCGACGACAACACCTTGAGCTTTTTAGTCAAAGGAAACTTCTCGTACCAAATTATACGAACTACCATCCGACCAATCGTCGCTTACCAACCAAATGCGCTGTTAAAATTTCTTCAGCGTTGTGAGGAAGAGTGGCAAAAGTCGATGGGGAATCCAGTCGAAACACGATGACTTGCAGTAGCGTAAACCTATCTTCGCCCAGGTATTCTTGACTGTGGTTGCCTGCGGGTGGGGGTTATTTCCCCCACAACACTCAAGACTATATTTCTACAGTTATTCTTTACGGGTCGGGAGCTTCTTTTTGAGACTCCCGACAAACACCTCAAATAACGAGGTGTTTTTTATTTAAAAAACTTGGGCGATTCGTTGTCCGTTTTTCTGTATCTCAAGCTGGATTGTCACGAGACTACGAGGAAGCGTGGCGGAGATTTTTTCGGCCCATTCAATGCAAAAGAGCGTGTGTGACTGTTGCAGAAATTCAGAGAAACGCAGCGGCGCTAGCTCGGACACACTCTCGATGCGGTAGGCGTCCATGTGAAGGAGGGTTGGCCACTGTGCGTCGGTAGTTTCGTACTGTTTCAGAATAATAAAGGTTGGACTGGTGACCGTTTCGGTGACACCGAGATGGCGCGCGAGTGTTTGCACAAAAGTTGTTTTCCCCGCTCCGAGGTCACCCGAGAGCGCAATGACTGTAGCACTCTCGGTCGAGAGTGCTCGACAGCGCTCGATGACGCGAAGAACAAAAGCGTCGAGCTCTTCGAGCGTGTGAATGGCGATTGTCTCTATCATTCCTATGACTCTAACAGATCGTCTTCGCTCTGAAAACTATCGTATCGTACGTGGTATTATTGGTGATATTTATGGTGAAATTTGACGACAAATTTACCAACGCCCGCTTGGCTGACCTTCACTTAGAGGAAGAGGAGCGTTATGTTGCGACAATGGCACCGCGGCTTGGATTTGAATACATAAACCTACGCGGATACACCATCAACCCGTCCGCACTCGCCACTATCGACGAGCGGAAAGCACGCGAAGCGAATGTAGTGGGGTTTGAGCTCCATCACAACACTATCTCGGTCGGTGCCAAAGATCCCAACAACCCGCTGACACAAAAGGTGCTCGAGGAACTCGAGCGGCGTCGGTACATCGTACAGCTCTACCTGTGTTCAAGCCACAGCCTCGAACACGCCTGGAAGCGCTACAAAGATGTGAACGAGGCCGAAGCCGAGAAGAAGGGAGTGTTCGAAATCAACACTAACGACATCGCCGCTATGGTGGCCGGCATCAAGACGGTTAGCGATGTACAAACGGCCCTCAAAAAAATAAAAACTTCCAACAACGCAAGGCGTATTTCCGAGACGCTCGAACTCATCTTCGCTGGCGCCATGGCGCTTGGTGCGTCTGACATCCACATCGAGCCGGAAGTGGCGACGGTGCGGCTACGGTACCGTTTTGACGGAGTGCTTCACGACATCGCTGACATTGAGTCTTATATGCACGCCAGGCTCATCTCGCGACTAAAGCTTCTCTCGGGCATGGTACTGAACACCAAATCCGAAGCGCAGGACGGGCGTTTTACTTTCGATATTGGCGACCGCAAGGTGGAGATCCGTTCTTCGGTCATTCCGGGCGCGGTCGGAGAGTCAATCGTCATGCGTATTCTTGATCCAAGCGTAGCGAGCTTCAGCCTCGACAAAATCAATCTCAATCCATACATCAGAGAGGCAATGCTTCTTCAGCTTAAAAAGCCAAACGGCCTCATCATCACGACCGGTCCGACCGGCTCCGGAAAGACGACCGCGCTCTACGCTTTTTTGCGCGAAACTCACGAGGAGGGAGTGAAAATCATCACCATTGAAAACCCGGTTGAGTACAAAATTGACGGAATCGTGCAGACCCAGACCGACGGCGACTACACGTTTGCTTCCGGCCTGCGCGCTATTTTGCGCCAGGACCCCGACATCATCATGATCGGAGAAATTCGTGACCGTGAGGTAGCCGAGACAGCTATTCACGCCGCCCAGACCGGCCACTTGGTCTTTTCCACCTTGCACACCAACAGTGCGGTGGCTGGCTTCCCGCGCCTGATTGATCTCGGCATTGATCCAAGAATTTTTGGGAGTTCTATTAACGTCATCTTGGGCCAGCGGCTGGTGCGGCTTCTTTGCACTGACTGCAAAGAAGCCGCACCAGCCACGCCGGAAGAACGTCAAATTATTGAAACAGCGCTCCTAACCCACCCGCATCCACCGACCGTACCAGAACCACTCATGCTCTACCACGCCGTTGGCTGTGACATCTGCGGTGGTACCGGCTACAAAGGCCGCACTGGCATCTTTGAAGCGATTCTAATGGATGAAGCGGTCGAAGAAGCCGTCCTTCGCGACCCGCGAGAGCATGTTATTTTGGCAGCGGCTCGGCCGCAGGGCATCCCGACTATGGTTGAAGACGGTATCACGAAAGTGCTCGCGGGCGAAACAGATATTCCTGAGCTCGAACGAGTGATCGAACTGCCACGAAAAAGTAAGTTGTCATTCGCTACGCAAAATCCGGCGCCAGTTCCTGGCGCCGGAGAGGAGAATTTTCTTTCTCACGTTGTGTAGCGTGACTGCAATCGGTTGCAGCCATGAAACGTGGTTTGGTCAATATTGCACTCCGACAATTTGTGGTAGTGTCAGCATTAGCTGTTGGAATGATGCATTCCAGCGCATAACTCTCTAAGCAAGCCTTCCGCATTGAAAGTGAGTATCGCGCTAAGGAGGTTTTTCGCACTCTCACTCTAGGGTGAGCGCCAAAAACCCCTCGCAACGTACCCGAGTTGCTTAGAGAGTTATATTCTGGAGGACGTGACCATAAAAAAGCGCCATTGGGGCTTTATTTACTGGTCAGAACAAGAGAACTCGAACTTGCTGAAGATACTAGCATAGATTACTTTTTTTGTCAACTATTTCCCGCCTGATGGCGGTTTTTTGCTATACTGGTCTTTATGTCAGGTACGACCGCTAATAAACCAATTTCCCGCGACGAAACTCACAACCTCGATCGAACATTACGACCTCTCACTTGGGAGGAATATG
This sequence comes from Patescibacteria group bacterium, assembly GCA_038065355.1. GTDB lineage: Bacteria > Patescibacteriota > Minisyncoccia > Phycocordibacterales > UBA918 > OLB19. The sequence continues at coordinate 43,290 of JBBTRC010000010.1, forward strand.
TTGGCCAGACAAAAATTAAGGAGAACCTGCGGATTCTCCTGACGGCCGCGCGTGAGCGCGGCCAGGCCGCCGAACACGTGCTCCTCTATGGCCCGCCCGGTTTGGGCAAAACAACCCTCGCCAATTTAATTGCCAAAACTCTTGGCACCAATATGCGTGTTACTTCCGGGCCGGCCATAGAACGAGTCGGCGACTTGGCCGCCATTTTGACCAACCTCTCCCCCGGCGATGTGCTTTTTATCGACGAGATCCATCGGCTCTCAAAAAGCATTGAGGAAGTGCTGTACCCCGCCATGGAGTCGGGTGTGCTCGACATTATTATTGGCAAAGGTCCGTCGGCCAGGACCGTGCAACTGGAACTACCGCCCTTTACCCTCGTGGCGGCCACCACTCGCATTTCGCTTCTGTCTTCACCTTTGCGCTCTCGTTTCTCCGGCGGCATTTTTCGACTCGACTTCTACAGAGACGAGGAGATCGCGGCGATTTTGAAGCGATCGGCCAATTTGCTCAAGGTGAGTGTCACCGATGAACAGTTCCGCAATATCGCCAAACGCTGTCGCGCCACCCCGCGTACTGCCAACTACCTCTTGAAGCGCTGTCGTGACTTGGCCCAGCTTGAACAAGGCCCGCTGACTGAAGAGACCATCAACAAAACTTTTTCGCTCTTGGAAATAGACGACCTGGGCCTCGGCCAGCCAGACCGGGCGGTGTTGGCTGTAATAGTCGAAAAATTCAACGGCGGCCCGGTCGGACTCAACACCATCGCGGCCGCGACCGGTGAAGAAGCCTCGACCATAGAGGACGTCATCGAGCCATACCTCATTCGCCAAGGCCTCCTCGAGCGGACGCCGCGTGGACGCGTGGCCAGCCCCTTGGCATACCAACATTTACAAACAAAAACCTAGCCTATGTCTGGACATAATAAATGGTCAAAAATTAAACACAAAAAAGCGGCGACCGATGCTCAAAAAAGCAAGCTGTTTTCTAAGCACGCGACCTTGATCACTATGGAAGTAAAGAAGGCCGGCGGCAACGTCGCCTCCCCGGGAGTAGTAGCGGCGATTGAGCGCGCCAAAAAGGACTCCATGCCTAAAGAGAATATCGACCGGGCGATTGCGAAAGGAAGCGGGGCCGACAGCGCATCGCTTTCTGAAGTGGTGTTTGAAGCCTACGGCCCGGGCGGGGTGGCGATGCTCATCACGGCCGTGACCGACAACAACAACCGCACTGCTCCGGAAATTCGGCACACTTTTGTGAAGGCTGGCTATAGTTTGGGCGCGCCGGGATCAGCGCTATGGGCTTTTACCAAAACCGACACTGGGTACGTACCTAACAACCCACTTGAATTAAATGACACCGATGGTGAAGCGCTGGCCGTCTTGGTTGCCGCACTCGAGGAACATGACGAAGTGCAGGATATTTTCACCACTGCTGATACAGTGTAGTTGCTATGCGAGTCATTGGAGTCGACCCTGGATATGACCGAGTTGGAGTCGCCGTTATTGAATACGGTGACAACCATCGTGAACGGTTGATTTTTTCTACCTGCATCGAAACCGACAGGAAGACTGCCCTGCCTGACCGTCTCCACGCTATCGGTACACGATTCCAACAGTTGATTGTCACCTACACACCGACCACACTGGCCATGGAAACGCTCTTTTTTAACAAAAATCAAAAAACTGCCCTCGGTGTGGCGGAGGCCCGGGGCATGCTACTCCACATTGCCAAAGCGGCGGAACTCCAGATCTACGAGTTTAGTCCGCAAGAAGTAAAGGTGGCGACGACCGGCTATGGGAACAGTGATAAAAAGGCAGTCACCGAGATGGTGAAGCGGCTCGTCCCGGGTGCGCCCGCTACCGCCCTTGACGATGAGTACGATGCCATTGCGGTTGGTGTAACATGCCTTGCGCATCACGGGAGAAACACGTAGAATCCCCACCTGAAGCAGGTGTGGCAGTTGTCATTACTGTCACACTTTGTTACAAAAAGTTGTAACTCACGTATATGATTTTCGTACACACCAACGATGAAGAGGAAAAAGAAAAAGAAGAGAGCGAAGATGAAGAGTCATCATTAGCTGACGATCTACTCGACGAGGTAACGGAAGAGGAAACCGAAGCTGGCGAAGTCGAAGGGTTTGGTCACATAAGAGAGGACGGTCCTGAAGTGGTGGAAGTGGAAGAAGAGAAGGATGACGCTGACGAATCACTCGAGGAAGATGCGGAAGATGTGGACTACGATACGTTTGACGATATAGACGAGATGTAGAAGGACAGCACGTTGGCATCGATAACTTGCTTGGATTGTATATTAAAAGCCCTTTCACGGGGCTTTTTGGAATCTGCAGCACGTGTCATTGGTACCTTAGTCGCTCTTTCGCAACACAGAGAGGTTTTTCTTTCCACGTCTCACGAGGGCAATGTTGTTTACAAAATTTTCCGCCTTTAGAGTGAAGTCAGTGTCGGCGATTTTTTCGCCATTTAATGTAATCGCGCCGCTTTCTATAAAAGTGCGGGCTTCGCGCTTGCTCGTAGCCAGAGAGGCAGTTACCAGTACATCAACGAGCGCATCTCCAACTGATACGCCACTGGTCGGGGCGTTCGCGAGTAAAATTTCAACGTGCTCTGTCGAAACATCAGTAAGCGGCGTATCACCAAAAAGAATGTCCGACACGGCCGCGGCCGTGTCGGCGGCGTGCTCGCCATGCACGAGACGTGTCACCTCGTGCGCGAGGCGCTTTTTCGCCAAGCGCACACCGGGATTCGCCTCAAACGCTTTTTCAATTGCCCCAATGTCCTCAAGCGCCAAGAAGGTGAAGATTTTCAGATAATCTATCACGCTCTCATCGCTCACGTTCAGCCAAAACTGATAGAAAGTGTAGGGGGAAGTTTTTTCCTTGTCCAACCAGACCGCGTTCCCTTCGCTCTTGCCAAATTTTTTGCCAGTCGCTTTATCGATAATGAGCGGAATGGTGAGTGCATAGACCGACTTTTGTAATTTCCTTCGGATCAAGTCGACCCCGGCTACCATATTGCCCCACTGGTCGGAACCGCCGATTTGAAGATCGCATTGAAACCGCGTGTGAAGCTCGTAGTAGTCGTAGGCCTGAAGAAGCGGATAGGCAAACTCTGTGTATGAAATGCCATTTTCACTTCCGAGACGGGTGGCGATCGCGTCTTTCTTAACAAGCTCGTTTATGGTGAAATGCTTGCCGATGTCGCGTAAAAAATCGATGAGACGGAGTGGTGTAAGCCAATCGTGGTTGTTCACAAAAATAATGTCGGTGGCACCGAGTAGGTGCTCGGCTTGCGCCCGTAATTTTGCCACTCGTTCCTGCACTTCTTCTTCCGACAGGAGCGGACGCTCCACATCGGGCTTCGGATCACCAATCATACCCGTGCCGCCACCAACCAAAAATATGATCGTGTGGCCGTGTTGATGCAGATGTCGCAGTAAGAGCCAGGCGGCCATATTGCCGACGTGCGCCGAGTCGGCACTTGGATCAATACCGTGATAGACAACCCGCTTTTCTCCGTCGAGAATTTCTGCTAAGGTAGCGGCCGAGAACTGTTGTATAAACCCTCGGGCCTCAAGTTCAGAACTTAAGCTCATATGGCAACAACTCTATCACACAATCAGGCAGAATTGTCTAGACAAGTCATGCTAGTATTGGCCGTATAAGACTATTATGAAGAAACAGTTGTGGTTTAGGAAACATTGGAAAGGCGCCTTACTTGACGTGTTGATTTTTGGCGTGGCCGGTGTCGTTATTGTGGCGGCCGGTCTTATTTTTTGGGTATCGACACTGCAAATACCCGACCTTTCGTCTTTTGAAGAGCGACGGGTGTTGCAGTCGACCAAAATCTACGATCGTACCGGTGAAGTGCTCTTGTATGACCTGCACCAGGACGTGCGCCGAACTATCATTCCACTTGAGCAAATGTCTCGTCACGTCAAAAACGCTACGGTCGCAATCGAGGACGATCAATTTTATAAACACATCGGTATCGATGTGCGCGCTATTATCCGCGCCGCAGTGACTAACTTTACCGCCGGAGATTTATTTGGCGGGCAGGGCGGCTCAACGATTACCCAGCAGGTAATAAAAAACTCTGTCCTACAGAGAGAGAAAACCTTAACTAGAAAAATAAAAGAAGCGATTTTATCCATCAAACTTGAGCAGGTGCTTAGTAAAGATGAGATTCTGGAAATTTACTTAAACGAATCACCCTACGGTGGAACCATCTATGGTGTGGAGGAAGCATCGCGCGCCTTCTTTAACAAAGGCGCGGCCGATCTCACCCTCGCCGAAGCCGCCTACCTCGCGGCCATTCCTCAGGCTCCCACTTACTACTCTCCCTACGGCAACAACAAAACCGCCCTAGATGCGCGCCAAAAATTAGTGCTCGAGCGAATGCGGCTGAACGGTTTTATCACGGCTGAAGAGTATGAAGCGACGGCAACCGAAACGGTAGAATTTGAGGCGCAAGCGGTCAGCGCCATCAAGGCTCCTCACTTCGTGATGTATATCCGCGAAATTCTGGCGAAGAAGTACGGGGAGGAGGCGCTCGCGACAAAAGGCCTGCGGGTCATTACCACTCTCGACTGGGACCTGCAAAAAGAAGCGGAGCGGATTATCGCTGAGAAGGCACCGAAAAACCAAGAACAATTCAACGCCTCGAACGCGGCGTTAGTGGCTGTCGATCCTAAAGTTGGTGACGTGCTCGTCATGGTCGGCTCGCGTGACTACTTCAGTGAAGAGGTCGACGGTAACTTCAACGTGGCGCTCGCCGAACGTCAGCCGGGCTCATCAATTAAGCCGTTCATCTACGCAACGGCTTTTTCAGAGGGGTATCTGCCAACCACGGTGGTGTTTGACGTGTTTACTCAATTTTCTCCGTCGTGTGATCCAGGTAGTTATAGTTCAGAATCCCCCTGCTACGCTCCCGGCAACTACAACGGCAAATTTATCGGGCCGATAACTATGCGGAATGCCCTCGCACAGTCACTGAACATTCCCGCCGTGAAAACCTTATACCTCGCCGGGCTCAAGGATTCACTCAAATTAGCCGCTGACATGGGTCTCACCACTTTGACTGATCCTGACCGGTACGGCCTTACGGTGGTCTTAGGAGGCGGCGAAGTTCGCCTCTTGGATATGACGCACGGCTACAGTGTGTTCGCAAACCGCGGTCTTAAGGCCGAACCCCGCAACATTCTTCGCATAGAAGATAGCCGGGGTACAGTGATTGAAGAATTTCCTATAATGACCAATCGAGTACTCGACGAAAACGTGGCTGATATGATAAGCGACATCTTGTCAGACGACGAAGCGCGCGCGCCGCTGTGGGGACGCGGCTCGGTCATCAACTTCAACGACCGCGACGTGGCCGGCAAGTCTGGTAGCACCAACAACTTCCGCGACGCGTGGATCATGGGCTACGCGCCCAACCTCGCTGTCGGCGCCTGGGCCGGCAATAACGACAACGAGCCGATGCGGGGCCTCTCTGGCCTCATTACTACCCCGTTCTGGCGGGAATTCATGGACTACGCGCTCGCCAAACTGCCAGAAGAAAGTTTTGTACAACCGCAGATAGCCACGGAAGGTGTGAAGCCGATTTTGCGTGGCGACTACATTGATGCGTCAAAACTCTTTGCTGAGATGCAAGAAAAAGACCAAGACACGCTTGATATCTCCACCTACTACAACAACATTCATACGATTTTGTATTACGTCGATCGTAATAACCCACAGGGGCCGTACCCAAGCAACCCAGCCGTAGACCCACAGTACGTCAACTGGGAGTACGGGGTACAAAAATGGAAAGAGGCGACCTATGGCCCGCTCATCAAACAGCTTGAACAGACAGCCGACGAAGATGAAAATGAGGACAACGACGATCGCCGAAGGCGAAACGACTAGAGGAGCGCTTCTGGCGCCGACGAACCGAGTCGTTCCTTTAACACGTTCAGGATGGCTTTTTTGTGGAGAAAGATTTCTGACTTCATCACACTCGGCACCTGAATACTAACTGTCTTGGTGGCAACTGTGTACGAGATAGCCTCGGCAGAGATGTCAAACGTGGTGACTTCCTTTATCGCAATGGCGCACTCTCTTTCAACGGTCGCCTGGGGTGGTTTTAAGCGTTTGCGATAGCTTTCAAACAAATCGCCCACCTTTTTAATCCGTATGTCAGGTGGTTTCCTCATGCCTACTTGTTCATGGGCATCACCAAATAGCGAAGAGATTTATCGGTGGCACCTTCCATTACCATGGCTCGCCCAAGACCGGCAAAACTAAGCTTTACCGAATCATCAAACACATGGGTGAGTGGATCCATAATGTACTGTTGGTTGAAATTGAGCCTAAGCTCTTCACCGGTCACGTCGGCTTTAATAGTGTCGGTGATATGGCCAACGTCATTATTTTGTGAGGAGATAGTGAGTGAGTTCGTGGTTACTAAAAGCGACACTTGGCGAAACTTATTCAAGAATATTGAGGTTTTTTTGAACGAACGGAGAAGGTCGTCTTTGAGCACAACCACATGTGACACGTACTCTTTGGGAATAATCTGCGCGTAGTCAGGAAAACTTCCCGTCACCAGTCGAGAAGAAATGTATATGCCGTTTGTGAATTCGATGGCGCACTGGTTCTCGCTCACCGTACAGACAGGGTCACCTTCGGCGACCTCGCATACGCGAGCGAGCTCGAGAGCGTTTTTTTGCGGAATCATGACGGATTGCTCAAGAATAAAACCTTTTTGGGGAACCGTCTTTTCCATCAAACGGAACGAGTCGGTCGCCACAAAGGTGAGAGAGTGCTCTTTCTTCTGCTGAATGAAAACGCTTCCGAGCTCTGGTTTAATTGAGGTGAGTGAAGCGGCGAACGCCACACTTTTAATGCCGAGTGCGAACATGTTCGCTTGAATTGTCCCGCCGGTTTTTTTGAGTTTATTAAATTTTGGAAACTCGTCAACTGAAAAAAGTTTAATGGAAGTATTTGTTGAGGCGGTCTCTATTTGGAGAGTTTGGTCTTCGGTACGGAGGGTGATTTGTGGTTGATTAATGTATTGAATACTTTGAAGAAATGTCTGTGTAGGGACAGCAATAATTCCTTCCTCGCTCACCTTCGCAGTAATACTTAATTCAACACTCACCTCTAAATTTGTAGCCTGAAGAATAATTTTACCTTTTACCGCTTCGAGCCGAACACATTGTAAAACTGGTAAGGTGACGTGACGAACACTAATTCGACTAAGGAGCTCAAGTTGTTTAAGTAGTTCGCTGTGAGTAATTGTTATTTCCATATTTTATTTATACATCATTTTACTCACTATTATTAAGGGTGTGGAGATGTGTAAAAACCAATTATGTGTCGTATTTTAAAGCTAGATTTCTGGTGATAAATACTCATAAAGTGGTGAAATCCTAGTCTGCCGCACGAACTACTTGGGGGTAAGGTAGAGGTACTGTTTTTTGTTGGGGAAAAAGTTCTACTGTCCCTCTCCCCACTCCCAGCTACCCAGATTCTTATAAGTCACTCTTTACCACACTACTCACCATTCTTTTCCACAGATGGTGAGTAATTTTAAAATGATTGTGGTGTTAAAAAATAATCTCCGGAAATTCGGAGGTTATTTTAGCAACATTCGCACTTGGGTGATTTCTTCTTCTAGTTCGGTTGATAATTTTAGTTCCGCTTTAATTTTTTCACACGAGTGAATGACGGTCGTGTGATCTCTTCCTCCTAATTTCTTTCCGATCGCTGGATACGATACTTGGAAATCTTCTCGCAAGATGTACATAATAATCTGTCGAGGCTTTACCACTTCCTTCCGCCTGGTTTTTTCGTAGATGCTTGCTTGATCGATGTCATAAAAGCGTGCCACTTTTTCAACCACATCGGAAATAGCCAAAGTTTTCCGCGGCCGAGAGCTGTTTTTGATGATAGTACGTACCTCATCGATAGAGAGGGTGCGACCAAGGAGTTGCGATTGGCACATAATAGTGTTGAGCGCCCCTTCAAGCTCTCGCACGTTGCCTTCGATGGTGTGGGCGAGGTGTTCAACCACGTCATCGCTCAGCGTGATGCTGTTTTGGGCTGATTTCGCGCGCAAAATAGCCGCTCGCGACTCCAAGTCGGGCGCGGGCAAATCAACAATCATCCCTTGCGCGAACCGTGACTGGAGGCGTTCTTCAAGGCCGGAGAGAAGCGCTGGGTGCACATCGCTTGAGAATACAATTTGCTTGTTGTTATCATGAAGCGCGTTGAATAAATGAAACAGCTCTTCCTGGGTTTTTTCTTTTGAAGCCAGAAACTGCACATCGTCCATAACCAACACGTCGTACTGGCGATATTTATCTTTGAAACTGTTGGCACTACCGTTTTGCAACGCGTTGAAGTAATCAACCGCAAAGCGTTCGCTTGTGACGTAGAACACTTTTTTCCCCGTCTTCTTAATCTGGTTTCCGACCGCTTGGATCAAGTGAGTCTTACCGTGACCGGTTTTTCCGTAAATAAAGAGTGGGTTGTAGGTAATGCCGGGTTTTTCACTCACCGTCTTAGCGGCCGCGTGCGCAAGCGCGTTGTAAGGGCCAACTACAAAGTTTTCAAAGGAGTAGCGGGGGTTTAGGTTGTCGCTTTTGTTGATGTAGTAGTCTTCGAGCGGCAAGGCTGCGTTCACAGTCTGATTTTTGGTTGACTCCTGCTTGCGTTCGTTTCTTTGTACGACCGCGTATTCAACACTGCGAACATATGGGGTGAGCTCTCGGAGCGTCTTAAGGATCATGGTGTTGAATTTGTCCTGCAGCCAATCCCTTACAAACACACTCGGTACTCCAATAGAGGCTGTTCCATCTTCGAGTGAGACAATGTGGGTATCTCTAAACCAAGTCTTGAAGTTGGCGGTCGTAATAGCAAGCTCTATTTTGACCAACGCATCGTCCCACAATTGTTTTACATCAATTTGTTCAGTCCGAACGATACTGTTAGATATTTGATGTGAGATAGGATTCATACTTCAGACAACCAGTAATGCAATAGGCGTAACTTGCATTATACTCGTGTCAAAAGAACTGTAAATGTTTTTGGCGTTTTAGGCTATTTCAAAACCATTTTTCAAATTTGAAAATGCAACTGTGCATAACGTGTGCACAACTATTCAACCAATGTAGAGAGCTCGTTCTCCACTACATATTTTGAGCGTCCGCGGGGGTAAAGTGCTTGTAGTAGTAACCAAACATCGGAGCGTGTGAAAAATATGTAGTGGGGAACGAGCGTCGAGTATTCCCATTGAATATTTTACATAATCATGTATAGTTGCGCGGTAATCTACAACCTATGCCAAAACGAACCTACCAACCAAGCAAGCGCAAGCGAGCCACTACCCACGGTTTTCTCGTACGGTCACAGACCACGAGCGGTGCCAAGGTGCTCCGCGCCCGTCGCCGCAAAGGTCGCGCACGATTAACGGTTAAAAAAGCTCGCTAAGAGCTTTTTTTGATTGTTATACTAGAGTATCTATGCTCAAAAAAAGTGAACGTGTAGGCCGTAAGGACTTCAGCGTCTTTTTTAAGTCTGGCCGCCGCTTCCAGTCCCCCCACACGACTATCATCTACACTCCCCACCCGACATTGGCTGGTTCGGTCGTGGTGAGCAAGAAGGTGAGCAACAAAGCGGTCGAACGAAACAAACTTCGCCGCCGTGTGTATGACGCACTCCGGCAGACTCTAAAGACGCAAAAGAAAACCGGCGTGTTCATTGTGGTTGTAAAGCCATCCATTCGTTCGCTTCCGCGCGCCGAGCAAAGAAGCCACCTGCTCGCGCAAATTGGACAGGTAGTCAAAAGCACGTAAAATAGGCAAATTATGTTTAGCTTCATCTGGCACACATTTTTCTTTGACCCAATTTACAATATGTTGGTGTTCTTTGTTGACACCTTCCCTCATGGGGATGTTGGTCTCGCGATTGTCGCTACCGTCCTTTTGGTGAAGCTGGTGCTCTTACCACTTTCGATCAAGGCGCTCCAAACCCAGAAAATCATGCGTGAGATCGAACCGAAACTGAAAGAGATTCGGGAAACTCACAAAACTGACAAAGAAGCACAGGCAAAAGCCACCATGGCGATTTACAAAGAAGCAAAACTCAATCCCTTTGCGAGCATCTTTCTCGTTTTCTTGCAGATTCCGATTGTCATTGCATTGTATTACGCGGTGTATAGCGGTAGCGCCGGTATTGCTTTGCCAAACATTAACCCTGCAATTCTCTACTCGTTTATCCCAGTGCCCGAAGCTGTCTCTATGATCTTCCTGGGCTTGTTTGATATTTCACAAAAAAGCCTTGTGCTCGCGCTCTTGGCCGGTGTCACACAGTATTTGTACGTGCATCTATCGATGCCCAAATTGCCTCAGAAAAAAGAAGGCGTCACGCCCGACCTCAAGGAAGATTTTATGCGTAACATGCAGTTACAGATGAAGTATGTGATGCCAGTAATTATCACCGTCATTGCCTATACCATTTCAGCCACCATCGCGCTGTACTTTTTGGTCAGCAACCTGGCGGCAATCGCACAGGAGTTTTATATTCGTAAGCATAGATAGGGACACCCCACTCCTCACTGTGCATATTTTTCACACGCTCCGATGTTTGGACACCACTACAAGCACTGTACCCCCGCGGACGTTCAAAATATGTAATATGAGGTAAGGTACCTTTATGGACGCCAACCGTGAAGCTTTAAATAGCGAAAGAAGTGAGCGCTGGGTTGATTTGATTTAAGATCACGACCGACGCGATGATAAGCAAAAGGCCAAGTAGTGCACTTTGAATGTCTTTTTTTGCTTCACTCTTATTACTCACGATATCAGTGAGCATCCATTTCACACCGGCCACCACAATTTTCACCACAGCCAAAAAGGCGGCAATGCCAATCACGAGGCTGTAGAGCCAGTTGAGAAAGTTCACAAACCCTCCGCCGCCCGAGCTGTAGTTGGGAAAATTGAGGATGGTCTGAGCTTGGATCTGTCCCAGCGTCACGAGCGGAGCGGTTAGGATGCAAAAGACCAGCAAAGGAATAAAAAGTTTCAGGGCACTCATAGGGATTGTTCGTTAGTTTCTGCTAAGGTGGGTAGCTTATCAGGCAGTGTCAACAACCAAAGCGAATCATCGTTCTTATTCTGGAAATACAATCGCGAGTCGTCCTTGTAGAGAGACAGGCGTGTGATATCGAGCGCGCGTCCTGATGCAGAGAGAGTGTTCGAGAGTAGGTCTGTGGACTGATCGGCGACGTTGATGCTCCAGAGTGAATCCGCAAATGAAATAGCACCCTGATACCAGCTGTCGGGTAGGCTGCTTGTAAGCTCGGTCGAGGTGTCTCGCGCACACAGCATGCGTGTGGCACCACTGGTAAAAATACATTTCTCTGGCAAGACAGGGAGAGAGAGTGGTGAGGTGGTGGTAGCGTAGACTAGCGTTGAAGAAAAAACAGCATCGGCTTGTTCTGCATACAGAACCGTCGACCCTTCTCCTTCGGCCGTCAACCCAAACCCATCGACTGGAAGACGAGTGAGTGTTCCAGCTTCTATTTTATAAAGAAATCCTTCCAGCTCTCTCGTGGCTTTGGGGTAGACGTAGTGAATGCTCTTGGCGGTACTGCCCCAGTCGATCATCGCTTCTCGAAACGGAATCGTAAAAAGAGTACGCGTGGTCTTTTTGGCAAAGTTGTAAGCTTTTCCAACGACGCTGGAATTTGTTTGTTCAGCGAAGAGTAGCTCATTATCTTCGGTGGCATGAAGGGACACAACCACACCCTCGATTGGTGTGAGGGCGAGCGACGATTCGGTTTCATTGAGATCAGCGATATACGTTTGTTTTCCACCGGCTTCGTTGGTCTCAATTACCAAGTGCTTTCCGTCAGGCATAATCACCGCAATTTCCGCACCAGGAACGGACGTGCCGGAGAGTCTGGTTTCTGTTCCGCTCTCAACATCGAGTGCAAAGACATGACCAACGCCGGCTTCAACAAAATACACTTTGGGCGATGAACTACCGGTTGTGACTTCAGCGTAGCCAGCGACGTGTTTGGTGGTGAGCTGGCGAAGCGCCTTGTCGGAAGACGAGTCGATAACGGTATCTGTGGATCCGTCACCAGCGCCATCTGTTTCGGTGTCGGTCACGGTGCCGTCGGTCGTGTCACCAAGGTCAAGATCGGCAAACGTATCGCCGGGAGCGGCTTGTTTGTCTGCAAAAAAGAGCAGGTACGACCACACGCCAATGAGGAGTAGGATGAGTAGGGCGCCGATGATGATAAGAGTCTTGCGGTTCATAACATTCTAACTAATACGTAACGCTCATAGTGCCGCGGGTTCCTTGTAACACTTGCTCGGTGTCTCTCACATGGAATCCGACGGCGGAATTGCTTGATTCGGCAGTTTTTTGGATAGTAATCTGATAAGGGTTCCCGTCGGGACTCCTGAATTCAGAGCCGTCGATGCTCCAGTCGGCGATGGTGGGATTATTAAATACGCGAGTGTCAAGGTGATACGGCTCGGCGCGGAGTGTCGTGCTGTTACCAATGAGGGCCAGGCTACTCATGATAGGTCGATGTGATTGACCGTAGAGGGAACTTTCTTCATAAAAATACATTTCAGGTGTCACCGACGGTACGTAAATGGCGTGATCCCCCACAATAGTGCCATCGGGGCGACTTATCTGAACAGATAAGATGGAACTCGCACCACGGGGCATTTCAAATGAGACTTGGTTCCGACCGCGAATCGGACCACCTTCCAGTACTTCTGTGTTTAGACGCCATAAGTAGATAAGGTCGGTACCGAGCGCGCGACCGGTGTCTAAAAGTGCCGTTGCGTTTACAAGCGCACCAATGCTCGGCAAAGCCCGGCCGGCGTAAAAGTCGGGCACGTGCGTTTGTGGTTCGATCACAATATCAAGATACGAAGGCAGAATGGTAGTCGAGAGTACCCGCTGGCCACCCTGTGGAGTCGAGAGTACCGCCTCAAGTGTGTGACGTGAACCTACGGCTCCCGCGACCACGTTCACCTCTCGTTTGTTGTCGCCGTTTGGAATCACCTGACCATTCAATCGCCACCGGATACCCGAGCCGCCGAGTGAACTATAGTCGTTCACCTTTGCCGAGACCGTCTCGCCTGGCTTGGGGAAAGCCGGCTGTAGTTCAATCGTGTCGGCTGGAGTAAGCAATTCGGTAGGATTAATCTGCGCCAAGGCTGGCTGACAGGCTCCCCACAACACTATAGAAACAAGCGCGCTCGTAAAAATCCTCATAGCTCTATCATACCAGACCCCGCCTAGTGGAATCATACTCATGCATCCCCTATTTGGGATATCGCCAGACCACCAGTGTCCAGAAGAAAAACCAGGGAATCAGGCTTAAAAACGGGACTAGTCCGGCGTAGCCGAAAAGCGCAAAGAAAAACATGCCCAGTTTCGTACCCGCTTTTTCACCGCTAAAGGGCTTCAGACCACTAAACAGGTAAATAAAGCTGGCGATGAGGAGCGTAATAATGCCGACCGATAACACAATGAGCTCAGCGAGGAGGAATAAAGTTTGGGGGTTGATAGCGGTACCCACCCCGTCGATGACTGCTTCGAGATCGACACCCGTCACCGCGTGGATGGCGTAACTGCCTACGGTTTTATTGCCTATATGAGGAGTTGTACTTTTTGCCACCCAAGCGATTCCGTTCGCTATTTTTCCGACGCCATTCACGACTTCTTCTGAAAGTACTGCGCTCGCCGCGGCATGACTAGCTTTGCCTGCTTCATCAGCTAAGCCCATGACCCCGAAAGCGAACAAGCCAAGAAAAGCACCCATTAGCTGCAGTGTGCCGTATAGCAGAAAACCAAATGACCAAATCCAGAGGTTGGTGCGGGTCGCTTTGGCCCGTTCGCCAAGCGAAGCTCGTTTGGCACGAAGCCGCCTAGCTTGCCTATCAGCTTCGTCTCGATTTCGATTGATGATGTACCTAGCTCGATTGGCCAGAGTCGCCGCCCCCCCGGCCGCAGCAAGTGGAACTCCAACGATAGCACCAATGCCGGTGCCGCTCAGTGCGGCACCGGCTCTCATCGCGGCCGTGCCGGCCGCAGAAGTGGTTTTGCCCATAACTTGTACTCCCTTTCCGCCTCCTCGTAGAGTCGGGCCGGCAACTTTTCCACTTTGGCGGGCATGGGGATTTTTCTGCTCCACTTTTACGTTCCGGATTGGTGCCGCAAAACCGACCGATGGTTGCAGACCCCGCGTGGCGTACTCTGCGTTGAACATTTCGTCAGTCGTTGGCCGAGTGGGCTCCATGTTTCTATTGTACTATACGCGCGTTGCCTGCAGTTCTTCGCGGGCTTTCTTGATTTGGAGCAGTTGCGAAGGGTCGGAAGTAATGATCTGATCTTCGGTATAAGAGGCGATGATTTTGATCGCTACGTGTTTGAGGCCGGCAAAGAAAATGCCCTCGCCGACGTTTGATTCAAGGAGCAAGAACTTCTCCTCATCGGTCAAGTTGAAGGTTTTCTGGACGTTGTCAATGGCGGTCGGCGACTGCTTCATGAGGAGCTGGATCGAGGAGTTTGTGATCATCGGCACGCCATAGGGAGAACGTAAGAAGTCGTCCACATCTTGGGTGATAGTACCGATACCGAGGTAGTATTTGCGGCCTCGTTTGGCAAGACTAAATAAGAACGATGCGGTGTCTTCAGATTTCATCATCCACCAGGCTTCGTCTATCACGAGAAGGCGCTTGGCCAGCCGGCGCCGGATAGACCCCCAGATAAAGTTGGTAATGATGTACATGGCGATGGTCTTGAGCTCGTCTTCCATGTCGCGGATAGAGAACACCACAAATTTTTGGTTGATGTCGACGTTGGTGGGCTGGTTCATGAAGCCTGACCAAGTGCCGGACGTGTATTTCTGCAAGCGTGTAATCAAAGAGGCGCTCCCTTCCATACCCGCCAGCACCATTTCAAAATCAGACAACAGCGGCGGTTCTTGTTCGGCAAAGTTGGAGTCCCCAGTGATATCCTTGAGCGCGTAGGTTTCTTGTATGGCCAGGTCGATCAAAGTTTCTTCTTCCGGCGTGAGGCCTCCCAGCATGAGCCGAAATAAGCCGACGAGCTCGATAATGTGGGTGCGCAGTACATCGCGTGGATCTTCGTCCGTTGTCGGCGCGGGCAGATCAAACGGATTGACGTGATGATTGGAGGAGAGCGAAATGTTAAAGAAACGCCCACCAGTCGCTTCGGCCAAATACTCGTATTCTCGTTCAGGATCGATGACGATGACTTCTGTCCCAAACATAAGGGAGCGAAGAATTTCGAGCTTCAACGCGTATGACTTGCCCGCGCCTGAGGTGGCAAAGGTGACCGAGTTGTAGTTGGTCAGGCTGAAGCGATCAAAAAGCACCAAGCTGGAGTTGTGACGATTGATGCCGTAGAGAATGCCGTTGTCAGAAGTGAGGTCAAACGAGGTAAAGGGGAAAAAGCTCGAGAGCGGTTCGGAGTTAAACTTGCTGTGCACAAGGAGCTCATCGGTCGCGAGTGGAAAGACGCTCTTGAGCCCCTGCTCCTGCTGAAAAAGCGCCTGCTTCACACCAACGAGACGGGAGTCCAGTATGCCGCGCACCTCATTTTCAATCTTATTTATTTCGGTTTCGGTCTGGCCGTAAATAGCGAGATAAAAGCCGACGTTGAAGAGCTTCTCTTCGGCTTGTTGTAGTTTGTCTCGCAGGTCCTCAAGGTTGCGGTAGGCCGCTTCGAGTTGGGGGTCGCGCACTTCCCCTCGCTCGGCCTTCATGTTGATCTGGCTTTCCACTTCCGCCACTTTTTTTTGAAATTTTTTCAGAGTCTCGGCCGTGTCTATAGGGTGAATGAAGATTGAAATATCAATTTCCCGAGCCAGGTTAAGGACCGGTTCAATCCAGCCGTCGTTGAGGAAGCGTGGGTAGGTGACCGCGTAGTAAACACGTGCGATGGCGCCGCTCAGGTCGATGTTTTTTGGATTGATGTTAATCGCCGAGGGAGCGATGACGTCGGTGAGGGTCAGCAAGTGGTCGTCCATGCTGTTGTTTGGCTCGGAGGTTGATTTAGTTTGAAGAATATCAAGAATGCCCATGGTAGTTAATTGTTACGGTCGAGCGCAGGCGCGGCTCCGGTCGGGTCGCCAGGGTTGTAAATATGGTAGAAAAATTCGACCAGTTCGTCTTGCTTCAAGGCGATCGAACGAACCCCGACGCGAGATAAACCTTGTGTGACCAATCCGACCCGCTGTTCAAGCTGAATGCGGTGCTCCTCAAAGCGGGCGTCGGTTGGTATGAACGCTTTCTGTGGCCCCCCGCTTAGCACATTCGACATATTTTTAGAGAGGCTAAGGACTGGCGGAGTGTAGGGAATGACAACAAAGAAGTTTTTGCTCATCACATCGACATCGGTTGTGAAAGTGCGGATAAATTCCATGTATTCGCGCAGCTGAATCCGCATCAAGTCGTTGTCCTGTTTTACCTCGAGACTGGCCAAGAGGGCTAGGTACGGCTCGATGTTGAGGCGGCGTGATTGCACATATATTTGCAAGCTGAAATCCAGCGTGTTGATGAACTGTTGAAACTGCAGCAAAATCGCCTGTTGCTCATCAAGCGATTTGAGCGCGAAGTTGATCGATGACACCAGCAAGACCATATTCATTTGGCCATTCTTTTGAATCACCACATCATCTTTGATGTCGCGAATAGAAACAAAATCTTGGGTGGCGGCGGTGGCTTTTGGCATAGATAGATTACTGATTTTGCTTTTGCATAGCTTCTAATTCCAGACGGCGCGCGAGCGAGGCGATGTTTTTGCCGCTGCGGCTCCGGTCGCGCGGCGGCGCGACCGGAGCCGAGCGGCGTTGTTCAGACAGGCTGGTTCTGTTGCGATACACAATGTCTTTCTTTTGACGCCAGAGGTAAAGGCGTTTCCCCGTCACGTAGTTGAAGATAGCTTCGAGAAAATATGAGAACGGGCGATTGTTGACGGGGTAAAATGCCAGCGCCCCCGCGAGCGCCCCCGCCGGTATGCCAAAAAGGACAAACAGAAACAGATTGCCGGTAAAAAAGAGGACAGCCGCGAGGCCGAGTCCTCCGCCCAAATACAGAAACTGACGCCACGACAGCGGCCCAAAGATCTTATCTTCAATTTCAATAAACTGCGGCACTTCAAAACGCATACACCACCATTATACATGGTGGTGTATGCGTCGGCGCTGTGCGACTTGAGTATTTCGACACCTATCCCTCACTACATATTTTGAGCGTCCGCGGAGGTACAGTGCCCATAATGGTAACCAAACATCGGAGCGTGTGAAAAATATGTGGTGGGGAATGAGTCTCCGTGCTGCCCTCTACTTTTTTATCTCTCCTTGTTGCGGCTCGTCCCGCTGAACATTTTTCCGACTCTCCTCTAAAAGAGCGGCCTGTGTCGAACTGTACACCGCCTCTCCCTGCGTCCGCGCTTCGTTCATATCCTCGGCCATGGTGCGCACTTGCGAAACTGTTTTTTCGTCTGGCTTTATTGGCAGGTTGGGTGTGGCTTTCGCAGTAGTAACGTTGTCTTCCACAGTTCCTAACACAATAGTATCGTGGGTGTCACTGACTGTTGTTGGGAGTATCGACATAAAAGCGCCTACCACAGCCATGCTCGTCTCGCTTTGGATTCCATTCTCTACGAGGAACGTTTCGAGATCACTACGGGTAAAGAAGTAAAGAAGGTACAACATGAAGCCGTTACTCAACACAACCCGTTGCTGTTCAGTTAATTCTGCCTCTTCCGCCAAGTCAGTAGAGGCTTGATTTACAAACTCACTTTCAACAAAAGCGCGGTATTTTTGGCTAAAGCCCTGTAGTCGTTCTTGTATTAATGTGTCGTCCATAGTGTTTTATTTTTCGTCCTTCTCGGCTTTTTCTGGTTTTGCTTCGTCTTCCAGACCGTGTTCCTTGTCAACTGCTTTTTCAGCCTCTTTTTCTTCTTTTCTCTTTTTAACCGTCGCTGCTTTTGTGCCCATTTCTGCCGCCGTTCCACCGAATTTTTTCTTTAAGTTATCGAGTGAATCTTGCCGGGCTTTGTTAGTTACGCCTGGTAGGTCAGCTTGATTCACGTCCCTTTGCTTGTCGTTGAGGTAGGCAATTTTATTTGCAAACTTAATTTCAGCTTCAGCAATATTTTTTCTGTTCTTTTTATGCGCATCCTCATCGCCGGCGAATTTTTCAGCTGTGTCCTTCCTCTCTTTGTTGACTATCTTTCGTGCTCGAATACTTTCTTCAGCCTGTTGCTCAAGTTTTTGAGCATACTCCTCAGCCTGACGTTTCGTAGTTGGGTCGTTCTTTTTCTCCGCATTTACTCTTTCTTGTTGCGCTCGTTCCTTGAGCTTGGCCGCCTCGCGAACAGCTTTCTTCTGTTCCAGGTCTTGCTGTTTCTGCTTAACCATTCGTTGATACTCTGCTTTCGGCATACCGGCCACGTCTGCTCCGCCCAGTGTCTTACCGAGCACACCAGTCATATTCTTGATCTCCTTTTCAAGTTCATCCATTTCGCCCGACAGTTCTTTTGTCGACTTGAGCTGATCAGTATCAAGTTTTGTTTCTGCTTCAGCGACAGCGCTCAGTTCATGCTGAGCTTCTGCTTGTATCTCCGCCGCTCGTATTTCGGCTTTGGCGAGATTCTTCGGATCTGTCATGTCTTTGTCACCGATTGATTTATAGAATTTCTCGTCAGCCTTTGTTCTCGCTTCTGCTCTCGAGCTAAAGCCGCCCTTCTTACCCGTGCCAAGACCAGTCGCTTTGCCAAAGCCACCAATGTTTCGAGCATCGAAGCCACCGTCGGCGGTAGCGCGGGTAGCCTTTAGTGCTTGTCGGCCGAGAACATTACCAGTAAAGAGTGAGCTACGTGACATGTGTCCGGCTGCGGCTGCAGCTCCGCGACCAACGGTGTTTCTGCCGGCAAAGGCGGCGGTGCCAAAGGTGGCGGCACCGGCACCCCGCACAATTTGTTTGCGCGCGCTGCGTTGCATGTTATTGCCGATCTTGAGTGCCTGCGCCGCGCCCTGGTCGCCCATTTTTTGAGCGATGACGAGGGAAGCAAGCAGAAAGATCACAATGATAATGAAAGGACCAAAGGCGCTGGCGATGGCTGCTATAGGTGCTTGTGCTGCTGCATTTCCGGTTGTTGTGTTGGCCGAGGTGAGGCCGTCCGCAAAGTCTATATTAAACGCGACTATTCCCTTGAGTAAAAGAAGCGACAACATCAGCATTAAAAAATAGATAGGCGCGAAAAAGGCCTTACTCAAAAATCCTTTCCAGTAGTCCTTAGTGACACTCTGGAGCTGTGGAAAGACCCAACCGAGAAACATAAACGGCGAAAGCATCATATAGAGAATAAGCGCGGCGGCGCGGATGAGGAGTAGGATGCCGCCGGCAAAAAATACAAATGCGGCGGTAATAAGTACAATCGCTATACCAAAAATAAGTCCCCACGAATTTGCAGTGTCGCCCTCAGAAAATACACTTTGCAAGTTCATCTGCTCCATGACCGCCGTTGACATTGAAATGCCCGGTTTACTTGGGCTGATGGGTAAAGCAGCGTTATTGGGGGGCGGTATAATCGATTGCTGAATGCCTAAGTTGACTACTTCAGTGGCCAAGATATTGCTAAAGTCAACAATGAATTTGGTAAAGAAGAGACTGAAGTTGACCAACAGTGCGGCTAAGATCAAACTCACCAGCACCTTTCTCGTCTGGCTATCGTCACTGCTTAGTATCATCTTGAGGCCAATGTACACGAGGCCAAAGATAAAAGTGAGGTTGAAGAGGTCGCGGACCAAGACCCAGGTGCTATCAACCACTGCCCCCACGCCCCCAGAGACGTACTGGTATCCGAATCCTAGTACAAAGCTATTGGTAGCGTAGTCGAGCACGCCCGCCCCTGCCCCCACGAAGAGGCCGAAGAATCCGACTATCACGTTGTAGATAAACTCTTCCACTGTAGCGAAGGCCGGCCACGGCATCACAAGCATGAATACCGCCAAAAGGGGTAAGAGCGAGAGGGTGGTGAGTGGATGACGGCGGAGCATAGCAGTGTAATTAGCGGATTAGTAGTAATAGCCTCCGGGCGGCGGTGGGGTTGGTTGGATAACCGGACCGGAACTGCCGCCGGAAGACGTGCCGAGGATTGAGTCCCAGTACGCTCGCGAGGTGGCGATGTCGGTCTGACGGTAGAGCGTCAAGCTGTTGAATTGTTGAATGATTTGACTTTGAACGGTTGCATTGCCATTGGCCGCGTTGTATTGACTGATCAAGTTGTTAAGCGTGCTCACGTTGTTGTTGGCGGTCGGAATGATTGCTTGATTGATGTTGGTGACAGCGGCCGAGGCGGCAGAGCGTAGGTTGGCGGGATTGCTGTTGTTGTTGGCAAAACTGGTGAGCGGTGCGACATAGGACTGGGCGGTCGAGATGTAGCTCTGCTGGGTCTGGAGCGCGCTCTGCATGAGTGAAAGGGCGTTGGCGGTGGTCAAGGAGCCAGCGCTACTCGAAGCCAGTCCGCTAGTGTATGAACCGCCGTTGTAGCCAGTGTAGGTGTAGCCAGTGCCGCCCGAGAGGCCAAGGAGACCGGAGGCACCGGTAATGGCAGTGTTGGCGAGCTGAGTCAGAAGTGCGGCCAGAATTTCGTTGAATTCGTCGGCGGCCACGAGCGACTGTCGGCCAGAGTCGAGGTTGAATGAGAGAGCTTCTTGGATCATTTTTCCGGGTTTGGCGATAATACATTTCTGCTGTGGGCCAGTTGGTGTGGTGACGTTAAAACATACTTCGCCGGAGAAAAATCCGTCACCCTGATCGAGAATCTGATTCTTTTCGTTACGAGTATTGGCGACTTCAGACCGCATACCGTCGATGCCAGCCTGGATTTGTCCAAAAGGAGTGTACGAACTTGGCTGGTTGACCATCTGGAACCACTGGTCCCAGCCGCCAGCTGAAAAGTTGCCCTGGGTAAAGGCTTGGATATTGTTGACGACGCCCGACAGCGTACAGGCGGCCGACGAGATCGGTTGGTCGAGCCGATCAAGATCGTACTGGAGCGATACCGCTATCTGCACGTCGAGGGCAAACGGTGAACAGATGAACGAGCCGACCTTCCCTAAGCTCTGAATGTAGCGCCCGGCCGCCACGTCAGCCTGAGCCAGAAGGTATCCCCGCAGGTCCTGCACGAAGGCCGGACTCCCCTGAAAGCCAGAATTGATCCAGTTTACCAAGCTACCGACCATCGTGTTAATGAGTCCTTTGGCGATCACCCAAGCGATACCATCGAGTACCGATTCTTTAAGCCAGAGACTACCTTGAATTACCGACATAGCGGTAGTAGCGACCGCAGTCGCAGTATTTTGGACAAAGTTTGTCGGATCGTAGACGACCGCACCGGCCTCGACGGTTTCGATATGATTGTATGGTTGTGGCACATAGGTAGCGACAAAACCAAAGATGATGAACACCGCAGCCACCAGGCTTTTTTTCAAACACATGAAGAAAGTATCGATCATAGGCGTAACGTTAAATTTGACTTTGGTTATTAGGGCTAAACACCACGAACAGCACCGCCGGATCGTCTACCGTGAACAGACTGGCGTAGGGTTCCAGGCCTTTATAGATGTTTTGCAGAGCCAGGTAGAGACCGGTCGCGTCTTCTTCGTAGCGCTTGAGACGAAGCAGTGTGTAGGCCGGGTCGCTGTAGCTATAGGTCATAGCCGTGATGTCGGCCTGAATGGCGTGGTAGGTGTTGATGAGGTCAAGATGTTGCTTGGCCATAAAAGCTGGTACCGGGATTTTGAGAGTATCATCTCGGGTCTTTTGATACGTGAGCGCCAGCGCGTCAAGTTCAGCTATGCGACTTTGATCCCTACGATTCAAAATGTCCTGCAATATATAGAGCTCATTCTCTTTCACGTCGACAGCATCGTTGGTGGTAATCGCCAGCGCCAGTGCGTTGGCGTAGGTGCGAATAGTGTCCTCGGTCCACTCGTCAATAATTTTTATGTCGGGCGTGTCGTAAATTTCCACACCGGTTTCTTTTCGAAGTACCTCGATGGTGTTCCCAATAATTTCTTCGTCGCTTCTGGCAAAGGCGCCGTGGGTACGGGAGGATAAGATGTCTTGGAAGAAGTTGATGCCGAGCTGGCCGGTTAGGGTGTCGGGCGGCGTGTAGGTGGTTGAGGTGTCCTCGAGCACGAGGGGGTCGGTGGTGACGAAGTCGTCGCGCCAGTCTTCAATGCCGTTGTTATTTTCGTCCACCACCTCAATGGCGGTGCGGGCTGGTGCCGCGTTCACGACGGCCGCGGTTTCTGTAGGAGCTTTAAATGAGCTTTGTCCAAAATTAGACAGCGTGTAGGCGGCACCGACAAGGGCAAACCCTATCACAAAGGCTCCGACTATTTTGGAGTTCGGCTGACTCATATACACTAATAGTATAGCAACGACTACAGGTGTTTTATGCGCCTGTGCACAAAGCTGTGTATGAAGCGGGACGTGTCCCCTCATTACATATTTTTCACACGCTCCGACGTTTGGTCACCTCTATAAGCACTGCATCCCCGCGGATGCTCAAAATATGTAATGAGGGGACACGTCCCGATAAGTGTCTATAAAGCTGTTGATACTACGGGTGCATTTGTTGTTGAAAAGCTGGGGATGAGAGGTGGGTACAGAGGGGAATCCAAGTGGACAGCGGCACGTCTTCGGCGCGGATAGTCAGCGGTAGATCAAGATCGGAAAATAACGCTTCTAGGGCTTCCCTCGGCCAGCGCGCACTTAAGTTACCCAAAAGCTGTTTGCGCTTACTGCCAAAGCCGAGGTGGAGGATAGTGAAAAAAGTTTCGCTTGAAAGGGAGCCGAGTCGATTGCGGTTGATGTTTGTTATTGCCAGTATCGCCGAATCGACTCTGGGTGGCGGGGTGAAGTGTCCTCGTTTGATAGTACCAATATAAGAGGGGTCTCCGAACACCTTCACTGATAAAGATAGGAGCGACTCCTTTTTGCTGCGGGCGACCCGCTCGGCCAACTCTTTTTGAATGAGAAAAACTAATGTGTTTGGCTGTGTAGTGGTATCGAGAAGCTGGCGTAGGAGTGAGCCGGAGAGGTAGTAAGGAATATTGGACACCACTTTGTAGGCCTGGTCGCGAAGCGAGAGAGCTTGGAGGTCGAGCGTCCTGGCGTCGGTGTGGTGGAGGGTGAGCTCCTCGCGGGCGATGGCGTCAGGGAATGTTTCTTCGAGGAACGCGATCGCCCGCGCATCCGCCTCCACCGCTATAACCCTCACCCCTCGAGCTAACAGCTCTTTGGTCAATATGCCGGTACCGGGGCCAATTTCAAGAACCGTTCCCCCTGCCTCCAGGCGTGCCGCGTCGCACATGAGCTTCGGCACATAGTCACTATTTAAAAAATGCTGCCCCAGAGACTTTTTATGTTGGAAGGATTGAGGCATACGTTGGGTATAATATAACCATGAAAAAAATCATTTACACAGGGCTGGCCATCGGTCTCTTAGCGGCAGCGGGCTATGGCATTGCCTTTTACTGGCTCGCTACCCATCCGTGTAATCCTCCCGACCCCAACTTCCCCGGTCAACTCACCTGCGTCTAATTAATCCAAATAGATAGTGGTCTCGTAGCCAGACGTGTGGCCACCGCCTGGATTGCCGCTCTCTATGTGTTCGGTGCTGATGTCGTTCAAAAATGAAGAAGGGATATTTATCCGCTGGCTGCCAAAAATAGTGCGCATATGCGCGTAGGAAAGAAATACTTTTTTCTCGGCTCTCGTCAGAGCCACATAAAATAATCGACGTTCTTCTTCTTGGTCTATGCGTGCGTCGTCGAGCCGTTCGTGCGGGAACAGTCCTTCTTCAAGGCCGGTGATAAATACGTAAGCAAATTCGAGGCCTTTGGCGGCGTGGATGGTCATGAGTCGCACCGCGTTGAATTCTTCCTTGTTCTTTATTTCGTCCTGGTCGCTTTGGAGCGCGGCGTTCTCGAGGAGCTGCAAAACGGCTTCGCCTGGTGGCAGGTGGTCGTAGCGTGTCGCCAGCGTGACGAGTTCGCGCAAGTTCTCGAGGCGTTCGAGCGCTTCGTCACTACCCTCCTCTTTGTACATGGCTTCGAGACCACTCTGCTTCATAATGAATCTTATAGTGTCCGACAGTTTTTTTTCGGATGTCGCCTTGGCGATATCCATCATGAGCTCGTCAAAAGCGGCGACCTTCACGCCCACGCTGTTTTTGAGTTCAGCCCGCTTCCCCTCGATGATTTTTAAAAGTGTCACTTTCCCAATGCCGCGTGACGGTTCGTTGATGATGCGAGCCAGGTCACCAGTGCTCCCAGGGTTAAGTGCGAGCCGCAGGTACGACAGTACGTCCTTCACTTCTTTTCGTTCAAAAAACTTAGTGCCCACGAGTTGGTACGGAACCTCAAAGTTTAAGAACGCTTCTTCGAGCGCACGCGATTGGAAGTTAGTGCGGTAGAGAACGGCTATAGAAGTTGGTTCAGCCCCCTCAGCGATAAGCGAACGAGCGGTTAAGGCCACGAACTCGGCTTCGTCGGCACCGGTCATGGCGGCGTAGAGGGTAATCTTGTCACCCTCTTCATTCTGAGTGAAGACATTCTTTTCGACGCGATTGCGGTTCTTTTTGATGATGTCGTTCGAAGCCGCAATGATGGTTTGCGTTGAGCGGTAGTTTTCTTCAAGGAGAATAGTAACGGCGCGTGGGAAGTGTCGTTCAAACTGCATGACGTTTTTGATGTCGGCGCCCCGCCAGGAGTAGATGTTTTGATCGATGTCGCCGACCACGCAGATGTTGGTGTCGTCGCTCGCCAAAAGCTCCATAATCGAAAACTGGACACGATTGGTGTCTTGGTACTCGTCGACATGAAGATAGTGAAAACGCCGCTGTAGCGTCTCGCGCACCAAGGGGTTACTTTCAAGTAGCCGCAGCGTTTTGGCTAAAAGATCATCAAAATCAAGCGCCTGCTCACTCTCCAGTACGGCGTCGTATTTTTCCCAGACCTCAGCGGCCACTTGTTCCGGGTATGAGCTCGCCGCGTCTTTGTAGGCAATCTGCGTGAGCGCGTCGCCCTTGGCGCGTGAAATCATTCCTAATATTCGTCGTGGTTCAAGTTCTTTTGGATTGTAGTTCGCTTGCACAATGGCCTGTTTGACTGCCCGTACGCTGTCGCTCCGGTCGTAGATAGTGAAATATTTCCGCAGACCGGCTGCTTCGTGAAACTCGCGTAAAATGCGTACCCCGAGCGAGTGGAAGGTGGTCACAGTTGGCATACTGTCGATGGACGCTCGATCGGACGGTGGATATTTGTGAATGAGCGCGTGCACGCGTTCGCGCATTTCGGTGGCGGCTTTGTTGGTGAAAGTAACGGCGAGGATATTGTGCGGCGCTACACCTTGATGAATAAGGTGTACGATCCGGTGCGTAATGACGCGGGTCTTGCCCGAACCGGCACCGGCGAGCACCAAGAGGGGACCTTCGGTGTGCAAGACCGCGGCTTTTTGTTGCTCATTCAAGCCGTCGAGATAACGTGGAGTGTCACTCATGTGCGACACTATAGCACGTGGTGAAACGGTGCCGAAAAGGCAAAGAAAAAGGCCGGCGCGCTTGCGCGCCGGCTTTTTTTACACAATCAACTAAGGACCAAATCCTTGCAGGTCTGCCAATCGTCGAAACGTTGGCGAGACCGCATACGCTTCCTCCGCCGAACTACAAGTTGCCTCAACTTGTGACTCATCTTCTTGGCAGTCAGTGAGCTTTTTTAAAACTACAAACTGATTGCAGTTACGTAATGTAGAGAAACGATGCGCGATCACTAAGGCAGAGATGTGACGAGAAAGGGCCGCGTCGATGCCTTCTTGTACCACCCGCTCGGTTTCCGAGTCGAGTGAGGCCGTCGCTTCGTCAATGAGAAGAAACGATGGGTTCTTGATAAGCGCGCGAGCGACACAGAGGCGTTGCTGTTCGCCGCCGGAGAGTTGCATGCCTTGCTTCCCTACGTGCGTGTCGAGGCCGTTTTTTCTAAAACGTTCTCGAAACAGTGGCGATATCGCATCAAGCGCCAACCACACATCGCGGTCGGTTACTGTAGCTAAGTCCTCTTCATGGACGCTAAAGAGCACATTTTCTCGAACTGTACCACTGACGATTTCTGATCGCTGTGGGATCACTCCGACGTGTCGTAGGAATGATCGAAGCTTCAGAGCCATAAGCGGGTGACGCTCTGCGCCAGTCACAAAGATCGTACCGCTGGTTGGATCAGTGCTGCGAATCAAGAGTTTTCCAATGGAACTCTTGCCAGCGCCACTCACACCAACGAGGGCTGTTCGTACGCCCTCGTCAATGGTGAACGAAATATCTCGCAGTATATGGGCACCACGGTACGCGAGTGACACGTGCTTGAACTCAATACGCATGTTTTTTCTCCTCTGTGAACTCGATGCCGGTGTTGTAGTCGAAGGCTGGTTTTTTGGTGAGCGCCTCACGGGTCGCTCTGATACGCGCCACTTGCGCCGCGAGATGTCGCATGAGGTGGCCTATGAAGCCATACTCGCGCGAAATCATAAACATGAGACTCGACACAGCCGCCAATGTGCCAGCAGTCCAAGACTCGTGTACGCCGTAGGCAAGAATGCCAACCGGCGTCAGTGTATTGATGAGTCGGCGTGAGAAATCAACCCTTTGAAACCAGTACGCCCAGATTTGTAAGTCTTCGGCGAGTGGTTTCTTGATTTCCTCCCCGACTTGCATGGCGGTTTTGTTTTCAACGCCGCCGGCTTTTACGCTGGCGACCATGTGGAGCTTCTCGACCGTGCGTCGGCTGAAGCGACGGAACTGCTCGTCGAGCGCACCCATTTTGGCATCAAGTGCGGCATTGCAGAAAAAGAACCACACTAGGTTGAAGATGGTCTGTAAGACCGCGACCACTGCCGCGAGGGTGCTGGTGAGAAACAAAAAAATCGTTGCCCCGATGATGGTCGAAAAGACAATCGACGACTCAAACAAGAAAAGGTACAGAATGTTTTGCACCTTGTCCTTGACTGACTCGATTTGCTCAGCACCAACCTCGCTTTGCTCACTGATAATCTCGTCGTATGGGCGTTCGAACATCTTTCTCACCAGGCGCGTATGCACAGTGAAGAAATTTTGATTCCAGGCCCGCTCACGATAATGATCGTGGAATGAGCCAAAGACAGTACCGACGGTCAGCACGCCCGACAACGCCAGGAGCAACAGATACGTCGCTTCTTTGTTGCCTACGTTTTCTGAGTCAATCACAAAACGCATCACGAACGGAACCGCTACCGATGTGGCAGTCGCTCCAACGAAAAGGCAGAAAAGCGCAATAACAATCTGTCGCTTGGCCTCATTCCCCACAAGCTCATCAAGTACCCACCGGCACCCGGTGAGGGTCTCGGCGGCACTCAGAGCCGCGTTGGTATACAGTACCTTAAGGGAAGGCATCCTCGTCTCCTTTGTGATGATTGTAAAAGAACTGTTGCGACTGCATGGTAGTCAAAAGAACAAAAGCAGCGGGTCGTTAGACCCGCTGCTCTAATGAAATAAAGGTGAATTTATGTCGTTAAACCAACAGGCCAATACATACGAAAATATGAGCGAGAAGCGTTACCGCCACGATCCGCCATAAGAAACTGGCTCGCGAATGCAGTCGTTGCCACGGCCAAACGCCACGCCGGGGCGGTTGCTACACAGTGAAAAATGTATGAATGGATGCGCATATAAAAACTCTATCACGTTAACCTATACTGTCAATGACGATTGCGCGGCCTATTTCTTACATGGAATAGGCATATCAGGCCGGCGTGGAAAAAGTGCATTACGTCAATTGCCCTTCATGCTGTCTCTAGTAAAATATGACGCGTACCCAACATGGTACACGTGCGGAGCAGCGATGCTCCTTTTCCTTTCTAGCGCGGACGTAACGACTGAACAGCGGTGAGACCATAACAAAAACGTATTCAATTCAACCCACAACCCACTGACGACGCTTCGCTAGCCACAGGTCGTCAGTCACATACCAGTATTCACCTCACGCGCGTTCAAGTAATGGTTGAGCTGTGCGTGTTTTTACTATCAATCGCGGTGCCTTTTTCGGTACATGCCGGACTTTTGGGAAAGCTTTTCCCCGCCGCTGAAGCGATGAGCGTTGAGCCGGAATCAATTGTTATGACGGGAGCCGCCGACATTGACCTCCTCACCGCCCTGCAAAATCCCAACCCCCAGAGCGCTCGTGGCGGTGCTGAGCTCATCGTGAACGAAGGCGCACTTGTCTCGACGGGCCCGGTCGCTCCTGACGACATCACAAAGCAAAGCTCCAGCAACGGTGAGATTCGAGTCTACACGGTGCGTGAGGGTGACGCACTTTCCGAAATCGCCGAAATGTTTGATGTCACTACCAACACGATTATGTGGGCGAACGACCTCACCAAAGCCACTGCCATTCAGCCCGGCGACACCCTTATCATATTGCCGATCGCTGGCGTGCGACACATTGTGAAAAGTGGCGACACCATCAGTACCATTGCCAAGAAGTATGAGGGTGACGTCGAGGAAATCCTTTCTTACAACCAACTTGATTCAGCTGACAGCCTAGCAATCGGCGACACGCTTATCATCCCTGGCGGCGCCATGCATCTATCAACCAAAGTCGCAGTCGCCAATCCAGTACGGATAGGAGGAGTGACGGGCGGTGCCGACAGTAGCGGCTTCTCACATCCCGCCCCAGGCGCAGTGAAGACGCAGGGTATTCACGGCTACAATGCCGTCGACTTGGCTGGGAGCTATGGCTCCGCGATTCGCGCGGCCGCTCCTGGCGAAGTGATAGTAGCCAAGAGTTCTGGTTGGAACGGAGGCTACGGTAGCTACATCGTGGTAAAGCATCCCAACGGTGCGCAGACACTTTACGCGCACCTTTCCACGCTGTACGTCGGTGTCGGTGCTTATGTCTCTCAAGCAGAAACTATCGGCGCTATGGGCAGCACAGGCAAATCAACCGGCGTCCATCTTCACTTTGAAGTTCGTGGCGCTCGCAATCCATTTTAAACACACAGGCTTTTCATAACCTGCTAAAATGAGCCGATGAGGCTCATTTTTTTGTTACTCGCCGGTTCCGTAAGCGTCTTTGTGGCGTATGGCGTATTCTTTGCTGACGATTATTCGAAAGGCGTTAAAAACTATCCGTCAACGGGTACGGAAATTATAGCGTTCGGCGATAGTTTGATTGCCGGCGAAGGCGCTACGGCCGGCAATGATTTAGTCTCGACGATCGGACGCCAGCTCGGCCAGCCAATTGTCAATCTTGGGAAGAGCGGCGACACGACCGAAACCGCGCTCGCTCGTCTTCCGAGTGTGCTCGCCCGCGACCCCAAGGTAGTGATTGTACTTTTGGGTGGCAATGATTACCTCCGCCGCGTCCCGCTCGAGGTGACGTTTGCTAACCTTGAAACTATCGTGACCAACATTCAAGACGCTGGCGCTATTGTGGTGGTGCTTGGCGTTCGGGGCGGGATTTTAACTGACGATTATAAAAAACAGTTTGACCTGCTGACAAAAAAATACCACACCGCGTACGTTCCCGATGTGCTCTCGGGCGTAATTGCTCACCCTGAATTAATGCACGATACTATACACCCAAACGATGCTGGCTATGCGAAAATTGCCGACCGCGTGTATCCCGTGATTGAAGAACTCATTCACTAGCTAGATACCGAATGTAGGATGACGCTCCAAGCGAATGTGGTTTCAGTCTTGTATTTTCTCGGTGAAAAGAGTATCCTGACCACAGGATTGTAAACTTCAAAGAGAGGAGAGTGTACCTTGTCAAAGGTTCCTAATATTCTCCAATATGAACTGTTTCATATTGGAGAAGATCATCGTTCCGAAAGTGACATCGTGAGAGACATTACAAACCGTCTCGTTGAAAACGTTCAACTTCAGCTCGCGGGTGCCCCAACGGACATTTTTAATGGTCTGAAAACATGTATCCGTGTGTACGATCAGTCGCACTACGTAACTCACCTGGTCGGCATGTACATAAAAATTCAAGAACAAGCTGAACGATTGTTCTTGAAGTGTCAGGGTGCGGTTGCTCGGAAACATCATCTAAAAGCCTCGGTTACTAGTTGGTACGTTGGCATCGTTCAGCGCCGGATGTCACGTTTGCGTGCACGTATACGACGTTACCTTGTGGAGTATCTAAAACAACCAAATGCGGTCTTAAATTCATGTGTGGAGTACGGTGTGCATGAGTATCGTCCGATTCATGACGACGAACTGCCGGATATTCGTGCAATCATTCAAAATATAGACGGGCCATACGGGTTGTTTGTGTTCGCTCCAGGTGACTTACGGAATCCTGATCAAACGTTGCTTGCTCATATAACTCTCTAAAAAGCCGTGGCAACCGCTGCGGCTCATTTTTTGCTGCTCGCCGGCGTCGTCCGAACTTTTTTCTGTCTAATATATTCGCTCTGCTCGCCACAATACACTTGACATAGTTTGACTTATATAATATTGTAAAAACAGTTTTTCTCTCACCCAAAGGAGGTAACAGATGTCTAGAAAACTGCTGGGTGACGGATTATTCCTCATCCAAATTGGCTTTGCGCTCACGTTTGGCACGAGCCAATTCCTACAGATGCTTACTTCTGCCGAAGGAGTGAGCATGAGTTGGTTTGGATTCTGGCTGATCTTTTTACTACTGAATCTATGGCTCGCTTGGCACGCACACAAAGCAATGCCGAGTCGTGTAACGTTTCAAACACTTATTGCCTACTCAACGTGGACGATGGTGGTTACGTTGGACGTAAGCGTCATTGTTTTTAAGCAGGCTTGGGTGTGGAACGATCGCGACACACTCACCGCTTTTATTGCCATTGTTGGCGTACTGGCGACATTGTTTTGGGGTCGATTTGAGTTGACTAATCCACTGGTGAAGGGTTTCATGGCGGTTTTCTTTAAAGCCATCCCGCAATTCATCTTGGCCTGGAATATTTGGCTTGTCGGCGGTGCAGGGATGTCATGGATAGCGGTAATTGCTGGACACGCAACCATTCTTTCACGGATAGGTCAGCTTGTGCTCTCGGTCAAAGAAGCCAGTTGGGACAGAAATCGAACTGGCTCGCTTATAAGCGAAGTCCCGAATGAGATTAGTTGGATAGCGGTAACGTTGGTCTTGCTACTCAAACTCTAAAGCCGTTGCTCACGCAACGGCTTTTACTATTCATCAAACATCACCTCAATGTTATTTCCGTCCGGATCCAGAATAAAAGCGGCATAATAGTTGGGAGTATAGTCTCGAGGGCCGGGTGCACCGTTATCTTTTCCGCCATTAGCCAATGCCGCCTCATAGAACGCATCAACAAGTGTTTTGTCGCCTACTCTAAATGCAACATGTATGGGAGCGACTCTGCCCTCACCAGCAAATTGCCAGATTTCAAAAAGGCCACCCTGCACGTTAAAAGCACAAAATCCTCCCTCTTCAAATGCAATCGTATAGCGGAGCGGCTCGAAGACATGTAGAAAAAAGGTTCGGCTTTTTTCAAAATTTAGTACGTTTAGGGCAACATGGTCTATCATATAAAAAGTATAGCTTGCAGTTAAATAATCGCATAGTTACAGATACACATAAAATTTATAAAGGTACGCGGTATTGGAGTGCCTCAAGCACGGGCGGTGCTGTGATGTGTTCACTCGCATCGAGGTCGGCGATGGTGAGAAAGTTCGGGGGATTTTCGCAAGAGGTTGCCAGCAATTTTGTGACTCAAGGAAACAAAATGGCGTCAACCTGAACAGGTCCTGTAAGGAAGATAGCTGACTATAGTGGAACTCTATACTGAAGCGCTTCCAAAACATGATTGACACCAATGTTCTCAGAGTTGTCCAAGTCAGCTATCGTCCGGGCGACTTTGATGAGCCTATGATAGCTACGCGGTGAAAGGTTTAATTTGGCGCTTGAAACTTTTAATAAGTCTTTCACATCACTATTTAAATGGATGGTAGTTTCTATGTCGCGCGCGGAGAGATTGGCGTTGGTGGAGGGAAGATCCTCCTGGTCAAGGCGGGGGG
>JBBTRC010000010.1:75478-94969 GCA_038065355.1 Patescibacteria group bacterium
CCCCCCCCGCCTTGACTTGCGCTCTTG
The DNA here is from genome assembly GCA_038065355.1 of Patescibacteria group bacterium. Taxonomy (GTDB): domain Bacteria; phylum Patescibacteriota; class Minisyncoccia; order Phycocordibacterales; family UBA918; genus OLB19. The sequence goes on from JBBTRC010000010.1 coordinate 75,506, forward strand.
ATTTTTCGGTCTCTCCTTCCTCACATTTTAATGTGGTGAGCGTTTCATAGTCAACGTGCGGTACTTCAAGCCAGAGGTCGATGCGATCAAGAATTGGGCCAGACACTTTGTTCTTGTAGGTTTCTTGCATGGCACGCAAGAGGTTTTGTGTGCCGTCCTCACTTCCCCGATAAGGGTTGAGCGCCGCCACCAAAATAAAATCAGCTGGAAACTCGGCACTTCCTTGTACGCGTGAAATCGTCACCACCCTATCTTCAAGCGGCTGGCGGAGCGCGTCGAGCGAGCGGCGTTCAAATTCTGGAAACTCGTCCATGAAAAGAACACCGTGGTGCGCGAGCGTCACTTCGCCTGGTCTTGGGTTCGTGCCGCCGCCAACGAGCGCCGTGTGCGAAGCGGTATGGTGAGGACTGCGAAATGGCGGTCGCGTACTGATGTCAATATCACCGTTCGCGAGTGAGTGGATGGCCGTCACCGCGAGTGCCTCTTCGCGCGAGAGCGGTGGGAGAAGTCCCCGGAGGGCACGGGCGAGCATAGTTTTGCCGGTGCCGGGCGGGCCAACCAGCATCACATTATGGCGGCCAGCCGCCGCAATCAAAAGTCCGCGCTTGGCGGTTTCCTGTCCCTTAATGTCTTCTAGAGTCACTGCGCTCTCAAACCAATCTTCGCCTATGTGTGTGGTTGGCTGTAGAGCGAGCGGAGTTTTCTTTTCTTCGTCTTTTTCAATGTGGGCAACCACTTCCTGCAAGGTGGCGGCCGGATACACGGCGATGCCGTCTACGAGGGCGGCTTCTCTCGCGTTCTCTTTCGGCACCACGATTTCTGTGTATCCGGCCGCCTTGGCCGCGAGGACGCAGTTGAGCGCACCGCGTACTTTTCGCAGACTACCGTCGAGTGCCAGTTCGCCGATGTACACACGCTTTATTTCGTCGGGAATTATGTCACCAGCGGCCACGAGGTACGCGAGAGCAATCGGCAGGTCAAAGAGAGGCCCTTCCTTTTTCAAGTCGGCGGGCGACAAGGAGATAATAATTTTTTGATTTTTAGTTTTGGGAGAATCAAAACCGGTGTGCTTGATGGCACTGCCGACTCGGTCTTTTGATTCATCGACTGCCTTGCCCGCCAGACCAACAATTGAAAACGCGTGGAGTCCACGCGAAATGTCCGCTTCGGTAGTGACGATAGTACCGGAGAGCACGTGCGGCTGAACAGTATAGACACGCGCGATGGACATAGAGGTTACAGTGGCAACTCTCGTTCCCGTTCCATGTGTACTTTACAGGTGCGAGCGGCTGGGTTGGCATTTAGTCTGTCTATTTCTATTTTTTCTTGGCATATTTCACAGATGCCAAAAGTTCCGTTTGATATTTTTTCCAACGTCCGTGCGACACTGCGGTACCGCATTTCAAGCTCGGCGACTGTCGCTCGGCGTTCATTCCAATCTTCCACCGCATCGGCTTCGACATTGCTGTCGGCGTTGCCGAGTTCGTCAGAAACAGGCACTGCAACCCAGTCACCAGTACTTGGTTCGCGGGTAGCAATCGCTTCTAATTCACTCGTTAAGCTGGCCAGGATCTCCTCAAGTTTTGCTTCATAAGCGTTTCTATCTGTCATATGTGACAGTATACCACTTGGCTATTTTGCTTCGATGAATTCGGCAAACGCTTCTGGTGAAGGTGCAAACGCGACCACATTTTCTCTCACAAACCCGTAGACGAGGAGTGGTTTGCCCTCAATAAGTAGTACTCTGGTATCGACACCGTTCACGCTCTGGTCGGCAAAGTCACTCGTTTTTCCCTTCACTGGTGGAGCTTCAATGAGAGGTCCCACGTCGGTATACATGGTGCGTTCCCAGTCAAATAAGTCGCCTTTCACCTCAACTAGGTTGGTAACGGAGAGCAGAAGTACTGGTTCGGATTGATTACTGTACACGATGCGCACCGCCGCGACGCTGTCGGTAAAAGAACGTTTGGTCTGAAAATCAAGCACGGCGAGTAGTTGTTCGGTCGAGAAGGCGTTGCCTTTTTGGCTTGCGATGGCGTATTCGCTGGCGTGGAAGTTTACTTTTGGTTTGCTTCGAGCGATGGCCAGGACAATATTGTTGAAAGTGAATGCTGGCACTCTAATGTACGACACGTCGGTCTCCGCCAAAATAGGCGTGATGTCGGCAGTGATGTCTGCGTCAAGTGTCGCATTCTCTGTCGGCGCGATGAAGTCCATAATGTACGTAGCTCCGTACAGTCCGATCACCAAAACGACGGCCGTGAAAAATAATCCCAGCGTAATCGCATTCGTGCTTATGCGGTAAATGTGCTCAAGACTCCACCACGGTACATGTGCACGCGGAATTTCAGGAATTCCGGTCTCGTCGGTGTCCTTGGTCGCGATCGCTACTGATTCAACGGCTGGCGTTCGCGATACCACCGTCGGCTCGGCGATTGGCGTTCTGTCGTTGTTTCCTGTCTGTTCCTCGTTGGCGAACCGTTTCGCCGCGTCTTCCCAACGAGTGTCCTCAACGTCATACGGCGGCAAAAATTCGTTTGATGATACTGATTCCGAAAACTTTTTATATTCAATCTGTACGCTCCCCGTTTGCGTGGGCCCCACATCAACTGCTGGCGGTTCGTCAGGGAGAGCCTCTTTCCGTTCTTCAAGTAATGAAAAACCAGTTTCTGTGTTTGGTGACCAACTCACTTCGACGGCGTCTCTGGTCTCTTCCGAAGTCGGGCCAAGTTGGCGACGACGAATCTGCTCTTTCAAAGTTTCGTTGTCGGCTGTAAAAATAGCGGCAGTTTTTGAAGTGGCTTTTTGAATCACGCCTTTGCGTCGTTCGGTTTCTGGCACAGTATAGACACGCTTTTTCTTGCCAGCCAGCTGTTTTTTTAATGCCTTTAGCCAGGAGCGCAACGACGCGCCAATAGCCGGCAGCATCGGTGTATGTGCTTTTTTAGTATCGGTAATGACAGTGCCGCCGCCGCCGGATTTTTTTACCGGCACGGTCGCGAGTGATTCGGCTTCGTCGGCATGTTTTTTGGCGCTTTTCTGTAGCTCATGAAAAGCTGGAATGTGTTTGGGCACGTGCTCGACATCGCCATCAACGACAATCGGATCTTCTTTTATGGTCAGAGGTTCGGCTGGTTTTTTTGGTACGGGTGATTTTTGTGGAGGGGGTGGGGCGTGTTTTTTAGGCACCGCAGGCGAGGCAACCGTTTCTTTTATTATCGGTTTCTGGGGGACTGAAGTGGCTGTTTTTACCGCCTCTTTTTCCGGCTGACCGGTCTTGATGCGTTCCGCTTCCAAATCTTGCGCGAAAGTACGGATGCGCGTGGGTGCTTTTTGGCTCATTACTACTAGTATCTCATGGAATGGTTACTTTGGGAGCCAGTTTTTCACGGGTTATTTTGTCGGCGGAGTGAGTCCCCGTTCTTTGGCAAAGTCAGGGTTAGCCTTTTTTATGGAAAGGCCAATTTTTCCCTCCTCAATTTTTGACACAACAACAGGCACGACCTCCCCTTCTTTTAGGATGCCATTCATCGTTTCCAGTCGAAAGGGGGCGATTTCAGAGATGTGAATCAGTCCCTCGTTAAATGCATCAAGCTTGGCAAACGCACCGAAGGTCGTGAGGCGCGTAATGGTGGCGGTTACCCGCTCGCCTATTTCATACACCTTGGTGAGCGCTCCGATTCGCTCGGCCGCTAGTCCGGCCGAGCCATTTTTGCCGGTGATAAACACGGTACCGTCTTCTTCAATGGTGATTTCCTCGACACCCGTGTCGTCTTTAATGCTGTTGATGGTTTTGCCTCCGGAGCCGATGACCAAACCGATTTGTTCTGGCAAAATTTTCACTACGACGATTTCAGGAGCTCTTGGTGAGATAGTGGCGCGCGGCGCGGCGATAGCCCCAACCATCGTGTCGAGTATGTGGAGCCGCGCCGCGCGCGCCTTCTCCAACGCTTCCGCTAAAATACTGATTGGAATACCAGAGACTTTGACGTCCATCTGGATCGCCGTCACTCCTTTCGTTGTACCGGCCACCTTGAAGTCCATGTCGCCAAACTCGTCTTCCGGACCCTGAATGTCAGTGAGGAGCGCGTATTTCTCGCCTCTGATCATCACGCCAGAAGCAATACCCGCAACCGGTCGCGTGATCGGCACGCCACCATCCATGAGGGCGAGCGTGGAAGCGCAGACCGAACCCATCGAGCTTGAGCCGTTGCTTGATAACGTTTCTGATACCAGACGGATGGTGTAGGGGAAGGCTATCTGTTTGGGAATAACTGGTGTGAGCGCCTTTTCTGCCAAGGCACCGTGCCCGATCATACGACGATTAAAGCCGCCGATGCGGCCGGTTTCTCCGACCGAAAATGGTGGAAAGTTATAGTGGTGCATGAAGCGTTTTTTGGTGTCCTGTGACTCGATAGTATCGATCATCTGCGCCGCTTCCGGGCCGCCTAAAGTGAGGGCGGTAAAAATGCGCGTGCCACCGCGATAAAAAATACCCGAACCATGGAGCACTGGCGAAATACCGCCCGCTTGTGCGTAGAGCTCGCGGACTGCGTCCATGCCGCGTCCGTCGGCGCGCACGCCCTCCTCAACCGCACCACGATGAAGCTCCTCATCAATTTTTTCTTCAAAAAAATCACCCGCCACGGTCTCGTGAAGTTCGAGTTCTTTTGCGGCAGTCAAGAATTCTTTTTTAAGTTCGTAAATGTGGTCTTTGCCCGCCCGCTGGCTAAAGATGGTTTTTGGCAGGCGGTCAGCAAAGCTATTGGCGTACAAAGTGAGGAGTCCGTCTGGAATTTCTCGTACTGGCAAAGGACGCTTCGTTTTTCCGATTTTCGCCACGATTTCTTTTTGAAATGCTTCGAGCGCCTGGTGGTAGCCGACAGCTTTTTCTAAGAGTGTGGTGATCTCGGACTCGGGTAACTCGTTGGCCGCCGTCTCGATCATATTGATGGAGCCGTCCTTGCCGCAGGCCAACATCTCAACGTCGAGTAACCCTTCGGTGCGTTCGGTGTAGGTAGGATTGACAACTAATTCTCCAGTCGCTTTTCTGCGCCCGATCCGAATGGCACCGACCGGCCCGCTCCACGGAATATCAGACATAGAGAGAGCCAGCGACGCGCCAATAACGCCGAGTACATCGGGGTCGTCTTCCCCGACTGCGAGCACCGTCACGACAACTTGGATTTCGTTTCGTAAGTGGTGGTCGAACAAAGGCCGAATGGTGCGGTCAACCACTCGCGCCGATAAGACGGCTTCATCGCTCGGACGACCTTCACGACGCTGAAAGCGGCTACCGAGGATCGCTCCGGCCGCGTAGAATTTCTCTTCGAATTCAACCGACAACGGGAAGTAGTTCACGCCATGGTTCTCACGGGCGCTCATCACGGCGGTGACGAGGATGACCGTTTCTCCGTAGCGGAGCATCACCGAGCCATTGGTGTGAGCGGTTAGGTCGTTAAATTCGGCGGTCAGCGTTTTACCGCCAAAATCTAGTTCAAACGTTTGTTTTTGCATGATCAACTATCTAAAGAGTCGCACACGATGAGACATTTGAATAATTCAAATATCCGGTCGTGTGAAACTCACGGGTAACTGCTTGAGAATAACAAACGGCGGCAAAATCACAAGTGATTTTGCCGCCGTTTGTCTCTTTTCCCTACAACTCGTCAGTGTCAGTACCGACGACTTTATTCTGTTGCGGTTTCAAGCCTTTCTCCGGTCGACGGAGCCGACTCCCTCGGTAACCGATTAAGTACTTGTGTGGGTTTTCGTCCATGTCGATGAAGTCATCAACCGCTTCCCGTAAACGCGAAGAGGCCGAGCGCCCGAACGTAATAGCCTCCACCTGACAGCCCCGGCTCTTCACATACTCGACGAGCGGGATGAAGTCGCCGTCGCCCGTTGCGAGCACAATCGCATCGACTTTGTGGGCGAGTTTGATGGCGTCAATGGCCATTCCAACGTCCCAGTCGGCTTTTTTCGCGCCGCCGTAGAAGATTTGCAGATCTTTGGTTTTTATTTCGATGCCGAGTTTCTCAAGCGCCTCGAAAAAAGCCGACTCCTCACCGCTCTCGGTGTTGACCACGTACGAAAGCGCGCGGATAAGTTTGCGATTGCCGAGGGCGGTCTTGACCACCTCTCCAAAATTCACCTTTGACTTATAAAGATTTTTTGCACTGTGATACAGATTTTGCGTATCAATCAAAATTGCGACCCGTTGTTCTGGGTGCCGAATTACTCCCATAAAAATTGTTTAATTATAAAAATTTTAAAAAGTGTGTACTTTTTTTATAAAACCTCCCCAGTTACTATACCGCAGAACGAACAATCGCTCCACCAAGGAGCGATTGTTTTTAACTACATTAGCGTTTGAGGTCGAGTTTCTTGATAAGCGCGTTATACGCTTTCGTATCTTTCTGCTCGAGGTACTTCAGGTGTTGGCGGCGATCCGCGACCATCTGAAGCAAGCCGCGACGAGAGTGGAAGTCTTTCTTGTGTTTCCGCAAGTGCGAAGACAACTCCTCAATCTGACGAGTCAACAGCGAAATCTGGGCCTCTGGTGAACCAGTGTCCGAATCGTGGCGCTGTGTGCCCTTCAAAACATTTTCTTTTACTCGCTTCGATAGCATAAATAATCAAATCAGTGACCACGTCCATATAGATACACTGCGTTGCAGTACGGGACGAGGATCGTTAGTAACCTGCGAAGGTTGCTACTACTATAGCATACATTAGAAAAAAAGCAAGATTACACCCTACCTTTCCCCGAAAGTCAAAAAACATAGAAAAACCGCCGGATTAATTGCTAGCGGCTCTGATTCAAAAGATCAAATAAGCGTAGTATTGCATTGCCAAATTTGATGGGCGTGATAATATCACCTATGCGACGGCCGCCATCGCTCGTTTTCGTCTAGAAATGGTATTGTTGACTCCTTTGCCATTCAGGGTTGTACATGGACGGCGTGGCCCGCGCATTTCGTCGAACCAGTTCACACGCTGGTCGACTTCAAACTCGGCCCAACCGCCCGCATTTGCGTAGCGCGGTTGGGCCTTTTTCTTGGCCGCTCCGCGGGTTCGCATCCGCATCCGCAACTTGATATTACCTGTACTACTAGGACGCACAATCACTATTGTGCAACAGCGAAAATATTTTGCGACATTGGTATAATGGGACGATGGCAGACTTAGTGGAGCTCAAAAAGCAGTTTCTGGAGTACCTCGAAATAGAGCGCGGGCGGAGCGTCAAGACGGTTGAGAATTATGACCGCTATCTCGAGCGGTTTTTTGCCTTTGCCAAAAGCAAAAAACCGTCGGATCTCACCGAAGAACAAGTGCGAGAATTTCGTCTCTACCTCAATCGTCAAGCTGGAACCAAAGTCGGCGGTCGCCTGGAGCCCATGAAACGCCGTACCCAAAACTACTACCTCATTGCCTTGCGAGCGTTTCTAAAATTTCTGCGTAAGCGGGGCATCGAATCCCTCTCCCCCGAACGCATCGAGCTCGCTAAAGTGCCGGAGCGTTCGCTCGATCTCATTTCACCAAACGAACTCAAGCGGTTGATTGGCGCGCCGGATAAAAAAACTATCGAAGGCAAACGTGACGCGGCTATATTGGAACTTTTCTTTTCCACCGGCCTGCGTATTTCTGAACTTTGCTCCCTTTCGATTGATGATGTTGATTTGACCCGCGACGAATTTTCTGTACGCGGCAAAGGCGACAAGGTGCGCGTGGTGTTTCTCTCTGATTCCGCGAAAGAGGCGCTCCGTGGCTACCTGAAAGATCGGAAAGATTTAGATGACGCATTGTTTGTACGCTATGGGCGCAAGGCCAATGACGGTGGCGAGCTTAGACTACAGCCGCGTGCGGTTCAGCGACTGTTGAAAAAATACGCGGCCGGAGCTGGCATTACTCGCAAAGTGACGCCACACGTCATTCGGCACAGTTTTGCCACCGACCTCCTCTCAAATGGCGCCGACTTACGAAGCGTGCAGGCGCTCCTCGGCCATGCCCACATCGGCACCACGCAGGTCTACACCCACGTCACCGACAAACACCTGCGGGAAGTCCACAAAAAATTTCACGGGAAGGCGGGCTAAAAAATCCCCCGAACCGCTTGCGGTTCGGGGGATTTTTTTAAGGTCGAACGATTTTTAACTCTGGTGTTCCAGCAACCTCCCTACAATTTCCAAATCCGTAGTGCAACTTTCCAAAGACCACGAGCCAAGAGGAGCAGAATGAGTAGGTAAATTAAGTATTGGCCAACCACTAGCACAAAAGTACCGAGCCCGGCGGTCAGGGCGATTGAAAGTGTTGTCATTTGGTCGTTGAAGCGTTTCCAAGCCATTTCCCAGGCGCGTTCTGTTTCATTAAGGTAGATGGGGGAGAGTCGGGTGATGGTGACATTAAACTGCACGAGGCCGAGGCGTTGTTCCAGTTCCCCGGCCTGCTTTTGTGTTTGTGCCAGGCTGTTCGTGAGCTGAATTTTTTGCTGAGTGAGGGATTCAACCATTTGGAGTTTTTCTCGGATAGTGACAGAAAGTGTGGCGGCGTCTTTGTTGGCACGGGCAAACTCGGTGATTTCATCGTACTGAATCTCGGCTGCTTTTAGCGTCCGATCTACGCTCTCGAGCTGTTGTCTCAGAATGTCAGCTTGGCTCTCGAGCTCGCTCCGGTAACTTGTGACGGACTCGGTGGCGCGGGTAACTTCTACAGTGTTGAATTGACCAAAAGTCTCAAGTACCGAATTCACGTGTTCTTCCTTGGCAAAGAATTGGCCGGTGCAGGAATTCAGATTTTCTTGTAGCTGCCTGAATTCAAAGCGGTCGTCGGTTTTAAGCGTACGAAGAGTACCGCAGGCATCGTCGAAATCACGGGTCTGTACGCTGATTGTGTAGTCGGTAGTTTCGTAGGTTTCCAAGTTGGCGATGTAGCCTCCAGGTGGTGTCGGCGTCGGGTAGGGATAGTACAAATCTCTGCCCTCACTCATCGCGGCCTCGTCCCTATCCATCGTTGGTGCCATGCCAGTGCCAATACCAGGCATACTCTCTCTGCTATTGAGGTTTACAAACCGCACGGCATTCAGTGAAGAGAGCAACACGAGAAAAATATACAGTAGAATGAGCGCGCCAACTCCGAATACCGCAAACCGAACGTAACGATTTTGTAATAAGTCGATCATAGGATTTAGTTATTGTTAAACTGTTGCAATTGTAACATTTAAGAAAATTAAAAAACGGCGGGCCCGGAGGGCCCGCCGTTTTTTAATTAATTCTTTAATTGATTACTGCTGTTTGATGAGAAAATCTTCCTCAACCCAGCCGTCTTTGGAGGAATTGAAGTTCACTTGCCACCAGGTAATACCATTCGCTTGCTGTGAGAGGTTGGTAATGGTACCAACCGATCCCAATGGTTGTTTGCCCAAGACCTTACCGGCGGGCACCAGACGCACATTCACTCGCTTGGTAGTTTCAACTGTGTTGCCAACATCAAACTTTGAGCTCGCTGTCGGTGGGTCGTCACCGTTTGGTGTGCTATCGCACGCGTCGCCAATACCGTCATCATCGGTATCTTTTTGGTCGGCATTCGCCACGTTTGGACAGTTGTCAGCACTATCGGGTATGCCGTCCTTGTCGGTATCGACGAGGTCTCCGTTTGGTGTACTGTCGCATACGTTACCAATGCCGTCAGCATCGTTATCAGCCTGGTCGGCATTCGCCACGTTTGGACAGTTATCGCTGGCATCGGGCACTCCGTCGTTGTCAGCGTCTGGCGGTGGTATCAGGTCAAGATATATTTCATCCACCCAACCGTCTGCGCCGGAGGGGAAATCGATGTAGATCCATACTTTGCCAGAAACAAGGGCCGGCTTTTGGCTACCGACTATTCCAGTCGTGAGTCGATTTTGGGTGCCAGTACTTGTGCCGTTTGGCGTTGCACGTACTTGAGTGGTGTCATTCGGGCGGACTTGGTCACCGGCTTTGAATTTGGAAGTACCAATCGGGTATGGTGTGTCGTCACACGCATCACCTTTACCATCGCCGTCAGTATCTTCTTGTCCAGAGTTTACTACGTTCGGACAATTATCGTTTGCATCCAATACGCCATCCCCGTCGGTGTCTGAAGGAAGTGGGGTTGGGAGCGGCGTGCTATCACAGACATCTCCCAGACCATCTCCGTCAGAGTCTTTCTGGTCGGTGTTGGCAACGGTCGGACAGTTGTCGGTGCTGTCTGGCACGGTATCACCGTCGGTGTCCGTTGGAGGAGGGTTTGGCGTGCTATCACAGACGTCGCCGATGCCGTCTTTGTCGGCGTCTTCTTGGCCGGGGTTTGGTACATTTTGACAATTATCTGAACTGTCGGGCACCCCGTCCCCGTCGGTGTCGGTCGGTTGAGGGGATGGTATCGGTGCGGGCGGTTGGCTGCTTGGGTCTACATTGATGGCGATGAAGGCCGGGCTGAAGTTGCCGTTGCCGTCCGTCACCCAGTATTTAATCTTGTCGGTGCCTACGAATTCAAGATCAGGTCGGTATAGAATGTCGTTGCCTTGTTGGAAACTTTGTCCATGCAGTGGTTGTGCCACGCCGTCGAGCGTAAGTTTGTCACCTTCGGGGTCGCTGTCGTTGCCGATCACGTTACGAATCCACACATCGGTACTTGGTTTGGTGGCGACCGCTTCCCCATTCGCGGTTGGAGGCTTGCTTGTGAGATCAATCGAACCGGCATTAAACGCGAGTTTGTATGAGCCGGTACTGGCTCCGAGCTTGCTCTGGATTGACGCGAGCGAGATCACCTGGCCAATTTTTTGTAAGTCGCCATCAAGTCGGTCTCCGTAGTACTGCTCAAGAATCATGTAGGCGACACCGTCGGCTCCCATCTTATAGCCGTCGTTGGCTAGGACACCGATGACTTCCTTGGGACGGTGGTTGAACGAATCAACTACTCCGTTGACATCGTACACTCCCATCGTGCCAAGCGTGTCGGTCTTGGTACCGGCGACTATCACACCGCCGCCGCTGTTGAGGACAAGTGGGGTTAGGTTGAGGCTAAATTGTCCAGGCACCACCTGCGACATGGTCATGATTTTGTCGTAGGTGGTGTTGACGTTTTTGTAGTTGTTGCTGACGTTGTTGAATTGGGGCTCGATAATCACGTAGTTCGTTTGGTCAAGATTGACGGTGTCGGTAAAGAATTTTGAAAAACCAATGCCAGTTGGGAAGCTGGTCACTTTTGGCTTCACTAGGACAATGTCGGTGGTGTTGTTTTCAACGGTAATTCCGATTGCCGCCTTCTTAAACTGTCGAGCCGCCCGGCCAACCACGTCGAAGTTTTCCAGCGTGTAGTGAGCGGTGTAGCTAATGTGGGCGCCTTCCTCCACATTCCAGGCGGTGAAGTCGAGCATTCGCGTGCGGATGTCGTGCCCTTGCACGGGGTTGTTTTTCGCGACGTAGACACCCTGGTCGCTGGCAAACGTTTCATTGCCTGCGAAGCGGATAATTGGCGTGTCGTCCGGATTCACCATGAGTTCGGTGTTTTTGTTGTCATAGGGGTATTCGATACCGTTGTAGACGCCTTCAGAGAGGAAGTATGATTTGGCCGGGAATGAAATCATACCGGTCGTGCCTGGGCTTGAGCCGGTACGGTGCATGAATACGTAGCCGGTGCGAGTTGAAGCGGCGACGTTGTTGGCGCTGTGCACCATGCGGCCTTGGAACCAAAATCCGGCACCAGTCGCTGCATTGTCAAATTTGGTAACGTGAGCTCCGTCTTTGTGGATAACGTCGACGCCCTGGGCTTTGATGGCGATGTTTTTGGTCCAAGAACCAATTTCGTTTCCAGTTTCTGCGACAAAGCCGGCTCCAAACGTGTCATAAGAGGCGTTGTTGTGAAAGAGGGCATTTGAATCATGGTGTACAAAACCCCAGCCCGGCGAGGTGAAGACGGCGTTTCCGATGAGTATGGCGGGATTTTGTGGGTTACTGGTCCCGACGCGGTGGATGTGAAGCGCATAGCGGCCGCGGGCGTTTGAGGTTGGCGTAATCGGACTAAAGGCAATGGCTTCCAATGATGATTTTGATTTATCTGTACGGCCAAGGTGGTCAAAGGCGGCGTAGCGAATGTCAATCTTGCTACTGTGCATCATCATGGCATGACCGCGCTGATGAATGGGCGCGTTGGCTCCTTGTTCGCTGCGGATTGTGACGGTGCGAGAGTAGTTGGCGACCGATACCTTCAAGTCGCTTCGCGGTGAGGTGTGGTTGTAGGCCAGCGGCTGGTCAAGAGAAATCGTTTTGCCAGAAATGCCGGTGACGGAACGTACTTCGTCTTCGGTGCCCCACCAGCGAGTACAGCTACAGGCGTTGTCGTAAGTGTAGCCGAGGTAATCAGCGCCGGCAATCACGACCTTATCGCCGATTTGCCAATTGACCGGCGTGTCCTTAAGAGAAATTGAGATGTCGCCTTTTTTTGGGTCTGCCGCCACCTTGCCGTGTACGAGTTTTGGTTCACCGTTCATTTCGACGATACCGTGAGAGATAACGCCACGACTTTGGAGCAGGTGGTCCCAGTTGACGTCAATATCGCCGTTATTGGCAATCACAATATCAACGAGACCGGTGACAGGGTTAGATTTTGTACCAGCGGTAAGTTTTCCGTCAGCATCAACAATGAGAGTATCAACCACCAGTTTTGAGTCGGCCGCAACGTCAAAGGAGAGTTCGCCGTCGACGCGGACCCATTTGACTCGAGCGTCTGATTTTGCGCCGTAGGTGACTTTGATATTTTCAGGAATGAGAACCTGTGCGTTGTCGCCAGGTATCGCGCCACCCTGCCAGGTGCTGGCATTAAACCATGAACCGCTCCCGACGGCGATGTGGGTCGCGGCGGCCTGGGGCACCATGTTGAATAGCTCGGCATGTTCGGTATACAAAGTAGAACTAGATGGGTGACTGTTATCGTCATCCCCTAGAGAGCTTGCGAGCTGCGCTTGCTCGGAGCGAATTAAACCTAAGTTTTCACTCAACGGTCCAGCCATAATATTAAAGTAGAGCACGGCAGCAAAAGCTGCTCCCGCCAAACAACCAACCAACCAGCTGTCTTCACTCATAAATTGTTTAAAATACTTGAACATGTTTTTTGTAATAATTTTTTGTAAGGCTGACGAAAAAAGGTAGCCCGTAACCGGGCTACCTCCTTTGCTACCATTGTCCCCTGTCTCCTCTGTGCAATCAAATGGCATCTGGGGACAACGCGCGTAAAAATTATCGTGCCAACTTTGTCTCGTAGAGGTTGAGTGTCGCGGTGATGCCGGCGAGATTTCGAGACCACTCGCTACTGTCTCTGGTTTCAAGCTCGACTGTGATCGCCGGAATGCCGAGTGAGGCCAGCCAGCCTTCTGCATCACCTGTGATCGGATAGGCATCGAATGTTTCAACCGCGCCGTAGTTGGCGGCGGTAGCATAGGTCTGCATGAGCGTTCTGGTGTCAGGCAGTACGCCTTCGTAACACTCCGATGCGTAGACAGTGTTGGCCTTACTGTGCCAAAAGACCACCGCCTCGGGAGAGTTTTGAAGTACGTAGTCACGCAAGGCCCTGGCTTCTGGTTCTGAAAAGGCGGCGGTACCAGCGCTCACCACTTGCCCGCGCCAGGTGCTTTCAGGTGCCCACTTACAGTCAAAATTTCGGTTGAGATCAACGCCGTTGGCGTTAAAGCGGCCAGCCGCGACCGCCTCGGGCGCAACGGCTAAGGCATCGGCGGTCGAGAAACCGCTCGTCAGGCCGAGCACTTTGAAGACGCCATCAGGGTTTAGGTTGGGAATGACGCTGATGCGGATTCCTTCTGGCAGAGCAATTTCTTTAGCGGTAAGTCGGCCAATGAATTCTTCGGCTAAGACGACGCTGTTCCATTCATAACCGCCGTGCATGCCGCCCACAAAAAGCAGGTGCGTATCTCCAGTGCCGAACGTGAAGGCCTCAATGGTACGTCCTTCAACCGACGTGCCGATAGTCGTTCGATTCACTGTTTCTTCTGGCGCAGGCACGATGGCGGGCGGTTCTTCTGGAGTGGGTGTGGGCAGCGCTCCTTTCTGTGAGAGGAAAAGTGCGAATGCAATTCCGACCACAATGACCGTAACGATGCCAACAAGTAACGGACGCAGTTTCGTCATGGCTAGTTTGCGTACGCGGCTACCACCGCTTCAAAGCCAGCTTGGTTTTTGCTCCACTCAGTACTTTGGTGATCGGTTAGGAGTACGCTGATAGCAGGAATACCTTCCTTCGCCAGCCAATTCACCATATCGCCGGTAATAGTGTAAGCGTCAAATTCTGTCCCGGTCGGGTAGCCCGCGGCTTTGGCAAAGGTGTTTGCAAGCGCGACCGAGTCGCTACTTGGCGCGCCTCCACAGGCTGATGGGTACACTTTACCCTCGGCGCTAAACCACACCACCGCGGCCGCGGGAGTGTGTGCGTCTATGTATTTCTTGATTGCGTCCGCTTCGGGTTCTGAAAAAGCCTTCGCGCCGCCGCTCACCGTCCGATTTTGCCAAGTACCGCTTGCCTGCCAGTCGCAGTCGAAGTTGCGGTTCAGGTCTACGTTGTTGGCGTTAAAGCGACCAGCGATGCGGGCGGCGTCAGTCTTAGCAAGTGCCACAGTCGGACTAAAACGGCCAAAGGTCCCCACCGTTTCTTTTAGTCCATCGGGGTTGGCGACTGGAATGATTGTCACCGTGATGTCTTCCGGCACCGCCTTGGGGTTGGCGTCAAGATAATCTATAAGTTCGTAGGCCAAAAGCGCGGTGTTCCATGAGTAACCGCCGTGGATACCGCCAATAAACAAAAGCTCAGTCTCTCCAGTACCTATGTGATAGGCGGTAATAGGGTTGCCGTCAACAGAAGTGCCAATCACCGTTTCGTCTCCACGTGCTTCGTCCACTGGTTCTTCCGAGTCGGGAGCGGGTTCGTTTTCTGATGTATCAGGCGAGGGAGTCACTTCGTCATTAGTAGGTGTGTTAATCGCGGTGTTTGTGGCTGGTAATTTGGTGAGGAAAAAGCCTGCGATGGCGATCAACACCAGTACCACAACAGCGATGATAATGTTTTTTGTGTTCATATACGTACTATTGTATGCCAGATGCACGCGATTGGCCACTCTGACATTTTCTTTCAGATGAACGTAAGGTGAAGGTTGTTTTTTCTGTTTGAATAACTTTTTCGACAGGATACGTAGGAATTGGTAGAATACCAAAAGCTGCGTGAACGCAGGTATATTGGTGTTATTAATTTAATTATTGTTATGCAGAAAACTATTAACATGAAACTGGCCGTGCTTGGTGCCGCCCTCGCTTTGGCGTTTGGTCTTGCGTTGCCGGCTCTAGCGTATGACGATCTCGAAATAGAGATCGATGTCCTTTCGGACTCGGTTGAGGTTGAAGTAACGTACGAAGAGGACGGAGAAGACGTTGAAGAAGATTACGAATACGAAACTACCGACCTTGATGAGGTGTACGACTTACTTGCCGACGACCTCGACATCACAGCTGAAGAAGTCGAAGACGCAGTCACCAGTGTGACTGAGGAAGACGACGAGGATGAAGATGAGGACGATGACGAAGACAGCGACGAAGAAGATGCCACGGACGCCATCGAAGAGGCTGAAGAGGCGATTGCCGAAGCTGAGGAATATATTGACGATCTAAGTACTTCGACATCGGACAGTGTCGTTGAGGAGCTTGAAGATCAATTGCAACTTGCCAAAGACAAACTTGCGGATGCTGAAGAAGCTTTTGACGACGAAGATTTCGATGAAGCTGAAGATCTCGCGAAACTGGCCGAGAAATACGCCAAGATGGTAACTGACGACGAAGATGAAGATGAAGATGAAGATGAGGACGATGACGATGAAGACGAAGATGGTGACGATGATAATCGTGGCCATGGCAATGACGACGATCGTTGCGATGAAGATAATCCTGGACGCGGCCTTGGCCTCCTAAAACGCTGTGACGGCGACCGAGACCAAGTACGAGACCGACTCAATATTGATGACCGTTTCAAGAATTTTGGTAGGACGACCGACCGTGCCGAACTCCAAACCCAACTTCGGGAACTCTTGATGCTACTCATTCAATTGCTCCAACAAAAAGCCCTATAGGCTGAGTATGTAAAAAGCCGCGCCCTTTTGGGCGCGGCTTTTTACATACCACTGCTTCACTCACGCATTGGTCACGTCGAGTTCTTCTTCCGCAAAATCTACTTTCGACAAGGTGATCGTGTCGCCCCGCTCGACCGCGCCAGCGATAATTTTTTTGGCCACCTTTTCCTCGATGATATCTTGCAGTACCCGCTGCATCGGCCGCGCACCAAATTCCGGACTGTAGCCTTTTTGTACGAGCACCTCGAGCAGATCTTTCGTCACCTGCAAATCATATCCGCGTTCTTTTATGCGGGTATAAAGTTCGCCGAGCATCAAGCTGGCGACTTGCGCCTGCTCTTCGTGCGAGAGCGGTTCAAAAATAATCGTACTGTCAAAGCGGTTGATGAGCTCTGGGCGAAAGAGACCTTCGCGAATGATGTTATCGATAATGTACTGTGACAGGTGCGCAAGTTCGTTTCGTTGCTGTACAGTCTTGATGATGAGCTGGCTGCCGGCGTTTGAGGTGGCGATAATAATGGTGTTGCGTGCATTCACTTTTGTGTTGCGTGCGTCGGTGAAACGACCCTCATCGAGAATTTGTAGAAAGAGGTCATGTACTGTTTTGGCGGCTTTCTCAAACTCGTCGAGCAGAAGCACCGAATAAGGATGCTCGCGCAGCATATCGGCCAAAACACCACTCTCGTTTTCGTGTCCGATCAAACGCGCGAGCGCATCTTCGCCGCTGAATTCTGACATATCAAGGCGCCGCAGGTGCTCTTCACTACCGAAGAAAATACGAGCCAGCGCTTTGGCTGTTTCAGTCTTTCCGACGCCAGTCGGCCCAAGAAAGAGAAACGAACCAATCGGTTTATCGGCGGCTTGTATACCTGCCCGCGCGCGCCGCATGGCGCGCGCAATGGCACGGAGCGCCGGTTGTTGCCCCACCACTTGCTCGTGTAAGCGGTCTTCAAGATGCAAAAGAAGCGCTCGTTCGTCACTCGTCACTGGTCCGGCCGGTACGCCCGTTTTTTCACCAACGACACCAAAAACATAGTCGGCAGTGATGGTGGTGACGTTGTTTTGTCGCGCTCTCGTCGCTATGTCGATCAAAAGTTCAATGGCCCTCTCCGGCATCACTCCTTCCACCAGGTAGCGGTCGGCCGCGGAGGCAATCGCTTCAAGGCCAGCATAGGTAAAGAGGAGGTGGTACTGTAGTTCAGTTTTGAGCGCGACACCCTCTAGTACGCGGGTGGTTGCCAAGAGATTTGGCGTGTCGATCAACACTTCCGCAAAGCGGCGTGTGAAAGCGCCGAGCGGTTCGAGCACATTATGGTAGGCGTCGGGAGTGTCGGTCGCTATGACGTGAAGGGCTGGCGAGGCTAAGTATTGGTCGAGGAGTTCGGGTAAGTAGACACCCATAGCCTCGGCTTCGCGGACAAAAGAACTCAAATTCTCCAGCACAATAGTAATGTTCCCGGCGCGCAGAGCCTCATCAAAAAGCCTAATGAGCGTGAGCTCAAGAGCTTGTTTTTCTTTATGAATAGCGAACAGGCGATTGGTATCAAGTACGATGATGCGTTGACCAGAGATAGCGTCGAGCGAGGTACCATTTTGTATTCGTCGTTCGATTTCCATCACGAGGTCTACCTTTCCCACCCCCGGCTCGCCGATAATGAGTACATTGGATGCTTTAGCTCGCGCAAGGATAGTTTCGATTTCGGTGATTTTTTCGTTAGCGAACGGTGCGTTGTGTGTCAAAGTTGAAAAGACGGCACTAGTACGAATGTCGCGCGCGTATCGTTCAAGCAGGTAGGCTGTACCGTAGGTCCATTCTCTACCAATACCGGTGGTGCGAGAGAGGTTGTCTTTGCCCCACCACCGCTTCTGTCGCTTTACCTCATGGTGTGTGTCAATGACAAAGCGCAACGCACCAGTAAATGTGTGTTCGAGCACTCCCGCTTCCTTCAGAAGATTTTTAAATCCGGCGTCATGGCGGAAGAGATACATGCCGAGGTTGATGAGACTGAATACCTCGTTGTCTTTACCAGTCGTCACCATATTCGCGGAAATTTTTTGTCGGGGGCCGGTGAGAAAAGCACCTTGTGCATCGCTGGAAACTCCAGCGCGCAAGAGGACGGTTGTGCCAAGTGTAGAAGTACAGAACGCAAACGTCACGTCGTCTGGTTTTCGTAGCACTGCCGCCGCGACGTCGTAGGTCGTACCGGATGTTGACTTCTCATCAAGGCCAATCACCGAGTACAAACCTCGAAAATAAAAACTATTGTGATAAGCATAAGTCAAAAGTTGCTCAAACCACAGTGCGAACGCAACCAAGGCAACGCCAAAAAATTGTGAGCTGTAGTTGCCGTTTTGCCACCACAGCGAGAGTACGCCGACGGTTGCAAAGAGAGCGGCTATGATGAAAAAGCCGTAGCGAAGCGCTGTCATTGTCCGCCGACTGAGCAGTTTTTCCAGACGAATGGCCGGTATGAATTGTTTGATGTTGTCTTCGAGTGTATTCATACGCTATACAAAGAGCAACCCGACACCGGTTGCAAAAAGTACGATAATTAAAATCGGCAAAGCGGCCCATAATAGGTACACAGAGGCTCCAACAATGATCACCACGAGCACGCTGGCGGTGCCGAGCAAGATAATAGCGCCGCGTATGAACGCGCCGATCAGTCGTGATAAGAAGTTGACGATGAAGTACGAAGCCAAGGACTCAAAATTCCACGAGCGGCCACGAGTCTCAGTGATACGTTTCCAGGGAGCAAACCAAGAACCTGCCATCTGCGATAGAGAGAAGAAGTGAATCTCAAACCACAGAAAGTTGAGCCAGAGTTGAAACAGTTCCACATACGCCCGCGTGTAGTGCCACAACAAGTAGTGATGCGCGATCGAAAGAAAGAGCATGATACTTATTATGACATATTAAGAAGACGTAAGAGAGACACAAAAAGCCGCGGGGCGAATGCCCCGCGGCTTTTTGTGTCGGTGCGCTTACGCGCGCTGTACGTTGGCAGCAGCTGGACCTTTTGGACCATCTACTATTTCGAACGTGACTGCGTCTCCCTCGTTGAGGTCGTCAAACGCAACACCTACAACAGATGAAAGATGGTAGAACACATCCTTACTTCCGTCGTCTGGTTTAATAAAGCCGTAACCTTTTTCTTGTTTACGTGCAATTGTGCCTTTCATCATATGTGAAACTTAACTTAATTAACGACAAAACATCACTACGCCTGATCTTTTTACTTCAAGAGGAGCTACGTTTCGTTCGCGAGTATTAAAGCACATCTGAAAATAAACACAATAGCCGGCAGTGGGGGGGG
>JBBTRC010000010.1:94979-140489 GCA_038065355.1 Patescibacteria group bacterium
AAGGCCGCCCCCACTGCCGGCTTTCTCGGTGCTATACTAAAATCATGGAACTTCGCGCTACCCAGAAAAAGAGCGTGCTTCTCATCGAAGATGAGCAAATCATTCGCGAGCTCTACGCGACCGCGCTCGTGAACGAAGGCTTTGATATTCTAATGGCCGAAAATGGCGAACAAGGTTTAGCGTTCGCGCGCTCCCGTCATCCAGACATTATCTTGCTCGATATCGACCTGCCGGTCATGGATGGTCACGAAACGATGAAACTCCTCCGCGCCGATGCTTGGGGAAAAACTGTACCGGTCATTTTTCTCACCAATCACAGCGAAACCGAACACGTCGCCCATGCCAGCCTCGAGCAACCAGCCGGGTATGTGGTGAAGGCCAACACCTCCATCAAAGATTTAGTTGCCATGGTGCAGACCGCCGCCGGCCGCTAGAACTCTTTCGTCTCCCCTTCGCGCAGTTCCACAAAGCGGATCTAGTTTTCAGCTAGGACGCGACTGAAGTGGGCATAGTGACTCACTTTTCCAACCTCACTTAAGAGTGCATCGTGGACTGGAAATGCAACTTTTGGTTGTAGCTCTAGAGCGTAGGTAATCGCCTCTGAAACCTTGCACCATGGACCAGCGACGGGAACTGCCAATTTCTTATACTTGCATCACGTTGAGTGTTTTAATTTACACATGTTCGCCAGCGACGAAACCAGTGCTCCAGCAAAGTTGCAGGCTATACCCTCCGGACGGACGGTCAATGTTGAGAACGTCACCGACGAGAAAGAGTCCTGGCACCAGTCGAGACTCCATGGTTTTAAAATCAACCTCAGGTAACGCTACCCCGCCGGAGGCAATGACAGCCTTATCGGCGCCGAGAAGTCCCCGCACATGAAGTGGAACGGCTTTGAGGTGGGTCGACAATTTTATGCGGTCAGTCTTCAACACACTATGACATGGAGTTTCGCCATCGATACCCATCTCTTCTAAGAGTGCAGTCACCAGCGCGGTTGGAAGAATTGTTGCTAAAGCGTTGCGCAGTTTTTTGTTGGAATTTGTTTGCAAGAGTACCTGCAAATTTTTTTTAAATTCACCTGCGTCTTCATCGGGAAACAAATCCATCACGATGGTCACGTCACTGTGGGCGAGGAGCTCACCCACTGTTTTACTTAAGTTTAAAATGGTCGGCCCCGTCACTCCCACGTGTGTGAATAATAACTTGCCACGATGCACACTATCTTTTTTCTCCTCAGCATAGATGGTTAGTTTCACGTCCGGTAACGTTAGGCCGCTCAGTTTTTTTACCCAATTGTTTTTTAGAGTGAGTGGTACGAGGGCAAAGTTGTTTTCTATGACGGTATGTCCGAGTTTACGTAACCACTGATATCCGTCCCCCGTGGCACCGGTTTCAGGCCGCGATGTGCCGCCGGTCGCTACGATGCAGGTGCGACCACAAAACGTGTCGCCTCGCTCAATGGTAACTACAAGTTCATTTGTCGTCAGGTCTTTGACTATACTTTTTACTGCGTGACGAGTCTTTACTGTCACTCCTGTGGTTTTTAGTTCGCGCTTGAGTGTATCAAAAATCGTTTTGGCGCTGTGAGTACTTGGAAACAATCGACCCTCGTTTTCCTCGACCAGCACTGCACCGCGCTCTGTAAACCAAGCAATAGTTTCGGCAACGCCATGTTGCATGAAAGTGGAAAAGAGAAATTTTCCGGCGTCTTTATACTGGCGAAGCATCTCACGCACTACCGGTCGATTGTTAGTGACATTACAGCGGCCACCGCCGGTGATGAGAAGTTTTTTTCCGAGGGTTGGATTTTTCTCAAGGAGCAGGACGCGGCTGCCGCGCGCGCTCGCGCGCGCGGCAGCCATCATTCCAGCTGGTCCGCCGCCAATCACAATCACGTCCCACGTTTGTATGCCAGCAGTTTTCATAAGTGAGTATTTCGAAGCGTACGTGCTGTCGACCGTTCGGTCAATCGTCGGTGGTTTACTTTTTCTTATCTAAATCTAGCGTTTCATCAATTCTGATCTGTTCCACGAACTCTGGTACGTGTGAAACGAGAATCATAGTACCTGCGTAGGCATCAAGCGCCTTGGCAATCACTGGAATGTGACGGAAGTTGATATGGTTAGTCGGTTCGTCGAGGATCAATAGTCCAGGTTTTAAAAGTACTAAGCGCGCGAAAGCGACCAGGCCTTTCTGACCTTCCGAAAGCAGTCCGATTTTCGTTTTCATCAGGTCGCCGGTGATTAAAAATCCGGCTGCAATCGCGCGCATCTCCTCCTCCATTTTTTTCTCCATGGTCGAAAGCAGCGCCTCAAAGACAGTTTGCTCAAAGTCTAAGTTTGAAAAATCTTGCCGGTAGTAGCCGATCTTTATTACCGGCGCTACTGACTCCCCCTTGGCATGACCACTCGCGAGTGATTCAAGAAGAGTAGTTTTGCCGATGCCGTTTGGCCCAATAATCTGAATGTGTTGTCCACGTTTCCAAACAATCTCGCACTCGACGTTTTTTGGTTTGTGATTTTTGATTGCCTTGTATGAGGTGAGCTTAAGTACCTCGAGCGGAACTTCTTTTTGGGTAGGAATAATGAACGGCCGGATAGTTTTATCTTCTTTTCGCACGTCCACCATATTTTCTTCTGCCTCCTCGACACGTTCGCGCATACGTTTCGCGACCGCGCGCATATTTCCACCTTTATGGGAGAAGAAGTTGGCTTTGTCTTTGTTTACCTGCATTTCCTTTTGCAGTTGCGCATTTCGTCGTCGCTCCTTTTCGACTCGGGCAGCAATTTCTTTCACCACGTCGTGATAGTTTCCATCATACTGTTCCACACTTCGTGTTTGTACGTTCAAATACAACACGCCATGCGTGAACGAATTTAAAAAATCAGCATCGTGCGAAATCACAATGACAGTTTTTGTGTAGGCTTTCAAAAATTCCGTCAGGTGTTCGATACCAGCCTGGTCGAGGTTGTTGGTCGGTTCGTCAAGCAAAAGTACGTCCGGATTTTGAATCAGTGCCGAAGCCAGAAGGAGGCGAGCTTGTTGTCCACCAGAAAAAGTATTCATCACTCTGTCTTTGATCGCGCTGGAGAGCGCATGATCTTTCGAAATGAAATTTACAATCTCAAGCACCTCATCAATCTTTGGATCAATGTTGTACACTTTTTCGCTGAAACACTTTTGAAAAAACTCTCGCACCGTGAGGGTGAGCTCATCGCGCGGTATCACTTGGCGTGACACGGCGATGCTCGTGCGGGGCATGATGTTAATCTCGCCAGAATCGGGCGCCAGCGACCCAGTGATAAGTGCAAACAGCGTACTCTTCCCCGCCCCGTTTTGCCCCATCAAGGTGAGCTTCGCCCCGCGTCGAATCGGAAAACTCGCACCGCGCAAAATCGGTTTGGTCACGTCGTGTTCGTATGACACGGTATTGAAGGTAATAATTCCCGCGCTTCTTGACATAGTGTGGTAGCTTACACTACCACCCCAAAAGTTCAATTCGTGTCTAACTGTGAATCTACGGGCACAAAAAAGTTTGTATCACTTCCCTTGTATTACCGTGACGTTGTATGAGCACAATCTCACTTACTCTGTGCGTACGTTGCGAAGTAAATTCACGACCATCTACTGTAGTTACATGCGGTCGGTAGTTACTGCCGACGTGTGCAATGTTGCGGATCGTTGCATGGTGCTCGTGTAGAAAGTCGAGAATGTCTAGATGCAGTGTCATGAGTGTCTCGTTTGGTTTAAGTGCATGGACAGGGACGCCTTGCTTGTTGTCGGCTCCGGTGAAGTATTCCGGTCTGTCTGAAATGAGTGTTATATCGAGTCCCCGAGCTAACTCACCAAGCTTTTCTTCAAGTGATGCACGCGTAAGAGTGTTGCTTAAACCAAACCACGGCATAAGCGTAGAGTGGAGTGGCATACGTTGTCCTGTCGGA
Organism: Patescibacteria group bacterium; assembly: GCA_038065355.1. Lineage (GTDB taxonomy): Bacteria > Patescibacteriota > Minisyncoccia > Phycocordibacterales > UBA918 > OLB19. The sequence goes on from JBBTRC010000010.1 coordinate 98,924, forward strand.
TATACCGTACCAATCGGCATGGGGTCTACTGGCAGTACAATCAAAAAATCTCGTTGCATTTTTATTCCATTAAATTTTTCTTACAAAAGTTTCGAGTACTTTAAGTTCAGCATCTTCTGTGAGTTTTCTAGGCATATATTCCGGGTTTGTTGATCTTGGCTTTCATCGCCAGAGTAGCTGCTTTTGTCACCGCATCCGTATCAATGCGTCGGTACTTGGTAAAAACCTTCCTGTTATCTCTATCTATACACGGTGATCTTGTACTGGCTTCCTCTTTTCATCATTCATACCTCCACATGTCTGATAGGTATTAAATACATATTTCAAGAATTTTACAACTTCGATCGCTTTCTTTCATTCACGGTTTCTACAATGTATCCGTATACCAAAAATAAAACCCCGCCAGAATTTGGGCGGGGTTTAAGGAACAGGCACGGAGAAAGTTTATTCAGACTTTTTCTCATAGCGAACCAGTCGCGCCGCGTCTTCTCCGCGGTGAGTAAGAACAAACGCATCAACGTCGCCTTCTAGTAAACACTTCAGGCAGTCGTTGAATTCGCGCTTGAATTCGGAGATAGGTAGGTTTTTCTGCCTTACGGGCGGTCTTGGTACCTTTTCACGAGCAGTCTGGCAGCCAACCAGTTTGAAAGAGGGTTTTCGCTTATAAGCGATGACAACCTCGGATAGTGAACCATACCTGACCTTTTGGATATAGTCAGACAGATTGGCTTTGAAATCGTTGGAACTAGGGTACTTTTCCTTTGGTGGTAATACTGCCACGTCTCTTCTCCTTGACGGTCTCTTTCTGCATAGTGCAATAGCTGTATTTTTTAGTCAAGCTACCAATTTTTCTTTTCCCAATAATCAGTTAGACTACGTGTATGAAAATTTACTCGTGGAACATGAACGGTATTCGGGCGGTGGCGAAAAAAGGTCAATTAGAGCCGTTTCTCAAAGAGCACGACCCGGATGTGCTGTGTATTCAAGAAACCAAGGCCAATCATGAGCAAGTTGACCTTGATTGGCCGCAATATTATGAATTTTGGCACTCTGCCGACAAAAAAGGCTACTCGGGCACGGCCATTTTTACCAAACACGAGCCGCTTGAGGTGCGAAACGGCCTACCAGAGGACATCATGGCACAGTACAACCTCACCGACAGCTACGGTGACACCACCAAGGAGGGGCGGGTTATTACCGCAGAATTTGAGCCATTCTATATAAGTACAGTCTACACACCAAACGCCAAAGACGATCTTTCCCGTATTCCGATGCGCCAACAGTGGGACCCGGCGTTCCTCTCCTATATGAAACAGCTCCAAGCGGTGAAACCGGTCATCTTCTGCGGCGACTTTAATGTGGCGCACACGGAGATAGACTTGGCCCGTCCAAAGGAGAATCGTGGCAAAAAAGGATTTACCGATGAGGAGCGGGCCGGTTTTGATGAAATGGTCGCTGCCGGTTTTGTTGATACCTTTCGAATGTTCAATCAGGAAGGTGGCCACTACACCTGGTGGTCACACTTTGCTCAGGCGCGTGAACGCAACGTTGGCTGGCGGATTGACTACATCATGGTCTCAAATAGTTTGATACCATTTGTGAAACAGGCGCGTATTCATCCTGACGTGTATGGCTCCGACCATTGTCCGGTTTCTGTTGATGTGAACATCGAGCTTTAGAGCACAGATTTAGCATATTTAAAACAACACGAAACACGATTTGGTCAAATGTCTTTCATAAAGGACAGTTATCCCCAGTTACGCACAGTGTTGTCCTTTACACTGTCCTTTATAAACCATAGTATATACGCAGGCCCAGAAAGGGCGAGCAGGAGTCTCTTGAGATGTGCTTGGAAATCTTCCAAGCAAATCCCAGGAGGCACCTCTTAAAGAGTTCATTAATAAAACAATTGAGTATTACCTCCAAATTGGATTTCACAAAAATCCATTACTCAACGTTCATAACATCCCACCCCTGGGAGTCGAGACATTGCTACAACCACCGAGCCTTGTCACCAAAAGACTCCCAACAACTAACGTAGAGCTTCGGAAAGAAGGTTAGCCCACAGCGGCGCCATCTAGGATTACCATAATCCTCCAAACACAAGCTCACAAAGGCCTGGGAAGTCGGCCGACAAGCGCACACTGCTTGCCACTCGACTCCCCAGGCCTTTTTTTAAATGAGCAAATGCCCAAAGGGCATATTACGAATTTACGTCCCAATTTCAGCTTTTGTCCCAGCTGAAATTGCTGGACGAACCCAACCATTTAATACTCTACCCTTGGGCAAATTCCGAAGCCGGTACTCGTGACCTACCGAGGGAGAATCCACTGGCGGCGAGCTGCAACTTAGGCAAATTCCGAGGCAACCTGTCTATATAAAGGACAACTATCCCACCTTGTGCTCCCGGGCAATGTCCTTTAAAGCCGCTGCCTCTTCTTCAGCCTGCTTTAGTTTTCCGGCCTCGGCCAGGTTTATGAGTTCATTTTCGGGCAGTCTGAGCAGTTCAAGAGCTCTTTTTTCCATATATTCAGGCGTATTTTTACCACTGTCCTCAAGCGCTTCCTCTAATAAAGCGTGGAGTACCCAGCCAAGTTTTTTGCCTGGCTTCTCGCCCGAGAGTTCCATAATTCGGTCCCCGTTCACTTTGAGCAATTTTACCGAAATCGGGTCGCGCAGTGCTTCGTCCACCATAGCCTTGTACTTGCGGAAGCGAAACGGTTGTTCCTTTGGTCGACCAGTGCCGATGCGGTCGCAGACGCGCAGGTTGAGCAAGTCCTCAATATGGTCCTCCCCTATCCGGACAATCGTGCGCCGCACCGCCGAAAGAGTGATTTGATCTGGGTCAGAAAAAAACATGTGCCAGCGTACCAACTTCACCACTATGTCAATGGTTTCACGTGGTATTTTGAGCCGTTCCAGGACTCGTTTGGCTACTTTGGCACCCACTACTTCATGCCCGAAAAAAGTGTATTGCTTATTCTTGCCCCCCGTTCGTCTGGTTTCTGGCTTGGAAATATCGTGGAATAGCGCGGCCAAACGCAGAAATTGCGGATAGTTCTTGTCTGCGGCCGCTTGAAGCGTGCGCAGGTTGTGTTCGTACACGTCAAAAGCGTGCGCTCCACCCTGCTCGCAACCAATGCCGTTGAGGAGTTCAGGCAGAACGTGTTGCAAAAGGCCAAGTTTTTCGAGAAAAACAATACCTTTCATCGGTTCTTTAGAGTCGATAATACGCAGAAACTCCACACTAATACGCTCAACCGCGATTTTTTTTATGAGTGCGTGATGTTGCGAAATGGCGGCCATGGTGTCGGTGTCGATCACAAAGCCGAGCTCGGCCGCCAAGCGCACCGCCCGCATCATCCGGAGCGCATCTTCAGAAAACCTATCACTAGCGGCCCCGACCGTGCGGAGGCGCTTGGCGGCCAAATCAGCAATCCCGCCATATAGATCAACGATTTTTTGGTCTTTCAAACGATACGCCAGCGCGTTGATGGTGAAGTCTCGCCGCGCCAAATCTTCCTCAAGCGTCACCCCAAACGTCACCGTATCTGGGCGGCGCAAGTCGCTATAACCGCTTTCGGCTCGGTAGGGCGTCACCTCTATTACCGCTAGGCGCGCGTCTTCCGATTCAGTTTTGACACCAACCGTACCAAAGTCATTGTTTGCGTAGTGTTCCGGAAAGAGTCTTTGAATATCTTCGGGACGGGCGGGTGTCGTCAGATCCCAGTCTTTTGGCCCGACCTCCCGGATGAGGTCACGCACACAGCCGCCGACCAAATAGGCCTCAAAACCAGCGTTTTCGAGTGTGTCAGACACACGCTTCACCTCATCGGGTATGCGCACCTGAGAAATCTTCATCCTGCCATTCTAGCAGAAATGCGTTGCGCTTTCTTCTTTTTGCGCGTATCATGTCGAACACAAAACGCACCTGTGGTGAAATGGATATCACAACTGGCTTCGGACCAGTCGTTCTGGGTTCGAGTCCTGGCAGGTGCACCATATTAAAAAGTCCAGCTCCATGCTGGATTTTTTGAGATGGCCGGGCATTGCTGGGAGCAAACTCGAAAGCCGGACTGAAGCGAAATTTTCTATGTCTGAATTTTGGAGTAAAGTGCCCGAAATTGACTCAGTTGCAACCTTATGTTTCGCACAGGTGTTACGTTCTGTTTCGGTCAACTGTGTCGTACACTAAGGGTACTACTTCGGTAGTGACTTTACGTTCACAAGCCACGGAGGCATCAATGGCATGGAATGAAGAACGAGTCGTGCTCCTTAAAAAGTACTGGGCAGACGGTCTTTCAGCACCGCAAATTGCCGGTAAACTAGGAGGTGTGACGCGAAATGCTGTCACTGGTAAGGTGCAACGGCTCGAACTTAAGGGTCGCGCCGCCCCAGCATCGCTCCGAGCATTTTCAAATGCTATAAAGGCATCTGACGCCGACACGCGCAAGGAAATACAGCGGCTCACCGATATTTTTTCAGGCAATCTCACCGACGACGTCGGCCCGAATCCACTGAAAACTGCTCAAGAACAATGTTGCTGGCCACTCGGAGACCCCTTCACAGACGACTTTCACTATTGCGGTCAGTCGACCGCCGGCGGTCGGGGTTCGTATTGTGCTCTGCATGCGGAGAGGGCTTTTCAACCAGCGCGGCGGCGGTCTGGCCCGCCGCGAACGGTCGGCCGCTTCGTGCACAACCCCGCATCCCGCTAAATTTCTCCTGCCACGGTCCAAAAGAGACCGTGGCAGTTTATGTATCTGCAGTTTGCCATATCGATACATTCGACGTACACTACAACCCTGTTTTTGCGTCCGTAAAAGCAGCCGTTCTTTAAAGAGAGGATCACAAATGGGTTGGAGTAGTGAAAGAGTCGAATTGCTGAAGCAGTATTGGGCAGATGGACTCTCATCTGCACGTATTGCCGAAAAACTTGGCGGTGTGACGAAAAATGGAGTCATTGGCAAGGTGCGCCGGCTTGGGTTGCCGAAGCGGGCACTTCCGGCTGGTTTACGTAAGTACAAGGATCAAAAAACCGAAGTGGCTCGCGCCAAAATGACACTAGTGCCTCCAAGTAACGTAGTGTCCTTCCCAAAGGAAGTCAGTCTTGAATTTACGATCGACCCGGAGCAGTATGTTTCAATCGGGAATCTGACTGATAATAACTGCAGTTGGCCGATCGGCGACCCCACCAAGCCAAATTTTCGGTATTGCGGCTTGCTTCGCAGTGGTAAAAAATCATATTGTGCGTACCACAATGTTCTAGCCTATCAACCGTTGAAAAAGAGAGCGGTCTGATTTTCCCAAGGGAAGCAGTTTTCATTACGCGCCGTTGGTCACAGATGTGACCAACGGCGTTTTATTTTTTTGTATACTGTAGCTATGGAACTTTCTGAACGTTTTATCAAAATACTTGAAGACGAAGGTTTTACGCATGTTTTTGAGTGGCAAGATAAGCCAGGAACGATCTACCAGACACACACCCACAAGGGCAAAGTCACTATTTTCATTACCGACGGTTCAGTAACCTTTGATTTCTCAGGAGATAAGAAAGAAGTGAAAGCCGGCGAACGCTTTGATGTACCGGTCGGTGCTCCGCACAGTGCCATCGTTGGTTCACAAGGAGCCCTGTATGTCGTCGGAGAAATGATCGAGGGCGATTCTTAAAAAGAACATTGCATTAAGACGTCGGAAATACTATAATCGGCAACACGGTTTTGAGGCGTGCGTTCAATCGCTTGGTTGGGCCGGTACGGAAAGATTTTTCAAAGTAAATACTGCGGCCATGGTTAAGTGGTATAATGAGTCCTTGCCAAGGATTAGTCGAGAGTTCGATTCTCTCTGGCCGCACAGATGGCCGGCCTCGAAACGCTAGTTTCGAGGCCGTTGCCGTATGTAGCGAGTCAGAGAGAATCGAAAACCGGAGCCGGTACACAAGACGAGCGGAGCGAGGGCTTGTCGGCGAGGTGGGGTCGAGAAAAATTTCTGAAGAAATTTATTCGTGACCGATTCTCTCTGGCGCACATGGGTTAGGGAACGCGAGGCCCCGAAATTGGTTCTCAACTATCAGGCTTAGACCTGGAAATGGTATACTTTACTGATGTCGAAATCAGGAGAAGGCGGTTTTGAGCGTCTACAAAGACTCTCACAGGAAGTACGAGAAGTAGTGTCTTCTCTGAAACTAAATCCCAATGATTTGTCCGTATTTCATGCGTGGCTTGATCGAAAAGAGAAAGAAACCCGCACAGATAAGGACACTTTAAACCTCAGTGTACAAGTGGCGAGAATATACCGCGACGCGGGCCTTGTCAAAGCGGCACATGAGGCATACTTTGATGCTGCGGATCAAGCACTACGCAAAGGCAATGATGTTCTCTACACGACTCTTATCAGTGAAGCCGAAGCACTTTCGGATGGAGAATAAAAGTTCTAATGTCGTCCAGCCACACTCGAATGTTCTTTAAATGTTTATAGTAATGTCAAAAGCGTAATAGAGATGTGGTAGCTACGCTCGTGTTTTAGCTGGTCAGTTTTCGCATCTGACCACAAAGCTTTGAACACAACTTGGCTTGTCACACTCACCTTCCTTCCTCAATCGTATCAAGCAGTATTTTTGTTTGTATCAATGCATCAAGGGTAAAATGGAGCTCTTTCTCATTCGGCGGGTTCGTCGTTGTGCTTGTAGTGGTAAGCGTGTGTAGCTGTTGAAGAAAAAACGTGTGAATGTTCTGAAAACGTTCAGCCACCTTATCCTCGCTGAACTCTTCCCCGTCGGTTTCTTCCCGCAAGAGCCACACGGGGAAGCGTTGTACGTTATCCAGACTAATGATCGAGGGTTGTGTAGTTTGTGTGTACATAGTTCATTTATGCCAGAGGTATATTGGAAAAACCTTGTTTTCCAATAATCATGTGATCAAGTAGCTCAATGCCGATTAGTTGTCCGGCCGCGGCTAATTGCTTCGTAATGGCACGGTCGGCGACGCTTGGTTTTGTGCTACCGGAAGGGTGATTATGGGCCAAGATCACTGCCGAAGCAGCGTACTCGAGCGCTGGCCTGAACACTTCGCGAGGATGCACGATATTGGCAGTCAAACTTCCAATCGAAATCACTTCGTCGTGGATCAGTCGATAGTGATGATTGAGATAGAGACCACGCAAGTGTTCTTTGGGCAGGTCATGCATATCTTTAAGGTAGGCGTACGCTTGTTTGGGGGTGCGAATAGTGAGCGCACGGCCGGTTCCGCGGTCAAAAAACCGCCGCCCGATTTCAAAGCAAGCAACAATCTGGCACGCTTTGGTCTCCGGCAGCGCCAGTTCTTCCATCAAACGCTTCACATTGCGCTCTTGAGCCAGTGGCTGTTCACCGTATTCGTTCAGAATACGTTTTGTCATAGTAAGCACCTCTTCTTTTCGTGTGCCAACATTGAGCACAATCGCCAGGAGTTCGTTGGTGCGAAGAACATCCGGACCGTATTTTATGAGTTTTTCGCGCGGTTTTTCGTCGTCGGGCAGATCACGCAGTCGAAGCACGTATGGTTGATCAACCGTAGCGACTACTACGTCAGTTTCATGCAAGACGTACGATGAGCGATTCATGAACTCCATCATACTATATTTTGAAATGCCGACTTAATGCGTCCATGAGTTTCTGTTGACAAAGTTGATAATTACATCAATGATAGCGGAAGAATGCTTCACGCAACCTTCGGGAGGAGTTACATGTCCTTTTACTTAAGAAAACCAGCCGCCAATCTAACAAAGAAACAAGAAATTCAACTCAAAGTCATGCCCTCGCCGACAGATTACCCACTTGAATTGCGTCGGCACTACGCGCTCTCTACAACTCTTTTGTGGCACCCCACGCGGATGGCTATGGTGAGTCCGGTGATTTTAGAACGATGGCCCTACAAAGAGTCAGCCAACGCCAACGTGCTTGACGCTCTTATGTCGGGAGAATTCGCACTTCCAGAGTTCTTTTCTCGCTTAAAAATCCCCCATGAGGTTGGGGGTACACGTTACTTGGTATTTTTGGGATCTCAATATGTCGACGAACATGGCGGGCGCTTTGCTCGAACGATGTATTGGTATCGGGGTACAAGCTCGAAGTGGAAGAGTGGACTATTCCAAGTTGGCCGCTATTCCCGAGTTGGAGATGTTCCGGACAACTTTTCTTTTGCTCTCATCTGAGTTATCGACCCGCGCTTCTAGGCGCGGGTTTTTGTATGGTAAAATGAGGAGACAGTGCTGTGGATAACAGTGTGAACATGTGTATAAAGGACAAATGACCTTTAATGTCCTTTATGAGAGTACGGCTCGTTTCCTACCTATGCCTGCACTCGTTTTTATAATGTACCGAATTTTAATTTAAAAGTTTCACGTGAAACGTTCGACATGAAACAGTCTGAAAAGCAAGGCAAAAAGAATCAAATCGGCGCGGTTGGCGAAAAAATTGCCGCTAGATATCTCAAAAAGAAAGGTTTTGCGATTCTGCAGGAAAACTACCTCAAAAAGTGGGGTGAGATTGATATAGTTGCACGTGAAACAGCCAAAAGCAAGCCAATACTACACTTTGTAGAGGTGAAAACTGTTTCATATGAAACAAAGGCCGATCTTAAAAAATCAGTTTCACATGGAACTTGGCGGCCGGAGGAAAATGTTCATTTTAAAAAGATCCAACGAATGAATCGAGCCATTGAAAGTTGGGTAATGGAAAATAACTATAATGGAGAGTGGCAAATCGACATTTTGGCTGTTCGCATAGTTCCACGTGAAAAATACGCCACTGCGAAGTATCTTCCAAATGTGATCTTTGACTAAATCTCGTTTTCTTCCAGCGTGAACCTTTGGTTGCACATGAAACAGGTTAGCGTTCGTTTCACGTGAAACATCGTAAAAATCTGGCACACAAGCAGGTTGGCCACTTTAGTTCGTTTCACTTCTAAAGTGACTCAAAAGGCCTGCGATCCCGGCCGCAAAACAAAAACTGCCCAGAAAATCTGGACAGCTCTATTTTGTCGGGGAGCCGGGAATCGAACCCGGACCACACCTTCTTCAAAGCCGCAACAGTTTCCCAAACTGTTGGTTGTCTTCTCATTTCATAGCCTTTCAGGCTAAGTCGGGGAGCCGGGAATCGAACCCGGACCACACGGTCCCAAACCGCGTACACTACCACTATGCTACACCCCGACTTAGCGCAATAGGCTATGAAATGAACAGACAACCCCAAACCGCGTACACTACCACTATGCTACACTCCGATTGTTTGCTATGTAGGCCTTTAAATTTTTTGTCTCTCTATTCTACAGCATCCAGGCAAATAGAGACGCAAAATCATACCACCTGCATGTGAAAAAGGCGAGCATGAATAAAGTTTTTGTATGTTTCATCACAGTAAATTTCAAGTGGTATACTATCCTGCATGAAACAGCAGGTTTTTTATATCCATGGTGCAGATTCGTTTACGGATTACAATAAGTTTCTTGAATATTTGCTGACAATCCCAATTAGAGATCTGCCAGATGCAGAACCTATAATTCGTTGGAGCAAAACACTGCGTGAAGATTTAGGCGGTAACTTTGAGGTGTTTACACCAACCATGCCCAATAAACAAAACGCCAAGTACCTTGAGTGGAAAATATGGTTTGAGCGACATTTTGAATACCTCCATGATGGTATTATTTTGGTGGGCGCATCGCAAGGAGGATACTTTTTAGCAAAATACCTTGTTGAAAACAGCTTCCCATTTGATGTGAAAGCGTTATTTTTACTGGCTGCGCCCTTTGAACGTAGACCGGAAGATGAAAGCGGCGAGGACGGCGGCGATTTTGAATTTGATACGAGTAGAGTAGGGGAGTTGCAGAAAAAGGCTGAAAAAATCGTTATTATGCACTCCAAAGACGACCCGGTGGTGTCGTTTTCGCATGGCGAAAAGTACGCGGCGGCTATTCCGCAAGCAGAATTCATCACTTTTGAAAACAAAAACCACTTCCTAATCGAAAAGTTCCCCGAGTTGTTGGAAAAAATTAGAACTGTATAAAAAACCGCCCATCTATAAAGTGGGCGGCTTCATGTAGGCCTTACGTTCCTTACTCTATGAAATCCTTTATCTGGCCTCGTACCTCGTCGAATCGAGCTTTTGCCAGCGCTTTGATAGTGGCAGCCAGCCACATCGAAATCATTTCATCGTAGTACGGTTTGATTCCCGAACAGGCGACCACGATGTCATCAAGTACAACCGAACCAGAGTGTATGGTATCGCCGGTCATGCGGTAGTGCGGGGCTAGGTCGGCAGAATTTCTGCCAGTCCGTACTGACAAAGCTGCCTTTGATGCGGCGATACCACCAAACTCTCCTCGCCATTTGGTGCGATCTCCAAAAGGGTGGAAAAGTAGATGTTCGCCTTTCGAAAGGCCGCCGTCGATGACTTTGGTCGTGGTAACAACAACCGCTAAACCAGACGCATTCGGTTGCTGGTTTTTGAGGAATTCCTCAATCATTGGTTTTACGATGCCGAAGGCAGTTTCAACCAATTCACGATTCAGAATGTCCAAGTTCGTTTCCTTTCTTACGAAGCAACAGTGGGCAGGATTGCCCAAATCCGATGGGATAGTACTGTGGAAAGGGAGGATTGTAAAGGGGGCGCGGCGAAGCCGCGCCCCCTTTATTCATGTGTTTAAAGCAGAATCCCCTGGCGCGTTGAAAGAAAATGCTGTTTTGAGCGTCTTCACGTATAATGGTTACCACATGGCCGCTCGTAATACAGACAGCGACAAAGGAGGTACCCAGGAAGACCGTTTTTTGAAAGCGTTTGAGGACTATAGCGATGCGCTCTTTCGGCACGCTGAACTAAGAGTCAGTAACCGTGAGAAGGCGGTCGACCTGGTACACGATACGTACACGAAAGTGTGGTCGTATCTGCGTGGCGGGTATTCCGTCGATAATTTCAGGCCTTTTTTATATAAAGTGCTCAACAACCTCATTATCGACGAGTACCGAAGACGCAAAGAGGTATCCCTCGACGCGCTTCTTGAGGTAGAGGGGGTAGATGAAGGTTCGTTTGACGGACTTTCCGAGAGCACTGCCGAAAGTCTCGCGGCGACCATAGATGGGCGCAAAGCGTTCGAACTCTTGACCGAGCTTCCAGATCAATATCGGGAAGTCATCATTCTTCGCTTCGTCGACCAACTCGGGCCGCGCGAGATCAGCGAGTTGGTCGAAGAGACTGAAAATGTCATCTCGGTCCGCATCCACCGTGGCCTGAAGCTCTTGCGCCAAAAGATCGAGCAAGCACAAGACGCAGCTGAAAAAAAACGAACCAATCACACATGAAACGTTTTAGCGAACAATTTTATAAAAAAGCCGAATCCATAAAGCTTCGGATGGCTGAAAAGCGAGAACTGCGTGAGCGGTTGCTTTCGTATATGGAGTACCACCCATTGCCGCAAAAGGGGAAAGTTTCCAGATCAGCGGCCGTACTGCAGAGTGAGCCATACCGCATGATCAAAATTCCGGCGGCACTGCTCGCTCGCGTGGCCGGCGCAGCGGCGGTGATTACGCTCGTCGTGCTACCGTTCGCGGCTGAAAAGTCTGTACCTGGTGATGGTCTATACGCCATCAAGGTGCGTTTTAATGAAGAAATTCGCAGCACGCTGGCGCTCGACACCTACGAAAAAGTAGAATGGGAGACCGAGCGCGTCAATCGCCGAATCGCCGAAGCACGGCTGTTGGCGAGCGAGGGCCGTTTGACCGAAGAAGTTGAAGCGGAAATGGCCGAAGCCGTCCGCACCCACACCAAGAGCGCCCGGAAAAGCATTGAAGAATTGCGTACCGAAGATGCCGACGATGCAACGCTCGCGGCGGTGACTCTCGACACTGCGCTTGAGGTGCAAGCGGTAGCGCTTAAAGAAGATCAGAAAGTTGAGGCCGCCGCGTTGCTTTCTATTGGCACCGATGTGAGCGAAGAAAACACCACGTCGCTTTTGGCCAGCGCTGTTGATGAATCTTTGGCAAGACCAGAAGCGGTTGGCAGTACTTCACTACCAGCCTACGACAAAATTATTGCCCGAGTAGAACAAAACACTACCCGCGCCTACGAACTTTTGAATACTTTGTCGACGCAAGCGGACGAGGAGGAGATTACCGACGTGAGACGACGTATCAAGGACGTCGAGCGAAACATTGCCGGCGCCATTGAGTTGCGAGAAAAAGATGAAGTACAGGCGCGCGAAAAGCTCATGGCGTCGCTCCAGCGGACACAGAAGCTCATTGTGTTTATGACTGAAATTGAGGTAAGTGAAACGGTGGCTCTCGAAAGCCTTGTGCCTATCGAACTCACTGAAGCGGAGACGCAATCACAAATCGACTCGTATAACAAAGATATCAACAAGTACATTGAAATGGTAGAAGCAGGACTGGTAGTGGAAACTGAAGTAGAAATTTCTGAAAAGGTAGCGGTGACGCTGGAACGCATGCATGAGCTTAAGGCTCAATTTGCATCGACCACCGAGCTTGAAGCAGCCAAAAATATCGCTGAAGAAGTCATTGCGCTTGGAGAAGACGCCATCGCTGTGCTCGACTTTGTACCAGAACCAGAGGTAGAAGAGGAAGAAGCATCTGACGCCACCACCAGTACGAGCACAGTAGCCACCAGCACAGACGCGACCGATACCGAAACGACTGCTTCAACTTCGACCAGTTCAAGTACAGAAGACAGTGCGAGTGTCGGGGCTACCACAACGGCCACTTCCACGGTGAGTACTTCCGAAACATCAGTTAAGACCGACATCACACCCGTCACACCAGTCCGACCAATCATCCCCGACATCCGCAATTCTATTTGACACCACGAAAAATAATCTAAAAAGCGCGCCCTTCGGGCGCGCTTTTTCATGTCTAATTATTTTCTTCCAAAATCCCCACCAAAAACGGTGCCAGCGTCTCAGCGAATATCTGTGAACGAAAGGCCAAATTTCCGTTTAGATTTTCGGCGAGCGAAAAGCCAGTTTCTTGCAAGATGGTGCGATCGACGTGCGAAAGGGTAATTGCCCGCAAGCTGCCACTTCCGTCAAGCTCATCGTCGCCACGGGTGACGATCATGCCGATCACCTCACCGTCAGTATTCACAATCGGTCCGCCCGAGGCTCCTTCAACCCCAACGTCGCTCCCGCGAATAGAGAACACATCAGCGTAATTTGAACCAAAGGTATACAGTTCGGAGACGGTGGTGAGTGCCTTTTTCGGTAGCAAGTCGGCGCTCGGTCCGTACTTAATGAGATCAGCGGCTGGATAGCCGGCCGCCACCACTTCTTCATCTTTGGTCGAAACCGGCAGCAACTCACTGTCAAAGTCGAGCGCGGGAAATTTCGCCGGTAGCGGCTCCTCGTCGACACGCGCACTCACATAAAGAAGCGCATAGTCACGCTCGCCGGTACCAAGCGGCACCACATCATTTAACACGCTGGCGTTGGCGACCACCCAGGCCGGCGGCAGGTAAAGTAATTCTGCCTGGTACTCGGGTGCGGCCGGTGTGCCAGTACGAATAGTACAGTCGGCCTCGCCAAACGAGTCGGTTTCTTCGAGAAGGAGAAATTGTGCCACGTGAGCGTTTGTCATAATAATACCGTCCGGGTCAATGAAGAAGCCAGTGCCGGTCGTGGTACGAATGTACTCGTCGGTGGTGAGCGTACAAAAAACGTTGACCAGCGCCTCAAGTGGATCGTCGGTGGTGGCGCCGGTAAAACCCTCCGAACCAATCACCGTCGCCTGCTGGTAGGCGTTGTTTTTAAGTAGAATGTCTGGAATGACGTCGTCAAAGCGGCTTGGCAGTTTGGCCAACTCGTCTAAAATAGTCGTTTCAACCTGTTCGACCTCTGCCACGCTCGCATCTTCGCTAGGATATATGGCCAACAAGCCGTCGGCCAGAAAGTTGGTGAAAGCCAAATAGCCAGCCAGCACCGCCACAATAAGATCAGTCAAAAAACTCATGATCAAAGTATAGCATTGTCATAAAAAACGGCCGCCACCAAACGAGAAGCAATTGCCTCGTAACGAGTCTGAAAAAAAGTTGACAAAACCTATCTTTTCATATTTAATAAGAATAGCATTTTGTTCCAAAAACCCGTGGAGGTTAACAGTGGTTGGCTCAGTGCTTACCATCACAAGCGGCATCATTGGTTTCCTTTCGACGTCTGTCTTTGCCGGACAGATTCAGTTTCTTCGATTGAAGGTCAATCTGGCGACCTGGGTCATGATCGCGGTCATGAACTACATCGGACTGGCTATGGTACTAGCGGCAGGCAATACCGAACCGTACATCCAGATCGGCTGGTGCCTCGGAGCAACATTGGTCCTCCTCGCTGCGCTCAACAATCGCGGCGACTGGAAGTGGACTCACGTCGAGACGTGGTCTATGGTTGCTTGCGGTCTTGCAGTCTTGGTCTGGGTCATGACCAAGTCAGTCTGGGCTTTGTTTGGGTACATACTCGCAGCGTATATTTCGGTTGTACCGCAAGTACTCCAGTATTGGAAGCAGAATCGGGACGAGCGCAAAGGAACCGCCTGGCTCTGGATCGCTTCTTCGATTGCTATCGTGCTGGCGGTTGTTGGTTCGCCACTTACCCCCGAGTACCTGATAGTCCTCATCGGACTGCTTGTACTCAACCTCACAATGGCTTGGCTCGCGCTTCGCCGCGCCTAACTGTGCGACAACCTAAACACCAAAGCCCTGATTCAATTCAGGGCTTTGTTTTTTTCTAAAAATGTCAAGACGCGTTGTCTCCGGCTCGATTGTGCACCATGGGACGACGTCAGAACGGTTTTGGCTTGCATTTGAGATGGTCTAGCTATAATCTAACCAGACAATGTTCGATTGGTTATACAAAAAATTTTCTCGTTTTTTTGAATCGGTGCTGGGGTTATTGCCCCTTTTTGTTTTGCTAACTCTATCTGGGGTTGTGCTTTTGGTAATTTTTCAGTCAAAAACTAGCTTCAATCAACTCATTGAATTGTTAAAGGTAACAATTTGGCCAACAATAGTACTGTTGTTACTTCTCTTTTTTAAAAAAGTGTTTACTTATCTATTCTTTTCTATCGAGGAATTTAATTTTTTTGGTGCAAAGGGCAAATTGAAAAATGTGAGATCTGTTGTGATGGAAAAGGCTGAGGATATGTATCAGTCAAGATTGGAGCAAGAAAAACAAGAGAAGGAAAATGAGAAAAACAAAAATGAATTGGCAATGCTTAGAGCAAGTAAGGACAATGAAGTAGAAAATAAAAAGAAAATATTAGATCTTGCAGAGCGTATACTCGCTGATAAAGAGAAGCTTGTTGAAGAAAACAATTCTTTAAAAAAGAAAATAGATTCAATTTTGAACTCTGATGGTCCGAGCGCACAAGATCTCCAGCAAATGATCAGTGACCTTTTAGCACAAGTCAGCGCTCTACAAAAGCAACTTGGAGAAGATAAAAAAGTTGCTAAATAGCAGTAACAATATTCTCTTTTGTTGTATTTAAAATCAGCTCCAATTTTTCATCATGATTCCATGACTGAATTTCTTTTTCTCGTAGACGTGCTTCTTTGCGTGTAGGATAGCGCTCTAAGTGTTGGAGGAACACAGGTCTGTGCATTTTAGTGTGGAAAGCGCCACCCCAACGCAAACCGTTGTGTTGTTCGATTCTGCGCCTAACATTTGAGGTTATGCCTGTATACAATGATCCGCTTGAACACTGAACTATATACACATAACAATACATACTCGCTGATAGTATACAGAACTAAATTAGCAATTACATAGACCTATGTGCGGGTGAGAAGAATCGAACTCCCGACTCGACGTTGGAAGCGTCGCATTTTGCCATTAAACTACACCCGCGGTTATTTTGTTGAGAGCTTCACGATTCTAGCACACCGAGCACATATTTCAATAAAAACCCGCCGAGATTTCGGCGGGGTAGATGGTGGGGGTGTTTGTGCGAGCAAACATTCCAGATAGGCGAGTCGTTCCGGTCCTTCTTTGAGTCCGAGGGTAACCAGTTCTTGGTAGGTCGCAATCATGGAAAGAACCAGTGCTTTCGCATACAAGCAACCACCTGGTTTTAAAAGTGGTCTCGCTTGCTGCCACTTTTTTAGTAGCTCGTGAGCACGGTTGAATCGTTGGTACAGCTTCTTTTTTCGCTTCTCTGCGCGGCGATTATGCAAAAAGAGCCAGAGGAAGATAAAGAAGCCTGTAATGACCACACCAGAGTAACCGATAAGGATAGTCGTCTCTTTCATCATACTCTTCTCCCTTGTCTGTAGTTATTAAATCACAGTGGTTTTTAAAACAAAAGACCCGCCGAGTGGGGCGGGTCTAGGTGAGGCGGGTGGTCGTGCAAAAGTCGGTACAGGTGCTGAAGAACAGTTTGCTTTCGGTCTTCAGGTACTTCGGTGGTATGCACACATACGTCTATCATCGCGAGTACCAAAGCCCGAGCGTACGGGCAAGTGGCAATGTGGATCAGCGGCCGCACTTCTCGCCACCGTTCTAGTCGGGCAATGAGAGTGGCGAAACGGGTGGCCCGAGCAAAACCTTCAATCATGTGTCGCTCCTTTGTTCTGCCGGACATTTAAGCACGAGTAGTACGGCCATGCAACACAAAAGCCCCAGGCTAGGGGCTTAAGTGGTGTGATGGGAAATAACGAGGAACACTCTTCGTATTTCCGTTATAGCGTATTTACCTCCGCTACCCGTTAATTATATCATGCCTCCGGCAGAGGGGTGGGGAAAACAAAAGGCGGGACGCATATATAGCGCCCCGCCTCTTGAAAGAGGAGGATTTACTTCACTGAATCCTTCAAAGCTTTCGCAGCGCGGAATTTTGGTACGCGCATCGCTGGAACCTTAACGGTTTCGCCAGTGCGAGGGTTGCGAGCTTCGCGAGCAGCGCGCATTTTGGCTTCAAAAATACCGAACCCTGCGACTGATACTTGGTTTCCGTCTTTCATGGCGGCTTCAATGCCACCAAAGACTGCGTCGACGGCTCGTTCAGCGTCAGCCTTAGTAGTACCGAGTACTTCATGGACTTTGCTGATGATGTCTGCTTTGTTCATAGTTTCAGAAAATTATTTTTCTAAGAGTGTGTAAATGTGTGGTGAGCAAAAACTCAAGCACAGCGCCGTTAATGGCTCGAAACATTATATAGCAACGTATTTGTGCTGCAACGACTACCCATGAGCTTTTTGTGTGTTCTAATAATAATTGGAAAATTAAAGAAAGACGCCGAAGTATCGCCGCGACAGTTGCCAGGCTGGAGGTGAGGGGGTAATTTCTGAACAAACAAGGGAATTTTTTGACGAAAAAGCAATGCGGGGCGAATCCAAAGGATTCGCCCCGCTACCAGCTACGTGCACACCTGCACGGGTAAAAATTCACCCACCAAAACCAAAACAACAAAGGATTGAATGGCATTTGAAATACATAGCCGGCGCCTCGACAGTTGGTACAGGTAGCGGCCATACGGCACCTCCATTCCACTGCTAAGCATACGCCTAGAGAGGGGGTGTGTAAAAAAGCTTGTGCACAGAGGCATAAGTGACCTACTCCCAACACACTTAGTTGATGATAGGAAAGCGGCGAGTTCCGAAGGAACCCGCCGCTGTTTTGTTATATTTCAGAGTTTTGCTTGAAAGGTTAGCGCGCGTAACTAATCACTCGCGTTTCACGAATCACATGCACTTTAATTTCGCCCGGGTAGCGCAGACGCTCTTCGATATTGAGCGCAATGGTGCGTGCGAGGGCATTCGTTTCAAAGTCGTTGAGAGCAGTCGGGTTTACCAAGACGCGTATCTCGCGGCCGGCGGCAATCGCGAAGGCTTTCTCCACGCCGGCGAGGCTGGTTGCGATGCTTTCGAGGTCAGACAAGCGCTTGATGTAGTTTTCGAGCGAGTCACGGCGTGCGCCGGGGCGGCCGCCGGAAATAGCATCAGCAACCTGCACGATGATACTTTCCGGGGTCTCGTACGGATACTCCTCGTGGTGGGCGCGCATAGCAAGAATCACTTTTTGATCAACGCCATATTTTTCAAGAATACGGATGCCGATCTCGACGTGCGTACCAGCGACTTCATGGCTGACGCACTTGCCGATGTCGTGAAGCAACGCTCCGGCACGCGCCACAGCCACGTCAGCGCCGACTTCTTCGGCAATCATGGCGGCAATGTGTGACATTTCAACTGAGTGCCAGAGTACGTTTTGGCCGTAGCTGGTGCGGAAGTGAAGACGACCGAGAATCATAATAAGGTCTGGGTGCAGGTTTGGCACGTTGGCTTCGTAGGCTGCCTTTTCACCCATGCTGCGGACGGTTTTGGCCACTTCAGTGCGAGCTTTTTCAACCATCTCTTCAATCTTGGCTGGCTGGATGCGGCCGTCTTTGAGAAGCGCTTCAAGCGCCACGCGAGCAATCTCGCGACGGATTGGGTCAAAACTCGACAGGACAATGTAGCCCGGCGATTCGTCGATGAGCACATCGACGCCGGTGGCGCGCTCAAAAGCCCGCACGTTGCGGCCTTCTTTGCCGATCACCTTGCCCTTTAGGTCATCGCTTGGGATCTCGACGTGTGCCGTCATAATGTTTGGCGGCAGATTGTTGCCGACACGATGAATAGCGGCCAAGAGTATATCTTGGGCTTTTTGCTCATACGCTTCGGTGCCCGCTCGTTCGATTTTCTCGATCCGCCCGCGCACATCATCGGCGTTCTGTATTTTCACTTCAGCGACCAAGCGTTCTATGGCCTCTTCCTTGGAGAGACCGGCTACTTCGGCCAGTTTCTTGTCTATCTCCCCCGTTCGTTCGTCGAGTTGCGTTTTAATTGATTTCACCTCTTCAATTTTTTCGCGCACCAACTCTTTTTGTGAGTCGATGGTGATCTGTCGTTCGTCGAGCATCTCCTCACGTTTATTGAGTCGGCTTTCTTTTTGTTCGATTTTTTCCTCTTGCTGTGTGCGGCTGTGCTTTGCTTCCTGTTCTATAATGGCGGCTTTCTTTTCCGCTTCTTCGATGATGGCAATCACCTTGCCTTCCGCGTCAATCGTGCGCTTCTTGAGTTCGAGTTCCAGCGAAGATTTTTTTGAAAGGGCGTGGAGGTACCGTAGATAGTATCCGGCTCCTAGTCCCAAAAACAGAGCAAATGCCAGCGCAACCGTAAATAAGAGTGGTGGCATGGTTTATAAAATTAATCGTTCGTAACGGTTGTACACCGGAACTGTACCCGAGTTTTCGGGGTTTGTAAAATGAGCTGGACTTTTCAATTGTCAGTAGTAGTGTAGCGCAAGGAGCACAAAGGAGGAGTGAGTATGGATAGACAAAAGGCACAGTTTCTCCAGGCCGTCGGCCGGTCTGACTTTGCTCGGGAGGCAGAGGAGCATTTTTTCGCCGCCATGCGGCAAGGATATGCGGCCGACTGCGTGAAAGGTTCTCTACCCGACTTACCCGGTTCAAAATCAATCGAGTACACGCATGACGATTGGCGGGTGCTCGATGTCTACTTCGTCACCGTCGACAGCAACTGGAGCGCCGGTTCAACTACCATCTGGTTTATGAATCGGCCAGTCTGGATTATGCAATACGCCGGTTGGTACGAAGAGGCCGCCTTGCCCTGTCTTAAGGCAGCGCTCGCTGACGCGTACACTCGCGGTGACTACGTGGGTGGGCGAGGACCGGAATACTTCGACTACGACAGCCATGCCCGCTACTGGAATAAAGTGGCAAAAAATTGCTTCACCGGTCTCACGCAAGGTGAAGAGGAAGTAGAAAGTGCGGACGGCCAGTCTCTCGGTCGGCACTTCTATCATGCCTTCTGGCTTGTCAGGAGGTAACACATAGCCGCTCGGCCTTCGGTCGAGCGGCTGTTTTTGTTATTCCATTTAGTTCTGGCTAGTCTTGAGTCAGTCCTCTAGACTTTGCTTATATTTTGTTGTATTGTCAAATCAGATTACCACTCATACAAATCTGAAAGGAAGGTGCGTAATGATGGGTAAAACGAATGCGTTTCAGGGCGCGTTTGAAGCTCTTTCACAACTTGGTATTCCTGGTCGACTGTCCGACCTACACGATGCCGGTATTTCCATCCAACGAACGATTTTGGGCGGAAGTCACTCGGTGGTGACGTATCCACCACTCAATTCACTTCAAAAGCTGGAGCCAAACGACGACATTCATCCAATCTATTTCGGTGAAAGCACAAGTTTATACATCCACATCGCTTTTTGTGAAACGAAGTGTTCGTTCTGCCATTATGCGGTGCGAAACTATCGGGGCAAAAGCAGTAGCCCGCCCAGTCGAGCCGAAATGGTCAACGACTATCTTACAGCCCTTGCAGCTGAAATCGACGATTGGTCGGTTCAACTTAATGGAGAAGAAACCACTATCAACTCGATCTATATAGGCGGCGGCACTCCACTGATTCTGGAGACTGGACAACTCATTAGTCTCTTGGAACATGTGCAGCAAAAATTTTCGGTCTTGCCAAACGCTGAAATATGCGTCGAGGGCAGTCCGCTTACTATCACCGCAGTCGATGGGCCGACGAAGCTTAAAGCGCTGAAAGCACACGGGGTCACCAGACTGAGCTTTGGCGGCCAGTCGTTTGACGACGAGGTGTTACGCCGAGCTGCTCGGGGCTACAAGCAAGATGTCCTGGTGCAAGCCTGTGAAACTGTGTCTCGCTATTTCGACAATTGGAATCTGGACCTCATCCAGTCTCTTTACAAAGGCAATAAAGATGAGGTTTGGCACAATCTCCAAATGCTCGAAAAACTGCGACCGCCGCATATCACTTGGTATCACGGACGATTTGCGAGTCGGCCGCAAGGAGCGTGGCTCAATGACGCGCAAAAGAGTATTGATTTCGAGACTGAAGAAGAAACCCTGTTTGGCCGAATGTTGCTTTGGCAACAGTTGACAGAAATGGGGTATTCGCAGGTCGATGGTAACCGCTTTGTACAAAGCGAACAGTACATCGACCCGTTCAAGAAAATTCGAACGTCCGTTTCGAATAATCTTCTAGGACTCGGCGCGTCGGCGTATTCACATGTCGACATGCGGCCCTATCCGCGTTGGTTCACTGTTCCGGAGGGAGTATTCTTCCGTAACGTAACCGACATTGGCGAGTACATGCGTCGAATGCAAACTGGTCAAGACGCTGTCGGGAGTGCACTTGCGCTTAATTACAATGAGTATCTTGCCGCTGCCCACGCGACCAGCTTGCGCACAGGCATACTACTGTCCGAAGTTGGTGAGTTTTCGTCCACCAATCAAGCAAAGCACTACAGAAATTTACGCTCCAAGTTGCTAAGCTTGGGATTACTGGAGCGCTTCAGAGACGGAAGCAAGAACGGCATTCGTCTTTCAACACTAGGTCAACTGTATGAAGATGAAGTCCTTTCGTCTTTTTATAGTCCAACCGTGCAAGAACTGCTCATTCGGGCGGCATAACCGAGGCAATACCAACAAGAACTACAAAGAGCGCCTGCGGCGCTCTTCTTTTTACTTATATATCGCGTCGACAATACCGTAGGTTTTGGCTTCTTCAGCATCCATGAAGAAGTCGCGGTCGACGTCTTGCTCGATTTTGGTGAGCTTCTGGCCGGTCGCTTTCGCGAGCATTTTGTTGAGACGGTCGCGAGTTTTGATAATGTGTCTCGCGGTGATATCGATGTCGGTGGCCTGTCCGTACGCTCCGCCGGAGGGTTGGTGGATCATCACTTCGGCGTTCGGCAAAATGAAACGCTTGCCTTTGGCGCCTTGCGAGAGGATAAGCGAACCCATCGAGGCGGCCATGCCGACACACACCGTCGCCACGTCTGGTTTGATGTGGTGCATGGTGTCGATAATGGAAAGGCCAGCCGTGACGCTTCCGCCGGGGGAGTTGAGGTAGATGAAGATGTCTTTTTTTGGATCTTCCGCTTCAAGAAAAAGAAGCTGGGCTACGATCAGATTGGCCATATGGTCTTCAATCTGGCCGGTAATGAAGATAATGCGTTCTTTGAGAAGGCGAGAAAAGATGTCAAAGGCGCGTTCGCCGCCAACGGTTTTTTCAATCACCATCGGCACGAGGTAGTTGCTGGTTGGGGTTTCGTGTTGTGTCTGTTTAAATTCCATATATCAATTTCAAAAAGTTAGTACTCGGCCATGGTACCAAAAACTGCAAAAATGAACAGTCTAAAACACGCCGCTTCGAAACGAAGCGGCGTGTGGGGATCACCCAACGAGCTTACATCGCTTCGAGCTTTTGCATCACGTCTTCGTTCATGAGCACCGAAGCCACGTAGAGTTTCACCCGCGTCGGGTCGGCATCCTTAAAACGTTCAAGCAACTCCTTCGTTTGTGCCTCGACTTTTTCCACGTCTGGGGTAATTTTTTCGGCGCGAGCAATTTCGTTCAGTAGTAGTTGCAGTTTCGCTCGTTTGGCGGCCGCTGGTGTCCACTCAGCGACAAGTTCCTCTTTGGTCTTCTTGATATGGGTGAGATAATCTTCCATCTTCAAGTCGGCGCGATCGAGGTCTTCCTGCATGTGGGCAAACATTTGGCTGATCTCAGAGTCAATCAAAATCTTGGGCAAGGTGACAGCGGTCGCCTCTATAATTGCGTCAGTGATAGTGGCGCGGTGACTGGCGGCGTTGTCAGTCTTTTTTTCAATTTCCAAGTGTTCACGGAGCTTTTGTTTAAAATCCGCTATGTTCTCAAATTGCCCCGGCTTCCCGAGCGATTGTGCCAACTCGTCCGTCAGCACTATCGGCGCGGCGGTTTCGGGAGTGGGAAGGTCGGGGAGGGAATCATCAGTTTTTTGAGCGGCTTTGGCTTGGAGCTTTTCATAGGCGGCTTTCTGCCTGAGAATATCTTGGATTTTGGTTTCAAGTTCTGCCTCATCGACTTCGTCACTTTTGCGCGCCGTGTTGATGCCTTGGGCGATTTTTTTGTAGTCAGGCAGATCAAACTTTGGGATGACCGCCACCGTGGCGCTAAAGCCGAGCGGGTTGCCTTTGGCGATTTTGGTAATCTCAATTTTGGGTTGGCCGATGGCGTCGATGTTGTGTGTTTCAAGAATGTGCGGGTAGGCGTGGGCGATCGCGCGTTCAGCCATTTCCACAAGAATAGTCATTTCACCAAGGTGTTTCTCAAGTACCGCTTGCGGTACATTGCCCTTACGGAAGCCGTCAATGGTGACATTTTTTCCGAGCGCCACGAGCGCGGCTTGGCGCTCGCTCTCGAGTTCGACCAGCGGCAATTCGCCGGAAATTTTGACCTGTGAGTCGGCCAATTCTTCGATGGTAAATGCTTTTTTGAAATCTACCGCGTGTGAATGTGACATAGTGCGGCTAGTGTACGCAACTAAAAATAAATTGCAACTGAAAACGGCGAGTCCCTTTGGGACTCGCCGTTTTTACTTCTTTCCTTATCACCTACTCCACATTGGCGTCAAGTTCCGCATCAATGGTTTGAAGCTCGGTGTCGAGCGAATCAAGCTGTGTACTCTCGAGGTCGGCTTCGATGGCTGAGAGCTCATCTGACGTGCTCACGACTTCAAACGAGTCCGTTTGTGCTTCAGCCGTGGTGCTCTCCGGTTCGTTGTTCTGTTCTGGCGTGGGACGTTCCACTGGGAGCGGTTCGGGTAGCGGAGCGGTGTTTAGAGTGGTAAACCAATAGTACAGTCCGCCCAGAATGACCAACAGAATGACCGCCAGCATAAATAACACCGGGCCGTTTGTCACCGAAGATTTTTGCGGCGCTTCCGGCGTGACACTGCTGTTTTCTGGCATTTTCATCTTTTCGCCTTCAAAGCGCGGCGTGTGTACTGATTTTTTGTTTTCGTCCATAGTGATAGCGATTAGTAAGTAACTTATTCTGATTCTGTTGGCTCCTCTTCGGTTGGTTCGGCTCGCACCGCCTCACTTACCCCACGGTCTACCGCCGCATCCTCGAGTGATGTTTTAAGAGCGGCGACGGTGCTCCGTAAATGCTGGTGCGCTTCTTTAATGTGGTTGTGGATGGCAGCAAAGGTTGTCCGCACTTCCTGCCATTCAGTTTTTGGGTCCTCAGAGCCAACCACGTTTGCAATCTGTTCGTCAATTGTTGCAAGTAGTGTCGTTGCCTCGCTTAACGACGCTTGCGCATCGGAGAGAGACGATTCGGCGGCCGACGTGTCGATGTTGTTTTCTTTGAGCTTGGCGATTCTTGCTTCCAGGCGATCAATAATGTTTTGCAGGCGAGATGTCGCGCCGTCCATACGGTTGCTGACATTGGCGGCCAGGTTTGTAATGCGGGACTGCACACGCTCGTGGAGCTCGGCGCGGCGTTCGGTAATGTTTTCTTGTATGCCGTCTCTTCGCTCGTCAGCCAAAGCCGTTTCGTCGTGTTCGAGCTCATCATCGTCGGCAAAAGCCATTGAAGCGCCGACACTTAGTAAGGCAACGATAAAAAACAAATACAACGGTACAATGTATGGCTTCATAACAAAATGCAATTACAGGGTATGCAAAAAGTATAGCGCCGCTTAGACGAATGTCTAAGCGGCGCTATGCACATCAAGCGTCAAGTCTTATTTTTTCTCATCGTACATCTTTCGGCTTTGTTCAAAGGCAACTTTCGCTTCTTGGCTTCCGTGCCAGGCGCCGACTTTCACTGTTTTGTTCTGTACTTTTTTGTATGTCTCAAAAAAATGCGACATCTCTTTTATAAAGTGCTTGTTTAGATCAGCCAGATCTTTTACATCATCAAACCGCGGGTCATCGACGGGTACGGCGACCACTTTGTCATCGCGTTCGCCGCCGTCTTCCATTTCCATGATCGCGACCGGTCGAGCTTTCACCAAAATACCCGGTGCTAGTGGATAGGTGGTCAACAACACCACATCAAGCGCGTCTCCGTCGTCAAAGAGTGTCTGCGGCACGAAGCCATAGTCAAAGGGATAGTCTTGGGCCGTGTGCATGACCCGATCAAGCGCAATGATGCCGGTCGCCTTGTCTATCTCGTATTTATTTTTCGAGAACTTTGGAATCTCGATGATGACATTCATCTCATCCGCAGTACCAGCGGGAATATCGTGTAGTAGATTCATGGGTGATGTATAAAATATTAAATGGTTGCTCCAGTATACTACCGTACGATAGAAATATACCAAGGCACATTGTAACTTGAAAATAAATCCAAGTGTTGTAGAGTATCGGTTAGCTTTTGATCTTGGAGGAAACAATGAACGTCATATACGACGAGGATAGCAAAGTGCGAGATCTTGAACTCGCTATGTACTCCTATCTGGAGGCGGATTGTGCCGAGGAAGCGGCCGAACGAGTGGTTGGCAAGACCATCGCTTCTGCGGAAGCGGCTCTGCGACTGATGAGAAAAGTCGGCGCGCAAAAGTTTCGAGAAGACCCGGAGTCGGTGACTCCGAAATATATGCTGGTTGCTCTCTACGGAGTAGCAAATCAAGGTTTTCTTGCTCAAGCTGACGTGCATGTGCTTGAGCGGGAATTTCGTCAGATCGGCGACTGGGACTAGGGCGTTTGGAGTAGTATGGCCGAGCGTTGCGCGCTCGGCCTTTTATTGCAAATTAGATTTCTTATTGTATTGTAGCTAGCGAATCAGCTCTTCATTTATAAGGAGAATCCGTTGTGAACGACAGTGAGTTACTGAAGCTTTTTCGCATCGCTATCCGCGCCGAAGGCCATGACAAGTCGGTGCTCGGGGCGGCAAACCGTATCTGCGGGCGGTCACGCACGCAAGATCTAGCGGTGATCGAGCTCCTTGATACCGAGGGCAAGAGGATATACCCACACAGCGATGAAGGTTGCTTCTTGTACGACGTCTTTTACCGTCTCAAGTACTCGAAATATCTCAAAGCCGATGAAAAGATCGCTTTGCGCAATCGACTAGTGAGACGTTATCCAGATTACCCAACCATGTTTGGCGCGACAAAGTCAGCCGAAGGTGTCGCTGTCCTCGCAAACTACAAAAAACGCCGATGGTAACCCATCGGCGTTTCTTTTTATTTCAGTTTGGCTTCGGCTTCTTCGGGGGTGTCGATTTCATCTTCTTCTTCAGAGTCAGGCGTCGTGTCTCGGTCGCCGGTTTTTTCATCCTCGACGGCGAGTTCTGGCTTGATGGTAGTGGCGTCTTCGTTTTCAAGCACGTCGACGTCTTCACCGACCGGTGAAGTGAGCGGCGCTTCGAGGTCGACTTTGCCATCAGCGCTGGCTTCCGCGAGTTCTTCGCCGGTCTGGGCTGAAACAATGTCGATTTTCCAGCCGGTCAGTTTGGCGGCCAGTCGCACGTTTTGACCGCCGCGGCCAATCGCCAGCGACTGCTGTTCGGGAGCTACTTCCGCGACCGCGTGGCCGCGGTCCCCCGCTGCTTCGTTTGGTTCGGTTTTAATGGTCACGTGCATCACTTCCGCTGGTGAGAGCGCGTCCTCGATAAAGAGCGCTGGATCAGGAGACCACTCAATGATGTCGATTTTTTCTCCACCGAGCTCGCTCATGACGGTCGAAACACGCACTCCGCGTTGTCCGACGAGCGATCCAACTGGGTCGATGTGTTCGTCAACCGCATGTACGGCGATTTTGGTGCGGGCGCCGGCTTCGCGAGCAATCGCTTTCACCTCAACCGCGCCAGACTGGAGCTCCGGCGCTTCAATGGCAAAGAGATTTACTAGAAAGTCTGGATGTGAGCGTGAGAGTTTGAGAAAAATACCGCGCGGGGTTTCTTCGACCGCGAGAAGAAGCGCGCGGATTCGTTCGCCCGGTTTGAAGCGTTCGCCCGGGATCTGCTCTTCGTACGGCATGATCGCGGTGACGCGCCCTAAGTCGACGTACAAATTGCCGCGTTCAAAACGTTGCACGTGTCCCATGACGATGTCGCCGGCTTTCTGGCCGAATTCCGCCATCGCTGATTCCTTTTCGGCTTCGCGGATCTTCTGCATGATGACCTGCTTAGCCGTCTGCGCGGCAATGCGACCAAAGTCGTCTTTTGGCTCGAGCGGGAAAACGAGCTCTTCACCAGGCTGTACGTCTTTTTTCATCATGCGGGCGGTGTTGACCATAATGTGCTTCTCTTCGTCAAAACGCACTTTTTTGGCCTCGCCTTCGACTTCTTCTTCCTCCGTTTCTTCTTCAACGACCGGGTTGCCCTCTTCGTCGATGGCTGGCTCGGGCTTGAGCATGCTTTCGTCAACCACGATTTTGACTTGGTTGAAGTTGGTTTTCCCGCTGTCGAGGTCAAACTCACAGTTAATAATCTGGCCTCGTTTGCCAAATTCTTTTTTGTAGGCGGTCGCGAGCGACTGCTCTATCGCGTCAATCATTTTGGCGCGCGGAATGCCACGTTCTTCCTCCATTTCCTGAAGGACGGAATTAATTACTTTTAAGTCAAACATGCCATTTTTATATTACACAAAGTGTAATTCGTAAAAATGAGCACAGAGGAAATTGGTCATTCCTAGACCAATTTCCTCTGCCTCACCACGGTGTTACGAATGAAAATCACTTCGAAATCTTTATTAAATTGTCTCTCTTCCTACAAAGACTGCCCGGCGCGAGCCGAGCAGTCATAGAGGGAGTTAGTGGCAGTATACGGGATTTTGAAGGAATGTCAAAGTAGTCGTAAGGCTCAACGCCTTGGAAACACCTATCCCTCAGCACATATTTGAACATCCGCGGGGGTAAAGTGCCTGTGGTGGTGACCAAACGTCGGAGCGTGTGAAAATATGTGGTGAGGGGTAGGGTGCACACGTGACTATTGACAAATTGTGTGTAGTATGATATACTAGAGAAAGGAACATTGCCATTTCGGTAATGTAATGGAGAGGATTGATCTATGAAAAAGTTCGTTTTGGCCGGGATTCTGGCTATGACATCGACCGCCGCGCTCTCTGAGGGGCCGCGGACGACCATGAACGTGACCACTCCGTCGGCGCTCGCGTTCACCTACGCCGACGGCCGCACGGAATTCGTGATTTCCGAATTTCAAAAAGATGAGCTCAAGGCGCTCGATTACGCCATATCGAGCAATGACATTGATCGTTCGTCAGTGTGGCCAGTTTCGGCCGGCGTCGTCGTCGTAGCGCTCAAACGCTGCGCCATCGGCGTCGAACCGTCGGCCTACAGCTGCCGGATCACTATCTGGCCGTCTTCGTAGGCGGCGCATCGCCGGTCGGAAAAAGTTTTCAACTTTTCCCGACCGGCGATTTTTAATACTCACACGCGTGCACATCCACCATTCGCGATTTTTTGAATGTTATAATAAAGGCAACCTTTGTGGGGGAATTATTCGTTCATTTGATCTTTTGTGCGTATCCGCGACGAACAACTCAAGCGATTCATACTTGATTCGGGTCTCATCACCAAGACCGACATTGGCGCGGCTGAAAAAATTGCCAAAGATGAAAATCGCTCGCTCGCTTCCGCGCTCATTGCGCACGGCCACATGACCGAAGACGACATGCGGCGAGTTGAATCCTACGTGCTCGGCATTCCCTTTGTCTCACTCAAAGACGCGAAAATCGACTTTGCCACCCTTACCCTCATCCCCGAACCAGTCGCTCGTACCCACAACATCATTGCCTACAAGAAGAACGAAGACTCGCTTGAGGTGGCCATGCTCGACACCGCCGACCTGCCAGCCATCGACTTTGTGAAAAAGAAGGTTGGTTTGCGTATTCAGCCCCGTCTCACCGACACCGAATCAATGCGCGCCGCGCTCCGCCAATATCAGAAGACTCTCAAAGATGAATTCGGCGACCTCATTATGAAAGACGCGACGCAACTCAAGGTCGTCAACGAAGAAGGGGAGCAAATGAGCGAGAGTGAGCTCAAGAAAATCGCCGAAGACTTGCCAGTCGTGCGCATTGTCGACACGCTCCTTCGCCACGCTATCATTCAAGGCGCGTCTGACATTCACATCGAACCGATGGAAGAGGAGGTGCTTGTACGCTACCGTATCGACGGCATCTTGAATGACGCGATGAAGCTCCCCAAGTTGGCGGCTGGCAGTATTGTGGCGCGTATCAAGGTCCTCTCAAACTTGAAACTAGACCAAAAACGCCTGCCGCAAGACGGTCGCTTTAAAATGGAAATGGACGGACAGAAGGTGGCCTTCCGCGTGTCAGTACTGCCGATTTTCTACGGAGAGAAAGTGGTCATGCGTCTTTTGCGCGAGAATCGTAGCGGCTTTTCGCTTGAAGGTATCGGCTTTCACGGCAGTACGCTCGAGCGGGTGCACCGCGCCACGCGGGCGACGACTGGCATCATTCTCGTCACCGGCCCGACCGGCTCCGGTAAATCAACCACGCTCTACACTGTCCTTGACCTGCTCAACACGCCGGAAGTAAACATCTGCACTATTGAAGACCCGATTGAGTACCAAATGGCTCGCGTCAACCAGTCACAAGTGAAGCCGGAAATTGGCTTTACCTTTGCCAATGGTCTTCGCTCGCTGATGCGTCAGGACCCAGACATTATTATGGTGGGAGAAATTCGTGATGAGGAGACGGCCAGTTTGGCTATTAACGCGGCCTTGACCGGACACTTGGTTTTGGCCACCATTCACACTAATTCGGCGGCCGGTACTGTCGCTCGTCTCTTAGATATGGGAGCCGAATCATTCTTGCTCGTTTCGACTCTGCGGGTAGCGGTCGGTCAGCGGCTGGTGCGCAAACTCTCCGATGACCGCCTGCCGTACATTCTCACCAAAGCCGAACGCGATGAATTGGCTGAAAAAGTCGACTTGGATCTTGTCCTTCGCACGCTCAAAGAAGAAAAGATTGTCAAAGGAGACGCGACCTGGAACGACATCTCGTTCTTTCATCCCAAAGAAAAAGGCGACACTGAAGACGGCTATCACGGGCGCATGGGTATACACGAAGTGCTTGAGATGTCGCCATCGATCAAAGAGATGGTGCTCGTCAATAAGACGGCCGACGAAATAAACGTGCAGGCACGGAAAGAAGGCATGCTGACGATGATCGAAGACGGCATTTTTAAAGCGGCGCAAGGACTGACGAGCATTGAGGAGGTACTCCGCGTTATCAACGAATAATTATGGCAAAATTTACCTACACTGGCGAAGATAGAGAAGGCAACAAAGTGAGTAACACGGTTGAAGCCACCGATCGCTTCGCGGTGTATGCCGTGGCGCGTGATGCCGGACACACTGTGTCTAAAATCGAAGCCGCTGGCGATGTCAGTTTTAAAAAGTGGCTCGACGTCGAAAAGATTAACTATTTTCTAAGTCATGTGAGCGCCGACGAACTCGTTATGGTGACGCGCAACCTCGGTTCGATGCTGGTCGCGGGTCTCACCGTCACTCGCGCGCTGTCAGTCATAGAACGGCAAAGCTCCAATCCTCGCCTCAAAGGTGTGATGAAACGAGTTGTCGAGCGCATCAACCAGGGCGATCAGTTCTTCGAAGCTCTCAAAGAATTTCCCCGCACCTTCAACGATCTCTACGTCGCTATGGTGAAAGCCGGAGAGGAGAGTGGAAAATTGGCTGAAGCTCTGCAGACGCTGGCCGTCCAAATGGAACGGTCGAGCAACTTGGTGAAGAAAATCAAAGGCGCCATGATCTATCCTGCCATTGTCATCACCGTCATGTTTGTCATTGGTATTTTAATGATGATCTATGTGATGCCTCAGATCACCGGCGTGTTTAAAGGTATGGATAAAGAACTGCCGGTGGCCACCAAGTTTTTGATCGGCATGAGTGACTTTTTAGTTGAGTACACGGCGCTCGCGATTGGCGGACTGCTGGCTTTTGTCGCCAGCATTATTTATTTTTTACGCACCAAATGGGGAAAGATTTTTTCTTCGTGGACAATTATACGCTTGCCTGTCATTGGTACACTCGCCAAAGAAACCAACGCCGCGCGTACGGCACGCACCCTCTCTTCGCTTTTAGACTCAGGCGTTGACGTTATCCAAGCTATCGAAATTACCGAGGAGGTGGTTCAAAATGTGTACTTTAAAAAAATCCTCCGCGACGCGCGCAATCGGGTGGAGAAAGGTACGCCGCTGTCTGAACCATTTATCGAAAACAAAAAACTCTACCCGATTCTCGTCGGCGAGATGATCCTAGTCGGTGAAGAAACGGGCCAAATTGCCGGCATGCTCAAGGAGCTGGCGACGTTCTATGAAAATGAGGTTGAGCGCAAAACCAAAGACCTATCAACCATTGTCGAGCCACTCCTCATGGTGGTCATCGGCAGTGGCGTTGGCTTCTTCGCGTTGGCGCTGATCGCGCCGATTTACTCGCTTTCAGACGGACTTGGTTCTTAACTCGCGTATGTTCGCGCCTCTCTCACAACTCGCATTCACCTTGGTTGAGTTGATTGTGGGGATGGCGGTGTTGGGCATTATTATTGGATTCTCGGTGAGTGGCTTTCAAAACTTCGCCAACTACCAGCAGTTTGACCAGGCAGTGGCGGGCGTATCTGCCACGCTTCGTCAAGCGCAAAATGACGCTCGCACGGCGGACGGCGATGCAGAGAAGGGCATTAAAATCTTAAGCAACAGCGTGGTGACCTTTGTGGGTAGCACCTACACAGCGGGCAACGCGACCAATATCACCACTACGTTTTCGGCCGTCACACTCACGCCGGCTCTCTCCGGCGGCGTGGACGAAATAGTGTTTACACGCCTGACCGGTGCGCCGTCGGCGGTCGGTACTGTTACGATTGTTTCTACTAAGACCGGAAATAGCGCGGTGGTCGAAGTGACCACCGCCGGTGTTATACAATAAATGTATGCCTAGTCGTTCTTCACAATCGGGGGTCACGCTGGTCGAGGTGATTGTCGGCATCGGCATCATCACTATGTCACTCGTTACTATTGGCCTGTCGGTTAATTCGTACGTTGACGCCCGCGCGGCGCTTCTCAACAACGTGAAAGCGACGTATCTCGCTGAAGAGGGGTATGAGATCATCCGCGCGTTGCGTGACGATGATTGGGACGCTTTTGCCGCTTTGGCGGTCGATACCACGCAATACCTGTCAGTCACACCCGTCACCATCGCCTTTTCCGCTACTCCCGAAATCATTGATACAAATTTCACAAGGTCTTTCATTTTGCATGACGTGTATCGAAATGGCAGTGATGACATCGTTGCCTCAACGACTGCCGGATCGACGGGCGACGACGGTGCGCGCGAGGTCGCAGTATCGGTCGTGAGTGGAAACGGGACCACCACTTTCCGAGCCATTCTCACTAACTTATTTGCACAATGATGGCTGCCACTTGCCACAACTCACGCACCCGCAACAAAGGTTTCACACTGGTTGAGATGCTCGTGTATGTGGCGATTTTGCTCATAGTGTCGACCGCGTCGGTCCTGCTTCTCATTTCGCTTGACGACTTGGTTGACCAGTACCAGCTTGATACCGCACTTTATCGCTCGAGCAGTAACGTGCTGGAGCGAGTGATGGTCGGGATACGCCAGGCTGACCAATTTGACGCGCTTGATTCAGTGCTCGACGATTCGGCACTCGGCGCGCTGTCGGTCATAGCTGGCGTTGATGAGACGCGGTTTGTCAAAAATGGTACAGCACTCGAACTCATCATCAACGATGTCAATCAAGGTAACCTCGTGAACGATCTGGTGTCGGTGACGGGGTTTACAGTTCGTCGGTATGATACTGCCCTCGGACAATTTATAAGAATAGAGCTTGATCTTTCAGCGACGGTTGACGGGACGACTCGAGATAGAAGATTTAATGTGGGCGGAGTAATTAGAGGCGCCATATGATGAATCGACATCACAGACAATCAGGTGCCGCCATGCTTCTCTTCGTGCTTTTTTTTGCGTTCGCGGCGAGTGCGATGATGTTTGCGCTCAACCAAAGTATTTTTGCTGACTTGTCTGATTTTAACCAACTCGTCCGTTCAAAACAGTCGATGCTGGCATCAGAAAGCGGCGCCGAAGACGTGGTGTATCGACTGGTCTTCGGTACCTTTTCGGTGGGAAACACCGAAGTACTCTCACTGCTTGGTGTCGGTGCGACCACCACGACCGCCTATGACTCGGTGGCTGATGTGTACACCATCACCTCGCAAGCGACCAAGGATACCGTCGTGCGCAAAAGTGAAGCTGTACTTTCAATCGGTGCCGGTTCAGCTTTCAACTACGGTTTGCAGGCGGGTAACGGCGGCATTACACTTTCAAATGGTTCCGATATTTACGGCAACGTGTACTCAAACGGCCCAGTCATTGGTGCGGGTACTGCCACAATCTTTGGCGACATCGTATCAGCTGATGCGGGCGGACTTATTCAAACCATCTCCGCCACCGGATCGGTGTTTGCCAATACCATCGATCACATCGATGCCGACGGAGATGCGCACTATAACGTACAGATCGGCACCAACGCGCAAAATCCAGTTGGCGGTATCAGGTACACGCCAGCCACCAACCAGCCGCTCGTACCGCTTCCGATTGATGATGCCACTGTCGATACTTGGAAGCAGTCAATTATTGACTACGGCACGACTATCACGGCCGCCGACCCACTATGTTTGAGTGGCACCTACACCATAGACACGAATGTGACGATCGGCTACCTCAAGGTAGAGTGTAATCTTGATATTAAAAAGACCGGCGCCTCGACTATCGTGACGCTCGACGGCCCGATTTGGGTACAAGGGAACCTTAGTTTTACGCAAGGCCCGACATTGCAGGTAGACCCAGCTCTCGGCCGCCGGAGCGTCCAAATGATTGCTGACGATCCTTCCAACAGACTTACCAGCAGCCAAATCGAAATTCGAAACTCCACCAACTTTGCCGGTTCCGGCGACAGTCGCTCGTACATCATGCTCTTGTCGATGAATGAGTCAGCCAGTGTAAGCGGAAGCGAAATCGCAATTAATGTTTCGCAGTCAGCCAACGGCGACGTGCTCGCCTATGCTGGCAACGGACTTATAGAAATCGGCAACAACATCGATCTGCGAGAAGTGACCGGCTACCAGATTGACGTTGCTAATGGTTCATCAATCACCTACGAGTCAGGCTTGGCCAGCCTCCTGTTCACCTCCGGTCCGGGCGGCGGCTATGTGCTCGATGACTGGCAACAGATAGAGTAACTACCCCTCTTAATTCGCTGTGGTACCATAAGCGGGTATGAAACAACAGGTTCCACTTATTGTTGCTAATTGGAAAATGAATCCAAGCACGCAGGAAGATGCACTCGCACTCGCTGTGGCAGTCGCCAAAAAGCAGAAACAACAAAAAAACGCCAAAGTGGTGCTGGCGGTGCCGTTTCCGTACCTCACCGAGATAGCTAAAAAAATTACGAGAAGCACCGTCAGGCTTGCTGCGCAGAATCTCTCAACCGAACCGCTCGGTGCCTTCACTGGCGAGGTATCAGCCGCACAGCTTCGCAACCTTGGCGTCGAGTATGTCATTATCGGTCACTCAGAACGCCGTGCCATGGGCGAGACAAACGAGCAGGTACAGAAAAAAATTCTCATGGCGTTGAAGCACTCATTGACACCAATTGTGTGCATCGGCGAAAAGACGCGCGACGAACACGGCGCTTTCTTTGGCGTGGTGGAAACACAGCTCCGCTCCATCGCCGGTGTGCTTAAGGCGGCTGATATAAAAAAAGTTGTCATAGCCTATGAGCCGATCTGGGCTCTTAGCACGACCAAAAATGGACACGTTGCAACTCCCGACGACGCGAAAGAAATGCAGCTTTTTATCGAAAGCGTGCTTACAAAATTGTATGATCGCAAAACAGCGCGAACGGTTCGGGTAATGTATGGTGGCTCGGTTAATGCAACCAACGTCACGGGCTTTCACCATGAAGGCGGTATGGCAGGTTTCCTTGTCGGCGGTGCCAGTCTTAAAGCCGAGGAGTTTAACAAAATCATCTCACTCGTTTCGACATGAAAGTTATCACCGATGCCGGCAATCTAAAAGGCGTGCGCGTTATCGTACGCGCTTCGCTTAATGTACCGGTGCGAGATGGGGTGGTACAGAACGCTTTTCGACTCAAGGGAGCCTTGCCGACGTTACGCTATTTGCACGAGCGGGGAGCGAAGATCATTATCATCGGCCACATCGGGCGCGACAAAAACGAAACACTCAAACCAGTGTTGGAAGAACTTCAAAAACATCTTCCGGTACATTGGGGCGGTGATGTTACGACGCCAGACTTTACAAAAAAGGCAGAACAATTGATAGAGGGAGAGTGTCTGTTGGCCGAGAACTTGCGACAAGATGAGCGGGAGGCGGGGAATGACTACTCTTTTGCAAAACTGCTCGCCGCGCACGGTGATATGTATGTGAACGATGCGTTCGATAACATTCACCGTGAGCACGCCTCGATGGTCACACTGCCAACACTGCTACCCGCCTTTGCCGGACTTAACTTGGCAAAGGAGGTAGCTGAGCTTAGGAAAGTTATGGTTCCAACGTCCCCTTCGCTTTTTTTGCTCGGCGGCGCAAAGTTTGAAACCAAAATTCCGCTCGTCGAAAAATATCTTGCGCTCTATGACCATGTGTTTATTGGCGGCGCGCTCATGAACGATGTGTTTAAAGCGCGTGGGTTTGAAGTCGGCACCTCCTTGGTGTCAGACGTGTCGCTCGTTGGTGCGGCATTTTTAAATAGTCCAAAATTACTTTTGCCAGTCGATGTGGTCGTGACTGGGCCAATGGGCACACAAATAAAAATGCCGCACCAGGTCGCACCGGATGAAAAAATGCTCGACTGTGGCCCGGCAACGGTAGCGATGCTCGCTCCCCATATAAGGGACGCAAAGACCGTGCTGTGGAATGGGCCATTTGGAAATTATGAAGCCGGTTTTGTCGAAAGCACGGAAACAACCGCGAAGCTCCTCGCCGACGCGAAAGCTTTTTCGGTGGTGGGCGGTGGCGACACGGTGGCAGCCATTGAAAAGCTCGGTCTCAACAGTGCCCTCGGTTTTGTCTCTACCGGCGGTGGGGCTATGCTCACGCTTCTCGAGCACGGCAGTACACTCGCACTCGATCGGCTTGGTTAGGCTAGCCTGCGAGGTGAGATTTTATTTTCAGAGCCAGTTCAGCGAGGCGGCTATCTTCGGCTTCGGCTTTTTTACCCATGACCTCACTAAGGCTCGTCGCACCGGCGGGTAGCGGGTAGATTTTTAGGTGGACATGCGGCACCTCGAGACCCTCAACCACTAGGCAACTTCGTTCAACATTTAATGCACGGTCTGAAGCCTGCGCCACCTTTTTTGCAATTGTAAACAAGTGATTATATTCAGCATCGTCCACATCGAAGATATACTCGATCTCTCTTTTAAGAATAACCATCGACTGGCCCGGAACCGCGGGATATTTGTCCATAATGACCACGCACATGTCGTCTTCGTAGATGAAGTGCCCAGGAATTTCACGCCCGATGATTTTAGAAAAAATGGTCGCCATATGCCGGCAATGGTACCATACCTGACATAGACTATGGCCACGTACCGATATCGAAAGACCAGTGACACAGAATTGCTTAAGAACGTGCCAGCACTCACCAACCGTTTGCTGGCCGCTCGGGGTGTTGTATCGGCGGATGAGGCAGAAAGATTTTTATATCCAAACTACGACGAACACTTACACGATCCGTCATTACTTCATGACAGTGATAAGGCCACGGCCCGGATTCTATCGGCTGTCGCTAAAGACGAACAAATTGCTATTTACAGTGACTACGATTGCGACGGTATTCCCGGTGCCGTTATTTTGCACGACTACTTCACGCTCATTAAGTACAACCATTTTCAAAACTACATCCCGCACCGGCACTATGAAGGCTTCGGTCTCAACCGTGGCGCTGTCGAGACTTTGTCAAAAGAAGGTGTGACACTCATCGTCACCATTGACTGCGGCACGACTGACCACGAAACGATTGCCTACGCGAAAGCCAAGGGTATTGATGTAATTGTGACTGACCACCACGAGCCGAGCGCCACCTTGCCAGAAGCGGCGGCGATAGTAAATCCAAAGCTGGGTGCGTATCCGTTTCCCGAACTCTGTGGCGCGGCGGTAGTGTTTAAACTGGTGCAAGTCTTACTCGCGAAGGGTGACCACGGTGTGGCGCCGGGGCAAGAAAAGTGGTGGCTCGATATGGTTGGTATCGCGACTATCGCCGACATGGTGCCACTCGTAGGGGAGAACCGCGTGCTCGCTCACTATGGTTTGCGTGTTCTGCGCAAATCGCGGCGGCCGGGTCTGCAACAGTTGCTCCGGAAGAATCGTGTTGACCAACGCTACCTCACCGAAGATGATATTGGCTTCACAATCGGGCCACGCATCAACGCCGCCTCGCGCATGGACAATCCGGAAGACGCGTTTCACATGTTGGCTTCCCGTGATGAAGGGGAAGCGGGGGCGCACGTTGAACACCTAGAGCGGCTGAACCAAGACCGCAAAACTATGGTCGCGCTCATGACCAGAGATTTGCACAAACGACTTGAACATCTCACTGAATTGCCGCCAGTCATAGTGCTAGGCAATCCTGAGTGGCGGCCGTCGCTTGTCGGACTGGCGGCCAATAAGTTGGCCGAGGAACACAAGCGGCCAGTGTTTCTTTGGGGTAAGGACGGCAACGGTGTCTACAAAGGTTCGTGCCGTTCGGGTGGACTCGTGAGTGTCGTGAAACTTATGGATGCCGCCGGAGACGCGTTCCTTGAGCATGGCGGCCATCATTTTTCCGGCGGCTTCTCGGTGCGTGATGAACATATTTTTACTTTTGGTGAACGACTGAACGAAGCGCTCGCGACACTCGGAGACCAGGCGGCGATTGAAGAAGAAGTGGTGATTGACGAAGTGCTCACACTCGATGCGGTCAATGACGCACTACTTAAAGAACTCTCCACCTTGGCGCCCTATGGCACCGGCAACCCGAAGCCGCTCTTTGCCTTTGAGGCGGTCACGCCAAAAAAAGTAGAACAATTTGGCAAAGGCAAAGAGCATTTGAAGATAGTATTTGAAAGGTCACACAGCCCGCTCGAAGCGATCGCGTTTTATGCTGACCATACTTCTTTTTTAAAAAATCCCACCACGGAGAGCATCTTCACCCTCCTCGCCCACGTCGAGCAATCGTACTTTATGGGCCGCCGACAGCTACGCCTACGCATTGTTGACATAGTGTAGAGCGCGAGCTACATTTACCTCGGCAACAGAGAGGGTCGCATGAGTTTGGTTCCAGGCGCTTATGTTTTGGCCGCAGCCACGAATGTCTCTATCGTCTTGGCGGAGAAGTCTCCAACCGGGTTTGCGGTTGAGTCCCTCGGGAGCTGTTTTCCAATTTCTCTGATTGAGGAAAAAGATGACGGCTTTACCCATATTACCTACCACGTAGAAGGAAAAAAACTGACCTCTACCCTCACCAAAAAATAAAAAAGAGCGCCTGACCAAACAGGCGCCTTTATTTTATGGTAGTCTGATATGACTATGGAAACAGTCATCATGTATACCGACGGTGGCGCGCGCGGCAATCCGGGGCCGGCGGCCATTGGTGTCCAAATTTTAGACAGTGACGGTACGGTCCTACAGGAACTGAGCGAAAAGATCGGCAATGCCACCAACAACTTCGCTGAATATCAGGCGGTGTGGCGCGCGCTTGAAACGGTGAAACAACTGTACGGAAAAAAAACCAAAGACATGATGTTTGAGGTCCGACTCGACAGTGAACTCATTCAAAAACAACTGAGTCACGAATATCAGGTGAAAGAGCCGGGACTCGTGCCACATTTTATGGCGATACACAATCTGCGCGTGTCATCGTTGCCTCATATCACCTTTGTGCACGTGCGTCGCGAAAAAAATAAAGAAGCCGACCGCTTGGTCAACGAAGCGCTTGACGCATAAGCGGGTTGCCCTCAAGTAAAGCCAGCCGCCCGCGAAGCGGGCGGCTGGCTTTAGTACAATAGAGAGGTGAATCTTCGGTTACTTCTCATCGGTTTTATTTTCTTCATGGCCGGGGTGGCGGCGCGTAGCGTGGTGTCGGTTGGCCTGCCACAAGTTACTTTCCTCCTTCTCCTTGGTTTCACGGTTGCCGTCGTTGTGCGTAAAACGAAACCAGCAGCCTTTTTATCTTTCGGTATCCCGGTCGTGCTCGGTTGCTTGTGTTTCGCGGGCGGTTTGTTGCGGATGGAAGCCGCCACGTGGCAGTTTGGTCAGTCGGCGCTCTCGAACGCCCGCGAACAGGAAGTGACCCTTCAAGGTGTCGTCATCAGAGAGCCAGAGGTGCGCACTGAGAGTACGCACCTCTACGTGAAGGTCGGCGCGGACACGCTACTAGTCAGTACAGACCGGTATACGGCTGTCACCTACGGGGATGAGGTAATGGTCAAAGGGACGCTCCGCGAGCCAGCCGCTTTTACGACAGAACTGGGTCGCACTTTTAATTATCCTGGGTATCTCCTCGCCCGCGGGGTCGAGTATTACGTACCGTTTGCCGACGTCGAAGTCATTTCTTCTGGTCAAGGAAACCCACTCATACAAACACTACTCTCTGGCAAAGAGAGCTTGCTCGCTCACATTGAAATGATTCTTAAAGAACCGCAGGCTGGTCTCGGCGAGGGACTCTTGCTTGGTGTGAAACAAGCGCTTGGTGAGGACCTTGAAAGAGATTTTCGGAAGGCCGGCATCATACACATCGTCGTGCTCTCTGGCTACAACATCATGCTGGTGGTCGCTTTCGTAATGTTTGCTTTGTCGCTGGTCGCTGGGCGGCGGCTACGAGTCCTGCTCGGGCTCATGGCCGTAACTGTTTTTGCGCTGGTGGTTGGTCTTTCAGCGACGGTCGTACGCGCGAGCATCATGGCCGCGCTTTTCCTAGTGGCACAAGCGTTTGGTCGTTCGTACGATGTACTGCGCGCACTCCTCGTAGCTGGTTTTCTCATGATACTTCTGAATCCGTATCTACTTGTGTATGATATCGGTTTTCAACTTTCTTTCATGGCGACGCTCGGGCTCATACTTATCGTTCCTTTGTTTGAACAAAAAGTGGCCGCCGGAAAATTTGCCTGGCGCGAGTATTTTCTCGCCACCATCGCGACACAGGTGGCCGTGTTGCCGCTCCTCTTGTATCACGTCGGCGAAGTGTCGCTCGTGGCGATTGTGGTGAATCTCCTCGTGCTACCGGCCGTGCCGCTCGCAATGTCGCTTACTTTTTTGAGCGCGCTCCTCTCCTTCTTTTCAACGAGTGTTGGTCTGGCCGTTGGGTACCTCGCACACTTCGTGCTTAGTTACATCATTGTCGTCGCGAGTTTCTTTGCCGCACTGCCTTTCGCATCAGTCGTAGTTCCTGCTTTTCCGTCATGGGCGGCGCTTTCTCTGTACGCGCTCTACCTGCTCATCTTTTGGCTCTGGCAACGTCGTTCTTTCGCTCAAAACGAGTTTAGTGGATGGCAGATTGTTGATGAAAGCGCTGTTGTGTTAGCACAGGCACAAAAAGGTCAAGCCAGCCGGAGAACCGTTCTTCCAAACGATCACCACAAAAAGCCAACGCGACCGGCACAGACGGACGTTCCGGTATTTTTTCGTTAAACCAGTCGTGACGCCACCACTTCCCAGTTGAGATTGTGGAAGAAAGCATCAACGTATTTGTCTTTCTCGGTCGACAGGTAGTCACGGAGATAAGAGTGTTCCCACATATCGAGCGCCAAAATAATATCAAGATCGGCGAGCTGGCCGATGTGCTGTTCGTCTACCCAAGTCTGTATGAGTTGGTCGGTGTGCGGGTCGTGATAGAGCATGGCCCAGCCGACGCCGCGAGTCTTGGCGATTTGCGTAAAGCGAGCCTGCCAGAGAGCAACGCTACCCCACTGGTAGGTAACTTTTTCCTTCAAGGAGCTGTCGGGGAGAGTTTTTGCTCCGCTTTCGAATTGGGCAAAATAGTATTCATGGTTGCGCATGCCGCCAAACTCAAACCCGAGCCGTCGCTGCATTTCGGCTATGGCAAACGCGTTGTTCTCAACGTCGCTGCCAAATGCTTCAATTTTTTCTCGGATCAAATTTACGTGCGTCACGTAGCCTTGGTAGAGGCCGAGATGGTTGTCAATAGTGTCTTTTGAGATTCCTTTCAGTTCAGGAATATCAAACGTAAGAGCTTCGTATTTCATAAGCAAAGAACTTAGCGACTAATGAGCAATGTTCGCATTGTATCATGGTGGTAATGAGAACTGAATATTTACGGGCCGTCGTGCTTTTGTTGCTTCTGTTCATCGACAGTGCGGTGTGGTTTCAGTTCCCGGTTGTCCAGGCGGAGAACTCATGCCAGTGTCTCTCAGTACATTTTTTGGATGTGGGGCAGGGTGATGCGATTTTGATTAAAACTCCTGATGGAGTAGAAATGCTGGTTGATGGCGGCCGTGATACGAGCGTACTACGCGCGCTCTCCGACACACGCTCGTTTTTTGATCGCAATATTGATGTCATGGTTGCTACACATCCTGATCTTGATCACATTGGAGGATTGGTCGACGTTTTGGAGCGTTATGAAATTGGGACGATTATTGAAACGACAAATGTAAGTGATACGTCGGGGGGGGGGGGGGGGGGGGGGGGGGGG
>JBBTRC010000010.1:140499-151700 GCA_038065355.1 Patescibacteria group bacterium
CCCCCCCCGCCTCGAACGAGAATGCCAAAATTGTCTTTGCCGAAGCCGGACAAGTCATCACACTCGGCGCGTCGACGACGGTCAACCTTTTTTCACCTCATGGCGACGAAACAAATTGGGAGAGCAATACCGCCTCGATTGTGCTCCGAGTAGTGTATGGTGACACCGCATTTATGCTAACTGGCGATGCGCCAATTAGCATCGAAAACTTTTTAGTAGAAGCATACGGTAGCGCTCTTAAAAGCGACGTGCTAAAGCTCGGCCACCACGGCTCAAAGACTTCGAGTAGCGAATCATTTTTAAATACGGTCGCACCGACGTACGCAGTGGTGTCATCGGGAGCTGACAATCAGTACGGTCATCCGCACCAAGAGGTAATGGAGCGGGTTCGTGCCCGAAATCTACAAATTTTTCAAACTAGCACCGACGGTACCATTACGTTTGTGAGTGATGGAAAAGTTGTGAGAGTAGAGTAATCACAAAACGAAACATTGACTTTATACATAAAATATGCTACTATGAACAGACTGGTTCGGCAGTCTCCGAAACCCGTTAGTAGCGGGTACTGTTCATCGATAAAAGAAAGGTCTTGTCATGGGCAATGACACCAAAAATATCTACGAGCGGCTTTTCAAGCAAGAGGCCACCATCAACAAGCTCGTTCTCGACGGTTCTCGCGATCCGCATGTGGTCGCAGGCGTGTTCCAGAGCATCATCGACAAGAGCGCAACGTCGGCAGACGGCTCGAAAAAGTTCGCGCTACTTGTCGACCTCGGCACCATCGTTGTGCCGGAAAATTACGAGCACGAAACGGCGCTCGCCCGCTTCGCCACCGCGAACCGTGGGAAATGCTACTACTTCAACAACTTGCTCACCGACGCCAACTTCAATCACCCTTCCCGGGTACTGAAACCTGGCGATCGTCTCCAAGTGCGTGCCTTCCATCAGATTGTGTCGGGTACGACCACTTCGGAGGAACGGCTGGCATTCTTGCGCACGCAAGGTGCTGTCTTTACCGGTGCGCAAGGTGCAGCACTCGTTTTTGAACAAAAACGAAACCAATTGCCGAAAGGTAAATGGTACGCTTCGTTCGACGAAATGGAGTGCTTGCCGAGCCTCGAGAACTACCACCGAGTGCCGGATGTGTACGCGAGCACGGATGGTGACTTCAGCGTCGACCTCGGCTACTTCGAGGAGGTCTGGCATCAGCGCCACGCCTTCTTCTGCTTCAGCGACGAAGACCTCTCGGCTGCTTAGGCATTCAAGTTAGTCCTTAATCTTTGACTCTTTCGGGTCTCCTGTGCGAAAGCTTAGGAGACCCGATTTTTTATATACAAAACGGCCGGCCCCGTAGGGGCCGGCCGTTTTTCATTTCTTTAAATCAACTTCGCTTCTTTGAGGGTTTTGTAGGCACCGTTTTTGGCAATGGTGCGGAGCGCTTTGGTGGAAACGGTGATGGTCACATTTTTACCGAGCTCGGGGACGTAGATCTTTCGTTTTTGTAAGTTTGGGCTACGACGAACTTTGCCGCACGGGTTAAACTGCGTCGCACGAGTGCGGTTGCTGTAGCGGCCGCCCACTTGGGTTTTCTTGCCGGTGATGTCGCATTGCTTTGCCATACAAGTATTGAATTAAGTGGCGACATACTACCATGTGTGTCTTCTTTTGCAAGCTTCTGTACTAAAGAGAAGGCGAGGGTAGGTATTGCGAAACATTCACCACAAGAGTACTTCCATTCTTATGGTCGCAAGCTCCCTAAGAATTAGGTCGCCAGCGACAATACTCGGAGCGAGGACGTTGAGAAATGCCTACTCTCGCCTGATTCATGTCGTTGTGTCAGTATGTCTCTTTTCTCATATATATAAGTACGCTAGTATTACGACACTATGGAACCAACCCAAATTGCCATGATTGTGGCGCTCATTATTTCCGTCATTATTCACGAAATGGCGCACGGCTACGCGGCCAACTGGCTCGGTGACCCGACTGCTCGGCTGGCTGGTCGCCTTTCCGCCAATCCACTCGTGCACATTGACCCGATGATGTCGGTCATTTTGCCCGGCCTTCTCTTGCTGTCTGGCTCGCCCATTCTCTTTGGTGCCGCCAAGCCAGTACCATACAACCCGTACAATCTCCGCAACCAAAAGTGGGGTGAAGCGATAGTCGCTGTGGCCGGTCCGCTTGCCAACATCGGCATTGCCGTCATTTTCGCTCTGCTTCTAAGAAACGCCGAATTGTTATCGCTCTCGCGTACATTTATCGAACTGTCGTACGGCATTATTTTGCTCAATATTTTCCTCGCTTTCTTTAATTTAGTACCAATCCCACCACTTGACGGTTCAAAAATACTTCCCAAATTTCTTCCCTTGCCGCTCGCCATAAAGTACGAAAGCTTTCGCCGATACTTTGAGCAAAACGTCGCCATGGGCTTCGCGATTGTCATTCTTATCTTTGTCGTTTTTCTTTCCCGGCCTCTCTACCTTCTCACTATCTGGCTTGCCAGCTTTCTCATTGGTGGGTGATGTGCTACGATAGTGCCAGTTTTAGTTCCCCAGGAGACCAGCGGGGCTGTGTGTGGGCGGACGGGAGAAGTCTCCTTGGGTAGCGGCGCCCTCCCGTCCGCTTTTTATGTCCGACTCTCGCGAGTCGGTTTTTCTTTAGCGGGCCGCCAAGCTAGTTGCAAAATTGCCTATATGTAGTATCCTCTACCCGCTATCAACTATGGCAACAATTCAACAATTAACTCGTAAAAAGCGACGCGATCGCGTGCGCCGAAGTAATCGTGAAGCTCTCCAATCTGGTTTCAACAAGGTGGAGAACAAGCCAAACTACTACTTCTCGCCGTTTAAGCGTGGTGTATGTACCAAGGTAACCACCAAGACCCCGCGCAAGCCGAACTCTGCGATCCGCAAGATTGCCCGCGTTCGTCTCTCAAATGGTCGAGAAATTACCGCGTACATCCCCGGTATCAAGCACAATCTCCAAGAGCACTCGGTCGTGCTCGTTCGTGGCGGTCGTGTGAAAGACATCGGTGTGAACTACACTATCGTGCGCGGTAAGTTTGACGCGACTGGCGTGTCAGAACGCCGCCGCGGTCGCTCGCGTTACGGCGCCAAGCGCCCAAAGAACTAAAGCGAAGTTCTAAAATTAATAGTTTATATTCGCTACAGATTATAGAGTGGTGATCGAGTAATCGATAGACCATTATGCGAAGAATGAAAAGATGATTTTGTCATATTTCTCATTCTTTCTTAATTACAAAGAAAGTTAATAACAAGGTGATAAGCCTTCTGAAGAGGCGGCCTGGGAATTGGCCGCACTTCC
The DNA here is from genome assembly GCA_038065355.1 of Patescibacteria group bacterium. Lineage (GTDB taxonomy): Bacteria > Patescibacteriota > Minisyncoccia > Phycocordibacterales > UBA918 > OLB19. Next base: position 143,824 of record JBBTRC010000010.1, read on the forward strand.
GAAGTAACGATTTTTATAATCGTTACACTCATTAAAAATCAGTTATGCGACGACCAATTAAGAAACGACCAATCGTAGCACCGGACGTGGTGCATGGTTCAGTCGATGTCGAACGCCTCATCAACTACGTCATGCTACGCGGCCAGAAGGAGACCGCCCGCAAGGTGGTGTACGGGGCGTTCGCGCTCATCAAAGACGACAAAGAAGGAGGTGAACCATTAGAAATTTTCAACACCGCCGTGCGGAACGCCGGCCCTCTCATGGAGGTGCGTTCACGTCGCGTCGGTGGCGCCAACTACCAAGTGCCGCGTGAAGTGCGCTCCGAGCGCCGCATGGCTCTGGCACTTCGCTGGATTATCAGCGCCGCCCGCGCGCAGAAAGGCGTGCCTATGCACAAAGCGCTGGCGCAAGAACTCATGCTAGCCGCCAAAGAGCAGGGGAATGCGGTCAAGAAGCGCGATGATGTGCATAAGATGGCAGAAGCGAACCGTGCCTTTGCCCACTTCGCTTGGTAACAGACATTTTCTGCACCATACTGCGTTAAAAGGCCGGAAAATTCGTTCACCATACCACTAAGTATGGCTCACGAATTTTCCGGCCTTTTGCCTTGTCTGGCACTAGAAAATCTCAGTTACCATCATAAATACTTGGCCCAGTATCGAATTTTGAAACTTTCCGAAAAAGACCCGAGAGGGTCTTTTTTCTTTTGCTTTGCCAATTGACCAGATGTTCTGAAGCTTTCTGATGACATTTGGGGTAAAGAACTACATCACAGAAAAAGTAAGAATAAATAACAGAAACGCCCCTCCGCGAGGAGGGGCGTTCTTGGATGTAAAACCCTAACGGTTCAGAAGATAGAACCGAAAGACATGGTGATTATACACTTTTTTATGTATATTTCAACATATAGAAAAGCGGCTGTGGACTTATATATAAATTGCGCACATGAGCAAGAAAAACCTCAAAATCAAAATTGATTTTCTTTGGTATGACTTTTGGGTCGGGTGGTTTTATGACCGCGCCAAGAAAGCTCTGTACATTTGCCCCTTCCCGATGTTGGTCATAAAGATCTGGAAAGATTAGGGGGCAAACATAAAAACGCCCGCGAGTTTGATGTCGCGGGCGGTTTGTTGCTAGGCTGGCAGGCCGTTCGTTGCCAAACTGAAGTTTGAAAACTCCTCAACGCCGGTGATCTCCTCCCCAAACCAGTCTGGCGGTTTAAAGGGGTGGCCGACAGCTGGTAACTCAACTTCTGCGATCATCAAGTCGGTTGCCCTGTTCCTAATAAAGTGGAACTGGTCCACCTCGATTTTGAGGGAACCACGATAAGGAATGATGCGGCGGAATTTTGACAGTGTTCGGTCGCCGCAGAGAGAAAATAAGTCTTGTCCCACCTCGGGACTAATTTCTGTTTCGACTTCAGGCATACCGCGGTCGGTTGCTCGGCCTTTGACGCAGAGATGATATGTTCTCTTTGCCTCTGACCAAGAAGTTGATCTGACCCTCACCACGTTCCCGTCACTGGCGGCAATGTAGCCCTGTCCGATCTTCAGCGTTAGGCGAATGTGTAGACGCTTCAAGATACTTTCATCGCGGACCAAAAACCGTCTTTCAATCTCAAAATGCACAGTCTGTCCTTCCGAGTTGCTTCTAAACGTACACTACTGCAACGCCTATAAAAAATCAATCGGCCCTCGTTTTTAACTAGAGTGGCTGTGCTACAATGAACATTATTTGCTAATGTGTGCGTATGGAAAGAGCACCTCAATTTGAAGCCGAAACGAACGAGAACGTAGAGTCAAACGAAGCGTGGCGAGCGCTTAAAGAGCAGGCACCGACAGAAGCGCGAACACTCGTTGAGGAGCGGCTCGGTGAAAGCATTGAAGCTGCGCCAGCCAGCAAAGCTGTTGAAGTGCTAAAAGAACTTATCGCAGATCGGAAGGACGACAACGATCACCGTTTTGTTGTTGAAGAATTTGCCAAACTTCTCGCGGCGGCGCATTCTCGGCTCTCATTTGAACAATCAATGGCACCACTAACTTCAAAATCCATGAGAGAAGCCGCTTAGAGCACCACATTTTTGTTCTTTTGTTCCTTATGACCTTTGATTTTGACAGCGAAATACAACAACACCTCTCTGTGCTTAGAAGTCTTCAGCGGCCGAATGGAGTGTTCACCGCGTCGGCGCACGATGTGCCAACCGGCTACGATAAGGCCTGGCTACGGGATATTTATTTTATGACGCTGGCGTTTATAGAAACCGGTGAAGTTGAACCGGTGCGGAGAGCCGCCAAAGCGCTCCTCCAGGTATTTGTAAAACATAAAGACAAAATCAACTGGGCTATCGAGCACAAGCCGCACTACGCCTGGCAGTACATCCATGCCCGTTTTCATCCAGAAACCTTTGAAGAATACTGGGAAGAGTGGGGAAATAGCCAGAATGACGCGACGGGCGAAGTTCTCAATCTCATCATCACTTTGGAAGAACTTGGTGTCGGCATTATTGAAACAGACGACGAACGGGCCATGGTGCAGAAAATTGTCGACTACCTGGTGACGCTTGAGTACTGGCAGGACCAAGACAATGGCATTTGGGAGGAAAACCTGGAATTGCACGCTTCGTCGGTTGGCTCGGTGGTCGCGGCGCTCAAGAAAGCCGCGCGGGTGAGCTGGCTGTCGGTACCAGAGGGGGTAATTGAAAAAGGCGAAACGTCGCTCCGACAACTCCTCCCGCGAGAATCGGGTACGAAATTCTGCGATCTGGCGCTCCTCTCGCTCATTTATCCGTTTACAGTCACGACCGAGCCAGAAACAAAAGAGATTTTAAAAAACATCGAATACCATCTGGTCAAACACAAGGGTATCATCCGCTACAAATTCGACCGTTACTACAACCGCAATGTCGACGGGTTTAGCGAAGAAGCCGAGTGGTGCTTCGGGTTGGCTTGGCTGGCTATTATCTATGCGGAACGGGGAGAAAAAGAAAAAGCCTACTACTACCTCCGCCAGGCCAAAGCGACGGTCACAGAAGATGGTAAAATACCAGAACTTTACTACTCCAACACCGATGAGCCGAATGAAAACACCCCGCTCGGCTGGGCCGAAAGCTTGTATGTGGTGGCTCTGAAGAAAGTTAGAGATCTTGGCTAGATCTGTTACACTGACACTGCTAGTATCAGCTTATGGTTAACAAAATCATTTTCGCGCTTATTGTTATCGCGGTTCTTGCCGGTCTCGTCAGTTTATTTATTTAGCCTGCATTATCAGTGATAGATAATGTACATTAATCGCTATGCAAAAAGCACCCGAACAATTCCGCTTTGCCGTCATGGCGGTTGATGTTATTGTCTTGGCTTTTGTTGATGGCAAATTATGTGGATTGGTTAGTGAAGTAAATCGGCCCCCACATTATACGAACCGCCAGGGATTCCTTGGCGGCATCGTTGATGAAAAAGAAAACGCCGAAGAAGCGAGCGAACGTATTTTAAAGCAAAAAGGTAATCTTACGAAAGTTTTTTTGGAACAGCTCTATACTTTTAGTGATGTACATCGGGATAAAAGAAACCGCGTGGTTTCGGTCGCGTATCTAGGACTAGTGAAACCAGACATTGCATCTAGCTACAGACATAAAACAGCCAAGTTTGTGCCGATAAAGGAACTCAAAGATTTGGCTTATGACCATACTGAAATGTTGGCAACTGCCTTAAGACGACTACAAGGGAAAATGGCCTATACCAGCATTTCTCAGTATCTACTTGCAGATCACTTCACTCTTTCAGAGCTACAGTCTGTGTACGAAATTATCTTAAAGAAACCACTCGATAAAAGAAACTTTCGTAAAAAGATCTTGGCCCTAAACATTATTGAAGAGACCGGTACTATGCAGGAAGGGGTGAAAAATCGCCCGGCGGCGCTCTATAAATTCAAATCCAAGCAGGTCACAGAGCTTTCTCTGATTGTATAAAACAACCACATGTCCCAGAGTTGGGCATCTCAAATAATGATACGCGGCATAGTCCACGGGTTTGGTAATGGTGAGGGAGGTATAGGAAGTGAGCATCACCTTGACAGCGGTAACCATTTTGTATATGATAGTGTAAGATATACACAAAGTAGTGTATGTTCGTTGAAATATTGGGTTAAAATCTTGACAGATACTAAAAATATAGTATTTTTCAAGCAGTTTTTGCCCTTTAAAAAAAGGTAATGAAATGAAACAAAGAGACAATTCCTCAGTGCTTGGGCTCAATCGGCAGGATCAAAAGCTGGCAGCGTCTGGTGCGGGCGTTATAGTTTTTAATCAAAAGGACGATTACATCAAAGTCCTATTGGCTCGTCGTTCAAAAAAAGTCGGAGCCGGCCTAGGTATTACAGGTGGCGGCTTCGCACAGTGTGATGAAATCGACCAACAACCGGTTGGCACGATTATTTACACCGCTGATGAGGCCTATCGCGAAACTTGTGAAGAAAATGCTGGTTTTGCGGAGATAATCTCAGCCGACGATTTTCTTGAACGAGCACAACCAGTAACGCTCATTCACGTTCGGGTGGCCGATGATAATCGTGTCCATGTGGCAAGCTTTTTTGCGCTACGGGTGACTGATATCGAATGGGATGCAATGAAGCAATTACGTCCTGGCGGTGACGACGAACGTGCCGGGCCACTACTGGAATCCTTAGTTCGTTGGGACCAAAACATCACTCGACGTCAGCCAGAACGATACGTCAGTATTGAATTGGTTACTGGAGAAGTCGTTGGGATGGCAGATTTTTGGCACAAACACGAAGTTCGGGCCATCGCAAGTATTGCGTGGCATGCTCAACATAAACGTTTGTGGTGAGATACCAATGCGAAAAGTTGGAATACTAGGTACATCTGCAAACCCGCTTCATTCTAGCCACGTTGCTGCCGCGGAGATGGCACTTAAGCAACTAAAGCTTGATGAAGTGTGGTTCATGATTACACCCAATAGTCCTTTTAAGGATATTCGAATCTACGCACCAACGGATGACCGGATGCATCTTGCGCACCTGGTGGTACGCGAAAGCGGACTGCTCGGAAGTAAACTCAAGATCAGTGAGTTTGAAATTCTCTTGCGTCACTTCGATGTTGGGAATGCAACCGCAACTATGTTGCAGCGTTTCACCTTAGTACATCCAACTATTCAACCGGTGTGGTTGATGGGTGCCGATAACCTAACACAATTGCACACCTGGGGTGGTCGCTGGCAAGAAATTATGGAGTTGTATCCGGTTGTAGTATTTAGTCGCGAAGGGTACACAGCCGAAGCGACTGAGTCGGTGGTGGCACAAAAATATCGCACATCGCTATGTCACGTGGAGCAGTTTGATTGCCACCCAAACACTTGGTGTATCATTCGCACAGAAAAGACATCTGTTTCATCTACCAAAATTCGGGAGTTGTTAGCTTCAGGCATCAAGCCCGAATATTTATCTGAAGAGGCGATTGAGTATATCCGAATCCAAAACATGTATGGATATGCCGACGCGCTCAATCAGAAGTTCTCATAACGAGCCGAAGCGATTCCGTCGCTTCGGCTCCCCTTGAGAGTTTCGGAGAAACTCTATTGTTCTTTCACATCAAAGAGAAGGGAATACGTATGACAGTAGGACTTGTGATTATCGATCCACAAAACTGTTTTATGGATTTACCAGGTGCCCCACTCCCAGTCAAGGGAGCAACAGCCGACATGGAACATTTGAGCGTGTTCATAACTAGCAATTATCGCCATATCGACGAAGTACAGGTGTCTTTTGATACGCACCCGTTCGATCATATCTCACATACCAATCGATGGATTGATCGTGACGGAAATCATCCAGCTCCGTTTACCATCATCACTTCTGAAGCATACGAACGTGGTGATTGGCTCGCAGCCAAGTCTACCGATCAGTGGTGGCAGGGTCAGTATCTAAAACTGCTTAAACGTCCTCACTGCATTTGGCCGATTCACGGCCAAGAATCAGAATGGGAATGGCAGATGCATGACGGGCTCCGGAGAGCGGTGTTTCTTTTGATTGACCGATGCATGTCGTACAGAAAAGGTAGACATCGTGACACAGAGCAGTTCGGCATTTTTGGCGCTGATGTGCCATTTCCCGGCGCGCCTGAGACCGAGATTAATATGGAGTTGATTGAGCAGATCAATCGTCATGACTGCATCATTTTCGCCGGCGAAGCGTCGAGTCACTGTGTGATGGATTCGGTTAATCAGTTCATCGCACACACTCCAGATCGTGATCATAAAAAGATCGTGGTCTTGCGTGATTGCATGTCGCCAGTGCCGCAAGCGCCTGGTGGGCCTGATTTTCCAAAGCTCGCTGCGGACTGGCTTACTTCCTTACAATCAATCGACGTGAACGTAATTACGTCGACTGAATTGACGCTTTGAACTTTCAGTAGTTCTCATAACGAGCGGAAGCGACGCAAGTCACTTCCGCTCCCATTGAGAATTCCGGAGAGGAATTCTGTTCTTTACAATCTAATATCAACCAAGGGAGACATCAATGGTTATGCTATGGAACAAGGACACTTCGATCATTCGGAGTGCACTTGAAACCGACGTCTACAAAATTCTCATGCTGTATTACATCTGGACGTACTATCCGTACCTCAAGGTGAAATGGGCATTCAAGAATCGAAAAGTGGATATACCGCTCGGTAAATTTATTTCAGAGGATGCTCTTAAAGAACAACTACAGGCAGTGACGGCGCTTCGATTCAGTGACGCTGATATCGAATACCTTCGCTCCTGGGAAATGTTCTCTGAGCCGTTTCTGAAAAAGCTCCAAAACATCAGGCTCGATATGCCGCACGTCTCTAAACGAGACGACGGTCAACTAGTGATTGAAGTTTCAGGGACGTGGTTTGAAACTACGCTCTCTGAAATCTACATCCTGGCGATTGTTGCCGAACTCTACCTCCGTGGTCGTGCGCAAGTGGAAGGAATTTCCGAAGGAGCGCTCTATGATGAAGGTGTGCGTCGACTTGAGCAAAAGATCGAGTTTCTTAACGCTCACCCCATACTCAAGTTTGCTTTATTTGGGTTGCGTCGGCGAGCGTCAGGTCCATGGGAAGATTTTCTCACCGAGCAGTTGCTCACCAAAACGCAGAGTGTCACTGGGACGTCGAATGTGTATTTGGCGAAGCAGTTCAAGGTGACCCCGATCGGTACCAACGCACATGAGTTGCCGATGGCAGAATATGCCGTCAGTCGACACATGGGTCCGGTTGCGGTACGACAATCGCCGTACGAGGTGCTTCGAAAATGGGAGCGACTCTATGGCCACAAGGCACTCATTATGCTTTCTGACACGTTCGGCACCGATGCGTTCTTGCGCGATTTGCCTTCTGACATCGCGGTCAAATGGCAGGGTCACCGGCAAGATTCTGGTGACGCAGTGTTGATTGGTGAAAAAATCATTGCCGATTATGAACGACGATCGATTGACCCATCTGAAAAGAGAATTCTCTTTACCGATGGGCTCGATCTTGAGCGTATGCTCAAACTACATGAAACATTCGCTGGACGCATTGGTGTTGGATTTGGCATCGGTACTTTCATAAGTAACGACCTGGGTCTAATCCCAGCGCTTTCGATCGTAATGAAGTTGGTCGAAGCTGCCGGAAACGAAACCGTCAAGCTTTCGGATAACATCGCCAAGGCGATGGGTTCAAAAGATGAGGTGGCGTTGGCCAAAAAGATATTTGGCTACACCAATCGCTTTACCCAAGCGACGACGTACTAGATCAAAAATGGAGAACAACGTGCCAAAGAAAACAGACAGCCTCTCAATCGCCATGGTGCAAATGACGATTGATATTGACCCTATGAAGAACGCGGCGGGGGGTTTTT
>JBBTRC010000010.1:151710-155654 GCA_038065355.1 Patescibacteria group bacterium
CCCCCCCCCCCCCCGCTGCCGGAGCCGACATCGTCGTCGGCTCCGAAATGATGCTCTGCCCGTACATCAGCTCAGACTCACTGTTTGAGGATGACGCGTATGTGAAAGCAGTTTCAGATGCCGCGGTCTACATTGGAAAGCAATCCAAAGATATCGCCGCAGTACTGATTTTCGGTGGTATTGCCATCAACGATCCGCCACAGCCAGAATACCGAAATGAAGATGGTCGGATTCGAAAATACAATGCGGCGTTCATTGCGCAAGCAGGAAGATTCATAAGGAATAAATACAAAATTCCTTATGCAATTAAATCCCTACATCCCAATTACCGAGTATTCGATGATGCACGTCATTTCTATTGCCAGCGCAAGCTTGCACTTGAGTGGCGAGCCCCATTTGAGGATTTGTTACAACCGTTTACTGTCACCATTCGCGGCGAAGAATATAATCTCGGCGTGATGCTTTGTGAAGATATGTGGGATATCGATTACCCACAAAAGCCTTCACAGATTTTGGCAGCGAATGGCGCGGATATCCTCATCAATCTTTCGTGCTCACCGTGGAGCTGGCATAAAAACCAGAAACGCGATGCGGTGGTGCGAGCGATTTGCCGTCAAACCGGCTTGCCGTTTGTGTATGTCAACAACGTTGGCTGCATGAACAACGGCAAGAATTTCATCACCTTCGACGGCGCGTCGACTATCTACAATTCTGACGGCGATATTGTCGCTATGACGAAGTTGTACGAGGTCGAAACGAAGATCGTTACTTTGAGGGACCATCTCCTGCCTATGGGTCGTGAAGAAGAGGATGATATCGAGCAACTCTTCGCAGCCATCAAGGTCGCAGCACAAACGCACTGGGATATGTCACCGCCGCAAAATAGGAACAAGGTGGTGATTGGTGTCAGTGGTGGCATTGACTCGGCGTTATCGGTAGCGTTCTATGCGTACTTACTTGGATCGGATAGGGTTCTGGCGGTGAATATGCCGTACAAGAACTTCAATGCCGAAGAAACCAAGAATGACGCGGCGGAACTATGTCGACGGATTGGCGTTGAATATCGAGTCGTGCCGATTGATGATGTTGTCGACACCTTGTGTGCTTTGGCTGACATTGAAGTCGGTACGAGTCCACACAAAACGACCCAAGCCATCACGCGTATGAATATACTCGCAAGCATCTCCACTTCAGTCGGCGGGTGGTTTACCTGCAATGCCAACTGGACAGAGATCGCTTTCGGTTACGGCACGCTCAACGCAGATCTGCGCGGATACTTTAATCCGTGGGGCAACTGCCGTAAGGCTGATGTCTACAGGTTGGCCAACTTCATGAATACCTTGCATTGGCGGTATGGTATGATCCCACAATCGATCATCAATCGTCCGCCGATGGATGAACTCACTGCCAGTGGTGCTGGTGAACGCAAAGATCCGTTTGATTATGGTTCAGTCACTGAAAATGGCTACCATGATCAAATGGTCAGAGCGATCGTTGCATTCCGCTTCAACGCTGAGACGTTCCTCGAAGCTTACATGGACGGCACGCTAGAAGAAAAACTGCAATTGTCTGCAGGTAGGATTAAGAATTTATTCCCGACCTGTCAGGCGTTTGTAGGAGACTTGGAACGTTGTTTTACGCTCTTCCACGCTGCAGTACACAAGCGTGTGCAGAGTGTGCCGATGCCGTTGGTTGATAAACGTTCTTTCGGGTGGGATTTTAGGGAAAGTATGTTGCCCTGGCATCCAACCACGCGGTATCTGAAATTGAAGTCTCAAGTTCTTGGTACCGAGTAAAAAAGACCCCGCAGCGCAAACGCTGCGGGGATTTTTATTTTCAGTAGTCGTAGTTTTTCACCAGATTGGCGATTGTCTGCACCCACACATCACGGCTCTCTGGCGCCCCGTCCCTGTCGTTGTAGCAAATCATTGACGGTTCGGTCACAGTGAGAGATATTAGTCCATCAAGAGTTGGTACTTCCAAGACACCACTTTGGATGATCGTTCCTTCAATCCAAATCGGCAGCTTGTTATAAAGTCCAGGATGATCACCGTGCTCCCAGCCAATAGGCGCGCTTTTGTCCGGCCTCGCTTGCACCAGATGTTGCACGGTGAGACCGTCTTCAGTGAGTTTGAGGAACGATCCGTTCGGTGCTCTCTGGAAGCTGTCACCGTTATCTCCCCACACACAGCTCATGTCTATGTTGATGGGGTGAGGACAGTACACAAAACGGACATTTCTTTGTTTACTCACGATCCTACGGGACATTTCGGAACCTTTCAAATAACACTTCGTGTATATATTACACCTATATTACACTCTTATCAAGGATTGTAAATGATGCAATAAAAGCCCGGCGCGCAGCGCCGGGCTAAGTAACAACTACTTATACAATCGCATCTCGTACAGAGCTTTGGCATACCCCACCATGACGTCATGGCCTAGGATGGTTTTCCGCCATGCTTCTGGAATTGCTTGGTAACCATACCGTGCTCCCAAAAGTCCACCGGCGATCGCTGCGTAAGTGTCAGTGTCGCCACCGACGCGAATGGCAATTTCGATCCCGTCGGCGAATGATGTAGCATGTTTCAGTGCGTACAGAGCTACATACAAAGAGAATTCGGCTGTTCCGCGGGCTGGCCAAGCGCCAGGATCATACGGATAGTCGTGTTCGTCCCCGAGTCGCTCCACAATTCTAGCGATAAGCGGTGTCGGGTAGCGGTAGTTCTGCCAGACTTCGTCGGCTAAAACATAAAGTAAAACCCTAGTGTAGTACCGGCACGCCCAAATGGCGTGAGAATGTTGGTGGGTCACTGCCGACATCGCGTCTACTTTTTGGAAACAGTCTTGGTACTTATGATTCAGGTCGTGGTCTTTGCCGACACCAAACCAAAGGGCTGTCGGTGCACAACGCATCAAGCTTCCGTTGGTACCGATAGTGTTATTGAAGGCTATCTCCCGTTCGGCTTCGTCAAATGACAACGCCCGCTTGGTCGTGCCGCCAGCACCGGTAGCTTTACCGTCCCAAAGGCGGCTCTTGCCGTGAAGTACGCTGTTACGTAGGCAGTCACGCAGATGATCAACATCCAACCTACCGAATTCAGTCAGGCTGTACGCAAGATCGGCGGTTTGGTCGGAATCATCAGTCGGTCGTCCGGCAGGTAACGTAGTTCCATTACCGTCTTTTAGCCATGGGTTCTTGTAGTCAAAAAACTGCAAGTTACCTCGTTTTGCGATATCGTCAGCAATTTTTTGTGGCCGCCACGTTTCATAGGGAGCACCTAGTGAATCTCTTACATGAACACCAACCAACGTACCTAAGTAGCGATCTAACAAATCAGGCATGGTCGTCCTCTCCTGTACTTACCCATGGCAACCATAGTATATAATGATGTTTTGTCAATAGAACTGACCTCAAAAAATCATCCTCAAGGTGGAATAGCTGACTTTACAGTCGGCCTTACCAAGGTCATACTATAGGAACCATGAACGTTTTTGACGAGTACATTGCGTACTTAAAAGATAATCCGGAGGGGTATTGGTTTAAAAGAAAATTATACGGCTGGGGTTGGACACCGGCGCGTTGGCAGGGGTGGGCGATTACCTTCGTCTACCTCGTCTTTGTCTTTTGGTGGGTCAGTATCTTTGCCCAAAATGCGCAAGCCGCTGATAACACCCTTTCCGTATTACTGCCGATTATCGGCGCAACGTTGCTATTTCTCATCATCACGTGGAAGACCGGCGAGGCACCGAAATGGCAATGGGGAAAGCCAAGACAAAACGGCGAGTAGCCAGTCCATCAAAAACGCACCACGTCTACGTGGTGCGTTGTGCTGACGGTAGTCTGTATACCGGGTACACAATTGACCTAAAAAAGCGTCTGTGCGAGCACAACGGCGTTGGCGAGAGTGCGTCGGCCAAAAGAGCGGGCGCGCGTTACATGC
>JBBTRC010000010.1:155664-229649 GCA_038065355.1 Patescibacteria group bacterium
CCCCCCCCCCCCCCCCCCCCCCCCCCCGCCCGGTTCGACTTGTCTACAGCGAATCATTCCCTAGTCGAGGCCAGGCACTACAACGTGAATACGCCATCAAAAAACTTCGGCGCGTAGCCAAAGAAGCGCTTATTCAAAAGTAAGCACCACTAGCCGCTTGCGGGTGCCGCCAGTACGCGTATCATGGTGGTATGAATGGTATGAAAAATCAAAAAGAACTTGTTTTTGGGCTCCTTATTTTACTTTGTATGGGCCTTGTATTATTTAGTCTCGCTTCGCCCGAGCGTGCCGGTGCCCCGGGCGGAGACGTAATTGGCACTGATGACGGCGGCACACAAGTGCCTGCCGATCCGGTCGCGTGCACCATGGATGCCAAAGTGTGCCCCGATGGTTCATACGTGGGGCGAGTGGCGCCAAATTGTGAGTTTGCGGCGTGCCCCTCAACTCCACCCGGCAGGCCGAGCGAGCCGGTTGTCTGCACTGATGATGCCAAAGTCTGTCCTGACGGTACTGCAGTTGGTAGGGTGGGACCGAATTGTGAGTTTGCAGTCTGCCCTTCTCCTGGTACAGCCTCAGAGGGAACGCTCTGCACACCAGCTTCACGCGAAACCGACGTGTGCATTGAGCTCTATGCGCCAGTCTGCGGCTTGGTTGAAGTCCAGTGTGTGACCACGCCCTGTAATCCACAGCCGCAAACGTATAGCAATAGCTGTTTCGCCTGCGCTGATGATCATGTTATTTCCTATACTGAAGGGGCGTGCGGTGGTGGCACTAACGGTTCAGAATACTAAGATCCGCGAGGTCAACTTTTCCGTCACCGTTGAAATCTGATTGTCGGTTTTGAGAAGCGAGGTCGGACATAAAAATACTCACGTCGAGGATGGTTTGTTTGCCATCGCCATTGAGGTCGGTAGTGGGTGGAGTATCCGTCACTACGACCGTCGGACCTATGAGTGATGTTTCAAGCTTGGTGCTTTTCTCGAGCTCCTCGGGAGCGATGGTAAAAATAGAATCAAGTGGCGTTGCCAATACCGAGTCGGTCCCTAGTCCGTCGTGTTTTAAAATCCGCACGTCGGTCATGACCATTTTAGCTTTGCCTGACGCTTTGGCGGTGAAAGTAATGGAGATGAGTTTTTCGGTGCCCGTGAAGCCGCCTGGTCTCGTCGTGCCGCCAATAAAGTTGAGCGTCCCTTCGCCGTTGCTAAACCACGGCCGTTCGGCCCAGAGGTCGGCCGCCGAGGTGTTGTAGTCGATGGAAGTAATAGCCAGCACGGTGGGGTCAAAAGAGAGCAAGCCTTTAAATACATTTACCGGCTCTCGTGATTCGACAATGATGTCAACCTTGAAGTCTTCACCAACGGCAATGGTGCCGCCGCTTGGCTCGATCCGCATTTCAGCTGTCGGTCCGGCCATCGTGGGTCCGAGAAGAATACTACTAATACCGATAACGGCCGCGATGATGCTAGCCAGGAGAAGATGACCACCATTAAACATACCTATAAGTATAGCAAATGGAATAAATACCACTTGCATTATGCACTTTTTCAATGGATCATATTGATATGAAAAAAGCCTCGTATACTATGACCGAAAAGGTGTGGCTGTACCCCGGCGAGATGGCCAATTGGCACTTTGTCACGTTGACGAAGAATATCGGCAAAGACATCAAAGAGAAATATGCTAAAAATCGTCGCGGGTTTGGCTCTCTGCCGGTACAGGTGACGATTGGCAAGACAATATGGCGCACCTCTATCTTTCCCGACAAATATTCTGGTAGCTACGTCCTGCCGCTAAAGGCAGCGGTACGCAAAGCCGAAGACGTACAGCCAGGCGAAAAAGTCACCTTTACAATCACGCTGAACCCGTAATTACACACTGGCGCCGTCGAACTCTTTGACTGCCAGTCCTTTTGTATCAAAATCTTCCAGGCAGTTAAGATTGATGGCAATCATGTAGTTGCCCTTGCCATCATGACCGCGGGCGAACGACTGCACGCCGCAGGTTTTGCAGAAGGTGTGGTCGATGTGCTTTTTGTTGAACTGGTAGGTGGTGAGGTTGTCAGTGCCAGAGAGCAATGTGAAAGACGCTTCCGGCACGAATGCCAGCAGAAATCCTTTGCGCAGACAGTGCGAACAGTTGCACTTCATGCCTTCAGCAAAGTCGGCCGTGACTTCATAGGTCACCGCGCCACAGTGACAGCTTCCTTTGTGTGTTTTCATATCGCGTAGTATAGCAAATGTAATTGACAGAGGGCGACTAGAAAAGTCGCGGAAGCGCCGTATACTTATGAGCATTACATAGATTAATCAACACATCATGGCCAAAGGACACGATCGTAAAAAGGAAGTGAAGAAGCCGAAGAAAGATAAGAAGAAGTAAAGAAAAAAGCCGCCGGTGCCTTTGGCACCGGCGGCTTTTTTCTAAGCCTCAGCTCGCCACTTCTTCAAAGCTTTTGAGAAAAAGAGCGAAACGACAAATATGACAACCGAGAGCGCTAAGAATTTCGGATCAAAGGCATCGAAAGAGAGACCCATCGTACGAAGTTCTTCAAGGTCAACCGCCGCGCCAAGCGCGACAAAGGTAGTGAGTCCGGGCATGATGCCTATCAAGGTGGCCAAGAAATACTCGCGCCACTTGGCGCCGACAACTCCCGACCCATAATTAGTAAGATCAAACGGCACGTAGAAGAGGCGCATCAAAAGTACCGCCTCAAAGGAATTGTTGCGAAGCTTCTCCACCCAGTTGCCGATGATAGTGTCTTCGAGCCGGAGACCTTTGCCGAAGAAACGACCAATCGAGTAGGCAAAGTTGGCCGAGGCGTTCTCGCCGATAATAGTGAACAGTATGCCCCACCAGAATCCAAACAAAGCCCCAGACAGCGCGGTGAGAAGTGTGGCGGGGAAAAGAATTAAGGGGCGAACAGCATAGAGCACCATGTAAGTGATCGGGCCCCACACGGTACTGGTGAAGAAGTCGAGCAGGCTAAGGAGCACATCGGCGTACGAGAGGTGATTGCTGATGCGATACTGCTGAAAGCCAAAAATGAGCGAGAGCCAGAACAGGCCGGCGATCAGTTTGGGAGCATTACGCCGGAAGACGCCGCCGATGTCCTTTTTGAGATCGCCAAACTGTCTGGCCACAAACTGATCGCCGGCCTTCTTCACGATGAGAGAGTAGGTCGGATAGGCGTAAATCAAGCCCTGCAAACTCCAGAGCGATATTTTTTGATCAATCGCCAGCGTGAATATTGTGATGAGCTCGCCAGCGGCCGGGCCGATGAGGTGAGCGCCGAGCACGGTACCGCTCAAGCGACGGGCGATGACGACGAGGAGACCGTCGGTCGCTTCGTCAGTCTTGGCTCGATCATTTTGTGTGAACGGCACTTCTACCCGCATCAGCTGATCCTCGGTGTACTTTTTGCGTGCTTCGTCCCATGACATACCGACTTGAGCTACTTCAGGGAGCGTGTAGGTGACTTTTGGTACGGCCTTTTGTCTGTTCACCCGGAGGAGTCCTTTGCTCACCACATGAGCGACGACCTGCCGCGCGGTGTCGTCGGCGGTGTGGGTAAACTTCAGTCTTTGCGCTACATCACCAAGCGCGTACACCTGTTTGTTTGAGGTGCGGTACTGGCTGTCGACCAAGACAGCGTTCGCGTCGTGCTTGATGCCGGCCTTCTCAAGCCCGGGCGGAATATTGGGCACGCGACCGATGGCGATAAGCACCTTATCGAATGAAACACGTTTCTCGCCGACTATGTCCGTTCCATTTTTTATATCAAACACGGCCTCTTTTCCCTCGATGCGATTGATAAAGGCATTTAGTTCAATATGTACACCTAGTTTTTCAAAGGCACTTCGGAGTACCGGGCGAATCGCCACGTCTTCCAGTCTTCCGAATTCGGTGTCAATCGCGGTGATGGTGACGTGGCTTCCGAGCATGGCAAAGGCTTGGCCCATTTCGAGACCAATCGGGCCGGCACCAATGATGAGGAGTTTCTCCGGCGCTTCGGAGAGGGTAAAAATGTTTTGATTAGTGAGTATGTCAGCCTGGTCGAGTCCAGGAATAGACATGAGGCGGGGAGAAGAGCCAGTCGCGATGACGGCGTGGGTGTAGCGGTATTCTAGGCCACCGACCGTAAGGGAACACTTGGAATGAAATACTGCTTCGCCCATGACCACGTCAATGCCAATTTTTTGAAAAGTTTCCGGTGTTTCTTCCGCCAGTATGTGGTTGACGATGTCGCGGACGTAGGTGAACGCGCGAGCGCGGAAGGCCTCGCCTTCCACGCTCTTCCCAGCCACCTGTGTCGCTCGATAATACTCCTTGGCGTGATGCAAAAGCGCCTTACTAGGTACACAGCCGGAGTTGGTGCACTCGCCACCCATGTGCTCTCGCTCCACCAACAACACTTTCTTTCCCACTCGACTGAAGCCGACCGCCGCCGTGAGACCACCCGAACCGGCGCCGATGACGACCACGTCGTATTGTTTTGTTTCCATAACGTAATTATACGGTGCCGCTTGGTAATTGTTTCATCACAAAAAGAAAACCCGTTCATTCCGGAATGAACGGGTTTTCTTTTTGTCATAAAAGTTTGGGGTGAGCGTATAATTACGTTATGAGCATACACAATATTTTAGAGGAGCTACGACAAAAGTACTCCCACCAACCCACTTTTATACAAACTGCCACTGAGATTTTAGAAAGTATTGCACCGTATTTAGAGTCGCTCCCTGCGACTGAAGCCGACTACCGACTGGTGCGCCGGATGCTCATTCCCGAACGAATTATTACCTTCCGAGTGGACTGGTTGAATGACCAAGGAGTGCTAGAGACCAACACCGGCTATCGCATCCAATACAACTCCGTCCTTGGGCCATACAAGGGTGGCTTGCGGTTTGATCCGTCAGTCACCGAAGACGTGCTCAAATTTTTGGGACTGGAGCAGATTTTCAAGAATGCCTTGACTGGCCTCCCGCTCGGTGGCGGTAAAGGCGGTAGTGATTTTAATCCGAAGGGCAAGAGTGACAACGAGATCCGCAGTTTTGCGCGGGCATTTATGATTGAACTCCATCGTCATATTGGCTTAGACCTCGATGTGCCGGCTGGCGACATTGGCGTCGGTGGTCGTGAGATCGGCTATCTGTTTGGCATGTACAAACAATTAGCACGAGGAAACGCCGGCGCACTGACCGGCAAGGACCCACTCATCGGCGGCTCACTTGGCCGTACCGAAGCGACCGGATATGGCATTGTGTATTTTGCTGAAGCGGTGGCAAAAGAGCACGCACTTGCGCTCTCTGGTATGAAGGTGGTGGTATCTGGCTCGGGCAATGTAGCAGAATTTACCGCCCGCAAGCTCATAGAGAAGGGCGCTGTTGTCCTCACACTCTCCGACCGTGGCGGCTATCTCTTCAAAGAGACCGGCTTCACCCCGGCTGACATCGACACGCTGGCACGTGAAAAGGATGCTGGAAAAGCACTCAAAGATATTGCCACTCCCGGCGCCACCTACCACGACGGTACGCCTTGGCAACACGTCGCGGCGGATGCATATTTCCCCTGTGCGACACAAAATGAAGTGAGCAAAGCGGACGTCGAGGTGATGGTCAAATCGGCCAAGCTCATTGTCGAAGGCGCCAACATGCCACTCACGCTTGAGGCGCTCGCGCTCGTGCGTAAGGCAGGCATTCCGCTGGCGCCGAGCAAGGCGGCCAATGCTGGCGGGGTAAGTGTGTCTGGCCTTGAGATGGTGCAGAACGCGGAGCACCTGTCGTGGACATACGAGCAGGTGGACACTGAGCTACAAAAAATCATGCAACACATTCATTCGCTCTGTGTTGAGAACGGCCGAGCCGCCGACGGACACGTTGACTACGTAAACGGCGCCAACATCGCTGGTTTCAAGCGCGTCTTTGAAGGTATGAAAAAATTGGGGTGGTAAAAAGGTAAAACTTGGACAGGAAAAAGACGGCCCCAGAGCGGACCGTCTTTTGTTTTTGCACTGATGCTAGTCGGTGCGAGTGACCTCATTAATCTTTTGAGTGATTCGGGTCGGCGAGGAGTCGTAACCCTCGAATTTTTTGTGCGGTCGATTCGGTGAATCCAGTGAGAAATTGGTCGAATGAGATCGATTCGTATCTCCCGTCACATTCTTTGAACCTCGGATCATTCTTCAGGTTGAAGGAGTTCCAGACGTACCAGCCGTCGGCGCACTGTCGAACGAGTCGGCCGTATACTTCCCCATCTTCGTCAGGTTTGGCGATTTGGAAATAGAAGTGATCACCCTCCCCGTCGAATCCCACGACCTGCAACTGCATTTGCCTGTATTGGGTGAGACTGTCTTCAAAGCAAACTTTAGCCCATGTTCGATTCGGCTTACTGGCGCAATCGATACCATTGGCGAATGCCGACGGTGCCATCAGCATGAAGAACACAACAAAGACTACAAAGATCTTTTTCATGAGATTTCTTCCTCATAAAGAGGCGGAATTGCCTCGAGAACTAAAGGGGATAGTAACATTAAATTATATTAAAGTCAATATTTTGCAGAGAGTGTCACCAGGCGAGGCTACACCTTTGTGCCGCCAGAAACGCTTTGCGTTTCTGGCGGCTTTGACGTATAGTAGCGGCGTTAATCCTCTCGGGAGGTTTATTTTTTAGTTTAGTTAACTTTTTATTATTTGTTATGGCACGAGCATTTCCACTAGAACGACTCCGCAATTTCGGTATTGTCGCGCATGTTGACGCGGGCAAGACTACCACGTCTGAACGCGTGCTTTTCTACACCGGCGTGAGTCACAAAATCGGCGAAGTGCACGACGGCGCCACCGTGACCGACTGGATGGAGCAGGAACGCGAACGCGGCATCACCATCACTGCCGCTGCCATTTCTTGTAACTGGTCAAAGACTAACGTGGCTGACCGAAAAGATACCTCGCAGATGTACTCTTTCAACATCATCGACACGCCCGGCCACATCGACTTTACCGCCGAAGTGAAGCGCTCAATGCGCGTCTTAGACGGCGCGGTGGTCGTATTTGACTCGGTCGCCGGCGTCGAACCGCAGTCGGAAACCAACTGGGGTTATGCCGACGAAGCCGGTGTCCCGAGAATTTGCTTCATCAACAAAATGGATCGCATGGGCGCCGATTTTGAAAAATCGTACAAAAGCATCCTTAACCGTCTTTCCAAGAAAGCGGTGCGCCTCCAGATCCCGTGGGGAAGTGAAGGCAACTTTAAAGGTGTCGTCGACCTCATGAAAATGAAAGCCTACACTTTTACCGGTGAGATGGGTATGACGGTCGTTGAACAGGAGATTCCAGCCGAACTTCTTGACGAGGCAAAGAAATATCGCGCCGAACTAGTCGAACGCGTGGTTGAACACGATGACGCACTCATGGAACGCTTTTTGGCTGGTGAAGAGCCAACTGTCGAAGAGCTCATGATGACGCTCCGCAAAGCAGTGATTGCCAACCAAATTTTTCCCGTCCTCACTGGTTCGGCGCTCAAGAATGTCGGCGTACAGCTCGTGCTCGACGCAGTGGTTGATTACCTTCCCGCGCCAACCGACCTGCTACCGGTCAAAGGCATCAATCCTAAGGACGACTCGGAAGTCGAACGGAAGCCAGCTGACAGCGAACCCTTTGCGGCGCTCGCCTTCAAGCTCCAGACCGACCCCTTCGTCGGCCAACTGACCTTCTTCCGTGTGTATTCTGGCACGGTGAAATCCGGAAGCTACATCTACAACTCTACTAATGGTGAGAAAGAGCGCCTCGGCCGCATCGTCCGCCTCATGGCTGACAAGCGAACCGAAATCGAAGAAGTGTTCGCGGGCGAAATCGCCGCCGGCGTCGGACTGAAAGACGTGAAAACCTCACACACCCTCTGTGATGAAGCCAAGCCGATTATTTTGGAACAGATCACCTTCCCGGAACCAGTTGTCGCGATGCGGGTTGAACCAAAGACAAAAAATGACCAAGAAAAGATGGGTACCGCGCTCAAGAAACTGGCAGACGAAGATCCAACTTTCAAAGTTTCAACCGACGACGAGACCATGGAAACGATTATTGCTGGTATGGGCGAACTCCACCTTGAAATTCTTATCGACCGCATGAAGCGGGAGTTTGGTGTCGAAGCCAACGTCGGCGCGCCACAAGTGGCCTATCGCGAAACTATCCAACGCGAAGCTGAAGCCGAATACAAATACATCAAACAGTCAGGCGGCCGCGGTCAGTATGGTCACGTGAAGATCAAGATCCGCCCGATGCAGCCGCTCGGTGAAGACGAAACAGTGAAGAAGAACGTCACTCGTGAAGACCACTTTGAATTCATCAACAACATCAAGGGTGGCGCGATTCCTGGTGAGTACATCCCAGCGGTTATGAAGGGCGCCAAAGAGGCGATGGGACGCGGATTTGTGGCGGGCTACAAGATGGAAGACATTTCGGTCGAACTCTTTGATGGTAGTTACCACGATGTCGACTCGTCTGAAATCGCCTTTAAGCTGGCCTCTATTCACGCCTTTAAGGCGGCGGCGGCCAAAGCCGGCGCGGTCTTGCTCGAACCAATCATGAAGATTGAAGTGCGCACTCCGGAAGAGTTCATGGGTGACATCAACGGCAATATCTCCAGCAAGCGCGGCCACGTCGAGGGTATGGACGATATCGGCGACAAGAAGGTGATTACCGCCAAGGTGCCATTGTCGGAAATGTTTGGCTACACTAATACGCTCCGCTCGATGACGCAGGGTCGCGCGTCGATGATGATGGAATTCCACCACTACGATGTGGTACCAAATAACGTCGCAACAGAAATCAAGAAAGCCCGCGGAGTGAAAGATGTGGAAGAAGAAGCGTAAGCTTCGCCCCACCTTGCAAGACTTTACCTTTTCTGAAAAAGCGGGGCGGCCCAAAGGGCCGCCCCGCTTTGCTATAATAAAAAGTATTATATAGTCTATTTAAACAAAAACCATGGAAGGTGCACCAAAAAATAATAACGAAAGGAAAACTGGCAGATGGAAGAACATGCTGGGTGCAGCTATGGCACTTGGCTCGGCTTCTGCTATGTCGCCCGAAGCGGAGGCACAACAACCTCCACATTCTTACGAGGAGACTGTAGAGAACAAACAAGAAGTTATTGAACAGAGCCGTTCTCAGGCGATTACAGATTTAAAAGATATTGCTATGAGTACTGCGTGGCGAACCGAAGATGGTGAAGACAAAAACCAGATTGCAGCAGCCGCAGAACATGATGTAAAATACATTCTCAAAGCGTATGTAGCCACTTTTGATACAGAGCGACCGCAGACTTACGATGAAGGTCGTCTAGACAGGACCATTCCGTCGCAGGCAGCACACGAAGCGGCTTTGATCGAATTTAGTAATTTATTTGAAGCCGATCCAGACCTTCAAAATAGTCCACATGCTCTGCTGTTTAAGACTATGTTAGAAAACGTGGTTGCACACGGCATAAACCCATCGAACCAAAAACTTGAATCCAAGTGGCAAAGACGAGATCGAATAATCGGAGAAGCAATAGAAGAAGCCGACAAACTCTTGGAAGAATCCGATAAATCTATTGTAAAAATCCAAGAAAAACGGGAGGAATTAGACAAAGAGTATGAAGAGTTACAGGCCAAGTTCGAAGATCTGCGCCGGCGTGGAATCTTGAAGAATCCAGAAGATAGGGTGTCACCTGAAGAAGCGCGTGACGAACGAATACAGTTTCTTAAAGACAAACGAGACAAGGCAGATGGGGGAGGGGGTGATTTGTCCAAGCAGGAATATCGCGAACTCAATCGTCTTATGGAAGAGCGACGTAATGAGAGAAAGGGTATAAAGTAAAACAAGGCTGATTGTGGGGAAGTTGGTAGCGGGGGGTGGGGGCGGGCCGCTTTTGTGGCTCAACATATTGCAAAAAAGAACAACTCTGGTACCATAGCGCCACCGCCACAGGTGTTCTGTGCGTGGAGCGTAATATTAGTGCTCTTTCACACGTTTGAGTGTTCAAACACTGCGCGATGTTCTCGCGCCGCACTGTTTGCACACTCGCCACTGCTTTTAGCAATTGTGTGCGGTTTATTACTTCAATACTAATTTAAGTATTTAACATGGCAGAAACATTTGATCGTTCAAAGCCGCACATCAACGTCGGTACCATTGGTCACGTCGACCATGGTAAGACGACCTTGACCGCCGCTATTCTCTCCACTTTGAATTCTCGAAGTGGTGAAGGTTATAAAGCAAACGTAAAAGGCGTTGATGATATCGACAAGGCGCCAGAAGAAAAGGCCCGCGGTATCACTATTTCGCTCTCTCACTCGGAATACGAAACTCCGAAGCGTCACTACGCGCACATTGATGCGCCTGGTCACGCTGACT
This sequence comes from Patescibacteria group bacterium, assembly GCA_038065355.1. Taxonomy (GTDB): domain Bacteria; phylum Patescibacteriota; class Minisyncoccia; order Phycocordibacterales; family UBA918; genus OLB19. Next base: position 166,050 of record JBBTRC010000010.1, read on the forward strand.
ACATTAAAAACATGATCACTGGAGCCGCCCAGATGGACGGCGCGGTGCTGGTCGTTGCGGCCACCGATGGTGCGATGCCGCAAACTCGTGAGCACGTGCTCCTGGCCAAGCAGGTGGGTGTGCCAAAGATCATTGTCTTCCTCAACAAAGTTGACATGGTGGACGATGAAGAAATGCTCATGCTGGTTGAAGAAGAGCTTCGAGAGCTTCTCACCAAAAATGGCTATGACGGCGCCAACGCACCAATCATCAAAGGGTCTGGTCTCAAGGCGCTTGAAGGTGATGCAAAATACCAAGAAAAAGTCGTCGAACTCGTCACCGCTATGGATGACTATTTCCCAACACCAGTCCGCGAGCTCGATAAACCATTCTTGATGCCGGTTGAAGACATCTTCTCAATTGAAGGTCGCGGCACCGTCGTGACTGGCCGTGTTGAACGCGGAAAGGTGAAGGTGGGTGAAGAAGTAGAAATTGTTGGTATCAAACCAACCGCCCTCACTACCGTCACCGGTGTTGAAATGTTCAATAAACAGCTCGACCAAGCGCAAGCAGGCGACAACGCCGGTATCTTGCTACGCGGTACTAAGAAAGAAGATATTCACCGCGGTCAGGTATTGGCGGCCAAGGGCTCAGTGACCCCGCACACCGAATTTGAAGCGGAAGTCTACGTGCTTTCCAAGGACGAAGGCGGTCGTCACACCCCATTCTTCTCTGGGTACAAGCCACAATTTTACGTTCGCACTACCGACGTGACCGGCGATGTAAGCCTGGCTGAAGGCACCGAAATGGTTATGCCGGGCGATACCGCCACCTTCAAAGTGAAGCTTGTGGCTCCAGTAGCACTTGAAGCCCAGCAAAACTTCGCCATCCGTGAGGGAGGTAAGACCGTTGGCGCTGGCGTGGTCACCAAGATTATCGCGTAAGCGCCTCTGTACTAGGGCATTATCTGTATGGCAACACACACCGCAAAAACCACTGGTGAAATTAACAAGCTACGTATTCGTGTGCGCGCGTACGAGAATAAAATTCTCGACGCCAGCACGAAGCAAATTATTGACACCGCCTTGCGTTTTGACGCTAAGGTAGTTGGACCGATTCCTCTTCCCACGGAAATCAAAAAATACACCGTCAATCGTTCGACGTTCGTGCACAAGGACGCGCGAGAACAATTTGAGATGCGAACTCACAAGCGAGTCATCGACATCTTAAATCCGAGTCCGAAAGTAGTCGAAGCCCTCACGAACCTCTCACTTCCGTCGGGAGTTAACATTGACGTGAAAATGATGTGAAGTGAGCAAACGAGCGCAAGCGACTATTGCGAACTTCCTCAGAAAATTGTTCACTCCTAGAACAATTTTTTGAGCAGAACCATTGCAGTCCAGGCTGTTGTTTATCATTCCTAGGTTTGTTGCCAACACAAAAGCCGCGCCCCTTTGGGGCGCGGCTTTTCGTTATCCCCACAGACGCCTTGTTTTTCAGAAACTATGCCCCGATAATACAGGGACAACAGGAGGCGACCCTAAAAGGGTCGCCCCTTTCTGTTGTATTCCTGTAGTTATAGTTGGAAACATAAGCACAGGAGTGACGCGAGAATAGTTCTTTTAGTTCTTTTTTAACAAAAAATATCTATGGATAAACTTCCACCAGATAGTTTGACGTTTATGGGCGAAGACAGTTGGATGGTGCAATGTTTAAGTCTAGCGACCGTTGGTATGCTGGCCTACTTACAGATTGCACCCGCCGTAAGTCAAGTTCTATAAAATTATGTAAACGTACAAACACCCCCAAAGCCGAGCTCCGCTCGGCTTTTGTGTTGTCTTGCTAATTTTTAATAAATCCGTATACTACCGGGAGCTTTTAAAGACCTATGTACCGAGGCGTTTTTAACGCTAGGGACCAATGGGCACAAATCGCGCGGTTTTGGCGGCGAGCTTGTGCTCGCGCCAAAACCGCGCGATTTGTTGTAAGGGTCAAAAAGCCACATTTTATTATTTAATCCACACACATGAAGTTTATTGTCGGAACCAAAACTGGCATGACCCAAGTGTTCGACGAAGCCGGCACCTGTCGCGCGGCGACGGTGCTCAAAGTTGATCCGGCCGTTGTCTCACAGGTGAAAACTCCAGAAAAAGACGGCTATACGGCTATCTTGCTGGCTTCTGGCACGCAGAAGGAACATCGCCTGAAAAAGGCTCAGAAAGGCCAGTTTGGCAGTGCGGCGATCGCTCGCGAATTTCGTCCGGACAGCGGGCAAGAAGCAGTGGTGGCAAATCTTGCGAAAGGCACAGCAGTGGACGTGTCAGCCTTCACTCCAGGCGACACCATCACCGTGTCGGCCGTTTCCAAAGGAAAAGGTTTTCAAGGAGTGGTGAAACGTCACGGCTTTGAGGGCGGACGCCGTAGCCACGGTCAGAAACACTCTGAACGCGAAGCCGGATCTATCGGCGGCGGCGGCCGGGCCGGCGGCCGTGTCGCAAAAAATATGCGCATGGCTGGCCGCATGGGTGGCGATACTATTACTGTCAAAAATCTCACGGTCCTCCAGGTCAATAAAGACGAAAACGTCCTTATAGTGTCAGGCGCCATCCCCGGTCGAAAAGGAACATTAGTCGAGGTCTACAGCGCGAAGTAACCACACTCATATGAATGCAAAAGTATATTCCCAAGAAGGAAAAGAAGCGGGGAGCGTGACGCTTCCTGAGACGGTCTTCGGTGTAGCCTGGAACGCAGATCTCATCCACGACGTAGTCATTGGCATGCAAAGAAACGCGCGCGCCAACACCGCCCACACGAAGTTTCGTGGCGAAGTACGGGGCGGCGGCAAGAAGCCGTGGCGACAAAAGGGCACCGGCCGAGCCAGACATGGTTCAACTCGTTCGCCTATCTGGGCGGGCGGCGGTGTGGCCCACGGGCCGCGCACCGAACGCGACTACAGCGTAAAGATCAACAAGAAGGTGAAAGCGAAAGCCCTCGCAACGGTCTTGTCTAAGAAATTTGCTGATCAAGAAGTGGTGTTCGTTGAGTCGCTGAAACTCAGCGCGCCCAAAACCAAGGACGCGAAAGCAGTCGTGATCGCCATCGCGAAGGGTGCTAGTCAGGACGCGCTCGCAACGAAACGCAAGAATTCAGCAGTCATTGTGCTTAGCGGTCGAGACAGTGCGACCGAAAAAAGCTTCCGTAACTTCGGCAACATCGAAGTGATGCAAGCCAAGGATATCAACCCGGTTGATCTCCTCACTTATAAGTATGTGGTAGTGGCCGATCCGAAAGCGTCAATTGAAATCTTCGAGAAACGCGTCGGCACACCAGTTAAGTCAAAGTAATATGGCTCTTTTTGGAAAAAAGAAAGAAACCAAAGCAGCGCCTGTCGTGGCCAAGAAGGGAACGAACGCACCACGCGTGCTCCCGACCGTCCGCGATCTTGACTCCGTCATCGTTCACCCGCGTATCACTGAAAAGGCGGTCGCGCAAAGTGAGCAAAACGTGTACACCTTTGTGGTTCGCAAGGATGCGACAAAAGGTGTCGTGGCTGACGCAGTCAAAGCGCTCTACAACGTGACGCCGATGAAGGTCAACATCGTGAATAAACGACCGACACATCGCCTCAAAGGCTCTACCAATCGTTTTGTGAAAGAGGCTGGTATGAAAAAGGCGTACGTGTATCTTAAAAAAGGTGACACCATTAACCTCGTCTAGCATATTATGAAATTTTATCGACCAACCTCTGCTGGACGTCGTGATAGTTCAGTCATTGAGTACAAGAAAAAGCTGACGACTACCCAAAGTCAGCCGCATAAATCACTCACCAAGGGCAAACGCAGTACCGGCGGTCGCAACAGCCAAGGTCGTACGACCAACTTCTACCGCGGCGCTGGCAACAAGCGTACTTACCGAGAGATTGATTTTCGTTACAACAAAAAAGATGTACCGGCGAGAGTCGAATCAATCGAGTACGATCCAAACCGTTCCGGCTTTATTGCACTCGTCTGCTATGCAGACGGTGAACGCCGCTACATTCTCGCGCCGCAACAGCTTGAGAAGGGTACCGAGATTATCGTCTCAGAGACCGCCAAACCTACCGTGGGCAATCGTTTGCCGCTTCATGCCATTCCAGTCGGTATGTTTGTCTACAACGTAGAGATCAAACCCGGCGCTGGCGCCAAGCTCGCTCGTTCGGCTGGCAACTACGTGGAAGTAGTGGCTCAAGATGAGAACTACACCACGCTCAAAATGCCATCGACCGAAATCCGCAAGGTAATAAAAACAGCCTGGGCTTCGATTGGTTCTGTTTCAAACGAAGAAAATCGTTTGGTGGCAATCGGCAAGGCCGGACGTGCTCGCCACATGGGACTTCGTCCGAAGACTCGTGGTACAGCGCGGAACGCAGTCGACCACCCGCACGGAGGTGGTGAAGGCCGTAGTCCTCGCGGTCACCGCCGCAGTCGTACGATGCAAGGTCGTCCGACCGGTAAAGGTCAAAAGACCCGATCACCAAAGAAATATTCCAATCCCTTCATTGTCGAACGCCGCAAGCCCGGCCGTCTGATGGGCGGATCGCGGTAACACAAAAACACCCCCTTGCGGGGTGTTTTTGTGTGAGCACCTGACTTTCGTCAGGTGTGTACCGCGATCCGAGCCGGAGCGTTGTGAAGTGCGCAATTCCTAGCGCACAAAACAGCGGGAGAGGTTGCGAACACAGCCAAAATCACGTACTTTCGTGCGTGATTTTGGCTGTGTTACACTACCTATATATCAGCATGTAATCGTTATCATCATGAGTACTATTCGCTTCCACGTCTATCTAATCACCTTTAGTTTTTTCACATTTGGTTTTTTCTTTGTTCCGACTTTTTCATTTGCGGCCAATGAATGCTCGTTCACCCGCCAGCTGGAAGTCGGTATTGACGGAGAGGACGTGCGCTGTCTTCAACGTTACCTAAATGCGACTGGGTTTGTCATCGCGGATAGCGGTCCCGGTTCGCCCAGCAACGAAACCTCACTCTTCCGTGACAAGACTAAAGAGGCGGTGATTCGTTGGCAAATAGCCAAAAAAATAACTCCAGCGAGCGGTATCTTTGGACAAAAATCCCAAGCCGCCTATCTGATCGACCAAGTGGCCCTCTTGCGGCCGCCAGTCACCACTACTCCGGTTGTGGTGCAGGCACCGTCGCCAACTCCGCAGGTGGCCGGTATTTCAACTTCCCAGCCTTCAAAACTGCAGGCAGAATTGGAACAAGCCATCCTTGATGCGATAGACATATTTGAGGACGCCGAAAACGAGATAGAAGACGCGCGAGACGAAGGGAGGAGCACTGATGGATTCGAAGATGATCTCAACGATGCGCGCGACGAACTCTTTGCCGCCATCCGATCGTACTTTGACGAAGACTGGGAGGACGGGCTCGGCCAAGCGGATGACGCCTTTGACGCCGCCGAAGATGCCTTTTCCGATGCGGGTGGAGAAACGGAAGAAGACGACGCTGAAGAGCTTCTTGATGAGGTGAATGACGCACTCAAGGATGCCGAGGAAGAGATAGAGGACGCGAAAGATGATGATAAAGATACCGACGACGCTGAAGACTACCTCGACGACGCCGAAAACACCCTGAATGATGCAGAAGACGCCTTTGACGATGAAGACTACGACGAAGCGATTGATCTCGCAGAAGAAGCGGAAGACTTAATCGACGACGCGCTTGATGCAATTGGTGATAGTGACGACGAATCCGATGCGGAGGATGCGCTCGATGATGCGCAAAATGCGTACGACGACGCCAAGGATGAGATTGAAGAGGCGGAAGATGATGGCGACGACGTCGAGGACGCACTTGACCTCTTAGACGAAGCGAAAGACCTACTTGACGACGCGGAAGACGCCTTTGACGATGAAGACTACGACGAAGTGCTTGATCTGGTCGAGGAAGCGGAAGACCTCATCGACGAAGCGCTCGACGAGATTTAGGAAATAAAAAAGCGGCGCGGCCTAGAGGCCGCGCCGCTTTTTGCGTTGTATAAATTCGATACGCCTATTTTCTCACACTCCTGGCTTTCGCTCACGCTCCTTAAATACCCAGTCACGAAGTTGCTTGCTGGCTTTGAGCGCGGCAAAAACAGTGCGGGGATTGCTGTTTGTGTGTACGGCTACTCTCTGACTACTCTGGCCGCTCACTAGTAGCTCAAAGCCAGCTTTCGTATGCACTGCCGTCACAAATCTTGTCCCGCTACCAGTGCGGTTTGGCCGGATTTCGCCCGGCGCGATCATTTTGATACCTGGAATTTTCTTAAGTTCTGCGACCACAATAGCGGCTGTTTCTGTGAGAGAAGAATGTTCGCGACCGCGGGGCTTTGCCATATTTGAGAGCATAGCACAAAAGAAAGGCCGGACGCGCGTTGCGCGTCCGGCCTGGGACTAAAGATCACGTCTGCATGCCCGGTCCAAGCGGACTCGATTTGTCGATCATAGCTTGGACATCTTCACGCGAAAGACCGAGCATTCTTCTGGCTGTCGAAGTTGAGACGAAAATACCATTCTTGTGAAGCAGAAGTTGCTGAGCCAGAACTGGGTCAGAAGTAGTGACACTATTTCTGAACCAGGCGTAAACAAAAATCCATGACGCATTACCCATTACGTCACACAAATCCACGTGTCCTTTAAAGAGGGTACTTTCAAAGTCAGCAACCCCTCTGAAGGTAACTTCGACGAAGGTCACTAGACCGGAGAATTCCGTGTTATGGAATGAGGCGTCACTTTTAAAAACAGCACCATCGAAGTGGGTAAATTCGTGGAATTGACTGCAAATAAAATTGGCACTCTTTTCAAAAATGGCTTCTCTAAAGGAGATATCTTCTGAAAATTCGTGATTGGTTACTCTAATGTCAGTGGTAAAGATAACCTTATTGAAGTTAGTTCGACCTTGCTTGAGTGCGAGAAAAAACTCCTCCTCAGTCATCTTTTCACACACAAGAGCTTCACCGCTCTCTTCGGTACCCATGTGGTTATTCCTTTCAAGGTACGGAGTTTAACTGCAACAATACAATCACTTTCTAGGATTTTGTCAAGCGGGCGGCACCCATTTTTTGGGTGCCGCCCACCTTCCAAATAGTTGACTTTATTTGCCATTTTAGGTACTCTTTCCCCGTTCCAACCTTTGTCGCACGTTGTTCACCAGCTCGTCTCGTGAACGACAAAATCAACAAAATAATGGAATGGGAGTCCCTCTTAAGGCCGGCCGTTACCTGTCTTTACCAGGGATTCCCACTCGACCGCCACTGAAGCGGTAATTTTTGGTTTTTACCAAAAATTACCGCTATACGCGGTATTACCAACTAAATGAAAAGGGTAGTGCTGAGTGAAATTCGCGAAGCTTAGGAATTTTTCGAGGGAGACGTAGTCCTTCTACGATGACCGAGAAAAATTCCGTAGCGACAAAGAATTTCGCCAGCAGTACCATTTGAATATGTCACGATCACTCTATAAAGGACCCTACGTAGACGAGAAACTTCTCAAAAAAATCGCCGGAAAAAAACCCGGAGAGGGTGGCGTCGTCAAGACCTGGTCGCGCCGCTCGGTCATTTCACCAGAAATGGTCGGCTTCACCTTCGGCGTGCACAATGGCAAGAGCCATGTTGACGTGCTCGTTGCCGAAGAAATGGTCGGCCACAAGTTTGGTGAATTTTCACCAACCAAGAAATTCCATCGCCACGGAGGTAAGATGCAAAAAGAACTTGAAGTGAAGAAGAAGGAAGCTGAAATTGCCGCCGCGAAAGCTGCGAAGGCTGTGTAATGTCCCCGTATGAAAGCAATTCTAAAAAATTATCGCCAATCACCACGCAAAGTCCGTTTGCTGGCTGACGTGGTGCGCGGCAAGAAAGTCTCTGACGCACTCTCGACTTTGCAATTTATCGATAAACGCGCCTCCGGACCGTTTGCCAAACTCATTCAATCAGCCGTTGCGAATGCCAAAGGGCAAGGCAAAGATGTAGAAAAACTCTTCATCAAGCACGTGGCCGTCAATAAGGGCGATGTCATGAAGCGCTCTATGCCTCGCGCCCGCGGTTCTGCCTCACGTATTAACAAGCGTAACAGCCATATCTTAGTTGAGCTTGGCGAGAAATAATTATGACACACGTAGCACATCCATATGTCCAACGTATCGGCGTCAACCGCGACTGGAAAAGCCGCTGGATTACGACCGATCCCAAAAAATTCCGTGAGTACCTGCGCGTCGATGCCGCCATTCGCAAATTCCTCAAAACTCGCCTCAAAGGCATGTCTGTTGACGCGATTGAAATCGAGCGCAGCCAAAAAGATATCCGCATCATTATCAAAACCTCACGCCCCGGTCTTATCATCGGTCGGAGCGGTGAAGGTATCACCAACCTCAAGAAGGAGATGAGTCTCTTCCTCCGCAAACAAAAAATGAGCGGCAAGCCTGAAGTCAAGCTTGATATTGAGGAGATTCGTTCGCCAGAATCAAGCGCCCGGATCGTCGGCCAGATGGTCGCCGAAGGTCTTGAGAAGCGTCTCACCTTCCGCCGCGTCATGAAGCAGACAGTCGAAAAGGTCATGGCCAACCGCGACGTGCAAGGTGTCCGCATCATCATGGCTGGCCGTCTTGGCGGCGCTGATATGGCTCGCACTGAAGAGCTGAAGAAAGGGCGTATTCCACTCCAGACCCTGCGCGCTGACATCGACTTTGCGCGTGTGGAAGCCAACCTGCCGTACGGTGTGATTGGTATTAAGGTATGGATCTACCGCGGCGAAGTCTTTACCGACCGCAAAGCCGGCCAGCAAGAACAAGCACCGCGTTCCACTCGCGCTCCTCGACAAGAGCAAACGCCGCACACTGCTCGTGCTCCTCGAACTCCAAAGACCACTAAATAATCGCGTATGTTATTTCCAAAAAAAGTAAAACACCGAAAGTGGCAAACCAATCGCATTAGCGAAGAGCGCCGCAATCGTCCAGATACGCGGGGTATTACCGTGTCCTACGGCGAGTACGGCCTTAAGGCCACCTCAGCCTCACGGGTGAAATCAAACCAAATCGAAGCCGCTCGCCGCGTCATCTCCCGCACGCTCGGAAAGACGGGCAAGGTGTGGATTCGCATTTTCCCCGATCGACCGATCACTAAGAAAGCCGCTGAGTTACCGATGGGGAAGGGCAAGGGCGATCCTGACCACTTCGTCTTTGAGGTACGTCCGGGCCGGATTCTCTTTGAGATCGACGGCGTTCCCGAAGATATCGCTCGCGAAGCGTTTCGTAAGGCCACCGCCAAATTACCAGTAAAAGGAAAGTTCGTGCGTCGTGAAGACACACGAGTGTAATCGTTTCTCTATGACAAATATGCAAGACATTCGCAAAAAGTCTGATAAAGAGCTCGCCGAAATGGTGAGTGAAGCGCGCAAAGACGTGCGGCAAGAACGATTTAAAGATCGTTTCAGTCGCAAGGCCGGCGCTATCCGTCAGGCCAAGCAAACGATTGCTCGTGTGCTCGGTGAATTATCAGCTCGCCGTCATAATCCTGATACCAAATAGCGTATGAGTACCGAATATACAAGCAACGGTCGCGTGTTCCGCGGAAAGGTGATTGCCTCAAAAATGAAAGATACAATCACGGTAGCGGTCGAGCGATATGTCAAACACCCAAAATACAAGAAGTTCCTTCGCCGCACGAAGAAGTATCTCGTGCATGACGTGGGAAATACTGCCCAAATCGGTGATGTGGTCGACATCAAAGAAACCCGCCCGATTTCAAAGCGCAAGAGCTTTATGCTCCTAACTAGCAAGTAGTATGATTCAACCTCAATCAATCGTAAAAATCACCGACAACTCAGGCGGCAAGATCGGCCGCGTGTTTAAGGTGCTCGGCGGTTCAAAAAAGCGCTACGCTGAACTCGGCGAAATGGTCGTGCTATCTATCCAGACAGCCGAGCCACGCAAATTAGTCAAGAAAAAGGACGTGGTATACGGTGTGGTCGTGCGACAACGCAAGGCGTTTCGCCGCGCCGACGGTTCCTACATTCGTTTTGACGATAATGCAGTGGTGTTGGTCGACAAGGAAAAGAAAGAACCAAAAGCCAACCGCGTGTTTGGTCCGGTGCCACGCGAACTCTCTGATGCAGGGTACCAGAAGATAGTTTCCCTCGCGCCAGAGATAGTCTAGCGTGGCATTGTAACTACAAAATTCCTATGAAAATCAGAAAAGGAGACACCGTCAAGGTAACGACGGGCAAAGACAAAGGCAAGACCGGCACCGTGCTGACAGTTTTTCCCCAGCACAACCAAGTGCTCATCGAAGGCGTCAACGTGGTCAAACGACACCAGAAGAACACCCGCGCCCGCTCGCAAGGACAAATCATTGAGAAGAGCATGCCGATAGATGCATCCAACGTGTCGCTCATCGAAGGTGATGTCACCGTACGCGCTTCCTACATCTTCGAAGGGGAAGGTGAGAAGCGCAAGAAGGTCCGCATTTCAAAAGTAAGCGGTAAGAAAATTTAATCGTTAGATAAAGAGTATGGAAACAGTACAGACTCGCATGCAAAAAGCATTTGACGCACTCAAAGGCACTTTTGCGTATACAAACGTCAACCAAGTACCAAAGGTTGAGAAAATAATCGTATCGGTCGGCGTTGGCCGCGTCGAAGACAAAGCCAAGTTGGCACTGATCCAAGATCGTCTAGCGCGCATCACCGGCCAAAAGCCGGCACCGCGTCCAGCCAAGCAATCAATTGCTTCGTTCAAGCTTCGTCAAGGCGACATCGTGGGCTACCAGGTGACCCTCCGCGGCGCTCGTATGCAGCATTTCTTGGATAAGCTCATTCACCTCGCCTTGCCGCAAACTCGCGACTTCCGCGGGCTCAAACTTTCGTCAATCGACGAGATGGGCAATTACACCATGGGCATCAAGGAACATACCATTTTCCCAGAAACGGCTGACGAAGAAATTAAAGACGTGTTTGGCATGTCGATCACTATCGTGACGACCGCCAAAAACAAGACTGAATCAGAAGCCATTCTCCGCCACATTGGCTTGCCGCTACAAAAAGCTGAATAGCTTTTTAGAAAGCACACTGTTGTGCTTTCGGGTAGAGGCAAGAGGCGGAGTCATGTTTTTTGCTCATTTCCATAGAGCAAAAAACAGACGAGCTCGGGTGAGAAAGTGTTGGATACTTTCGCAAGACCTTTTGAGATATTTTGAAGAATGAAAAATACCCAAAAGGTATACCGCTTCTGTAAGAAGGAAGTTCTTAATGAGCGTAGCGAATTTAGAAACTTGACCCTGCCGCTGCAGAAACCAACTGAATAGTTGGTTCTCAGACTTCAGAACAAAAGTCACCACAAAACCAGCGACATGTGTCGCTGGTTTTGTGTAAAAGAAAACGCGCGCAGCTGTGGCTACGCGCGAGATATCATAAACTCAAATGGTGTTAGAACTTGAGCTTCTCTAGGTCTTGGAGCAGGTTTTCGAAACTGACGACGACCGGCTGTCCAAGTGCATAGGCAATGAACTTTTGGTCAACGCCGAGTGCTTCGACTTCTGGACAGCCAGCCAACCTTCCGGCTAAAGCGGGAGGTTTGTCGCTTCCCGGGTCGGTATACCAGCTAATTAACTGCTTGTCCGCCTCCCGGCCAATTTGTCGGTGAAACACCAGCAAATTGTTCGTCACAGCTGTACGTTCGTCTGGTTCGAGTACTGAGCCGGCTCGACCAATAAGAAACAACCCTAAGTACTGTCGGCGCAGGTGGTCTTCGATAGTGCGTCCGTCAAATACTTTTTCGCCGAGGATTCGCACTCCTTCGGAGTCAGCAGTTTCTCGCAAGACGTTGTTTAAGTAGTCATCAAGATTAAAAACATTCGCTACCGTTTTCTGTGCTTGAGACGGCAGCGTCGCATAGGCCGCTTTAATTTCTTTGATCAACTTAATCAGGTTTGGCAAGTCGACAAATTCACCATGCGCTAATTTCCAGGCGGCGACTGTAAAACTGTTTTCTGAAAACCCGAATCGATCTTGCAGATGTTTAAGGTCAGTGCCGAGTTCAGTAAGTGTTTTCTTGAGATCAAGCTTATTCTTCATAAGACGCTCGACCATAGACTGTAACGCTAAAGCGCCAACAAACATTGCACCGGCCCGTAACAGAGGATAGATCGCGATCATGCACGCTCCTTTGTAAAGATCACTTCCGTACCAGTAAACAAGTTTTTAGAATAAAAGCAAGTTTTGCACAATATAGAAAAACGGCTCGCCTGGTAGGCGAGCCGTGAGTTAAGAACAAAGTTGTTAAAACGAAATATCATTCCCAGGTGTTACCCAGTCTTGACTGTAGCTCAGTCGGCCAGGCTTTTGATTGCAAGGGATCTACCCAGACAACCACTCCAGTACGAGCGTCGGTGATAGCAATTTCTGGTGTAGCGCCAGTGATAAATTCCATCGCCCCGACCTCTGACTCGGTCTGTTTGACGGCTACGACGGTTGTCATCCAGAAAAGTCGCTCCGTCACTTCACCCTTTCGATTCGAAAATTTACGAATGAAGGGACGGTGTTCGACTGGTCGGAAGCGAGTCCAGTCGTAATTTTTCTTCGACTCTTCTACTTTTGGTCCGACTGTACTTACGCCAATTAACTTCGTGCCCCGAGTCGAATGTTGGTATTGGTATATCAGCCTCGAACCGTCAGCCGGAATGAATAAACTGGTCGCGAGACCTTGTTTCTCCGGATCAAATGGTTCAAGCGCAAAGTAAGCATAGAGAGCCCCTATTTTTTCACCAGGCATTTTGAAGTGCAAAGTGAATGGTTGAGGGTTGACGTCGTCAGGCAAATTAGGAATGCGCACATCTCCACTATGCACGCCAGGGAGTGGTCCAGTGAAGCCTTCTTGGAAGCGAAAGCTTTCCGCAACGAAACGGGTTACCTGTGGTGCGACCAGATTTTGGCCGCGCAGAAAGGTGTGTTTCGAAACGTTGCGGGGAGAGACGTATTCCCCACACCCAATTAATGGACGCAACAGTTCTGTCCAGTGGGGCCGCTTACCTTCTTGACGCACAATTTGGACACCACCAAACTCCGGTCGAGGAAAAAATAAACCGCTCCATTTAATGAGTGAGACGACCTGTATCCATTCGCCGGTGTCATCCTGCATGTACAGAATGTTGCTGGGCTCATGGTTTAAAAATCGCCAAGGGCCAAACGAACGCAGAGTGCACGAGTGAAGATTGTTGGAGAACAACATCTCTTCGCCAGTGCGAAACCGCACTCGGATTGGATTAGTTCGTGAGAAGTCAGGAGACGGCGATGTAGCCGGTATACTCATGATTTCTCCGACGGATCCAGTCATACGGCCAACGAACCGTGCCGGCTGTACCGCTATTGTCCAGACGTCTCCGTGTTTGGTATGTACCAAGTCAGGAACCGTCGGTCGTAATTGACTTTCGTCCATTCGTTCACGAATGAGTGAGTGTACGGCGTTAAGTGGCAGTACTCGCTCGTTCGCAGTTGTTGGAAGTAATCGCAGATCAACAATCTCAAGTGTTTGATACTGTTGAAAAGATGCAATGTACCGGTTGACTGGCTCTAGTCTTGCTAGTGCCACCGAAGTCAAAAGCAGACAAACGAATGTGGCAGTACCACGAACACGAATTGTCTGTTTCCGGGTCGTAAACCAAGTGATGCCGGTCAGCACCATCACGGTTAGGATGGCGCCGAAATAAATCCGAACGCCATGGATGAATGGTTGATATGCCCATCGTATATGCAGCAAGACAAGCGGCACTACGATGAGCATAGTCTTCGTCAGCCGTGGATGCTTCTTGAAAACCGATTTAATACTTACCAGTGTGTGGTGAATGAACCATCCCACCGGCGAGCGTTCCTTGCTTGCCTTTTTGGCGACAACAGGAGCAATCGGTTTTTCAGTTTTACTCATGTCGATTTCCTCCAGTAAATCGCTCAAGCACTGCTCGAGGATCTTTTTGCGGCTGTTCTGGTGCTGACTCCTCCGAAGTCGCCGACGGAGTAAGTGTCTCTAGCGGCTTGTTGACGACAGGTTCAGGGGGTGAGCTGGTAAGCGCTTCGCGAGCGTCACGCAACTTTTCCCCAACGGCGTCACCGATTTTTTCCGTAACGTCTTTGGCGACGGCACCGGCCGCATTAGCAGCTCCTCTCGCAACTTGACCAGCCATTTCGCCAGCTAGCTGCTTGAGGGTAATTTCCTTACTCTCGACTTTGTCGAGTCGAGTCGCAACCTTGTCGAGAAGGAAGTCACCGAGACGGATAAATGGCGTGACTAGATAGAATCCAGCGACCATAAAACCCGCTTCAAGTGCCCACATGATTATCTCGACAGTGAAATCAACTTCTTCTGCCCGCCAAACTACGTACGCGCTCTGAACAAACGAGATAATCGACGCAAACCATAGCTTGCGTCGAGCTGGTTGTCCCACAATAAAACCTCGTCGATCACTTAGTGGTAACGGGTCTTTGTGAGTCATTCGATGCAGCCAGCGACGCGTAGGGACGCCAAATTTGGTGTCCGCCATTGCCCAAATAATTCCTAACAAAAGGAACATAATGAGCAAGCCAAGGGCCTTTGAGAAACTTATCTCCATGTTTACTTCCTTTCGGTGTAGGTTTTATCTGAGTTGTAACCGACGATTTGCTTACGAGCGACTGCTCGCATTGGCTTACTCCAGGTTTGGTAGCGGTCAAGAAAAAGATTCTTATCAACCGCGTAGAGACGCATGACGTCAACTGGCCACGCTTGCACGTGACAAATTAATCGCCACACTAAGTTTTCTTCATGTCGGGTAGAAGTGTTCACTGGATGTAGCAAGCATGCTTGCACTTCCGATGAAACTGTCGGCAAAACTTGATCTTCGGTAATCTTGACAGCAAATTCTTCGAGTTCAGCGTACACGTCCACGAATGGATGTTTACACCGACTCAAAGCACCTTTAGCATGTCCGTCGGTCATTGTGTCGACCGGTATTTCAGGGTCGACCGTTGACAAGATGAAGAGACCAAGTGTGGCTAGACGTTCTTGCAGAACGTGCGGGTGTGTTTGGTACCAACGCACGTCAATGTCGGCGACACCGCTTTCACGAATACGTGACACAACGTTTGGGTCGCGCACATGTGTTGTATAGGGTACCAATTCTGCACCGGCCTTATCTACCAACTTTTCGTTTTCAACAACGATGAGTGCCCGCTGTCGTTGGTGCCTAAAGACGTAAACCCCTCCGAGCGCGGCGGTATAGAAGTCGTCGAACTCAGAAAATGTAAAGTCGTCGATCACCAGCTGGCGATCGTATAATTTTCCATTTTCGTTGAGGTCTTTTATTATCTTTTTTCGTAGTCCCGTGTCCATCCAAGCGTCTGTATCTTCACGCATGAATTCACCGACGAGTTGCTTTTGTTGAATTGCTTTATCAGCTAGTGTTCCAGCATGCGACACTATCTTAATAGTCCGAAGACTTTCGACGTGTGTCAGTTTCCGATACCACGTGACACGTTGATCAATTTCAAGTGCAATGCCGGTTTCTGCTGTCAGGTTGGCAATTGCTTCCCGATTTTTCTCAAAGTATCGCTGCATCATCAATCGATCAAACGAGTGGGCCGGCATGTAAATTGGCTGGTTCTCTTGGTTGATAGTGACGATTATTCCGCGCGGATTTGCTAAACCGTGCGAAAGATAATAGCGATTTTGAAACTCATCGGCAATTTCCGGCGACCAACCAATCCCATCGATGTGGAAATGGTCGAGCGTTGTCGGTGTTAAACCGAGCTGTTCCATGCATACACGATATCGTTTGATTGTTTCTGGTCGGTCGATGAGAATGAGTCCACCGCCAACCAGCGCCGTTCTTGTAAGCTCCCTCATTGTTCATCTCCGAGTTAAGGGGTTGTGGGTGGTAAGTCGGGTGGCCATTAGCCACCCGACTCAGATTTTCAGAGCTCAGTCTTTTCTTGCTTCAGTTCCGTATGCGCTTTTAACTGCACACGAATTCTTTTTTTCTCCGCCTCGACCTCTCGCCGAAACTGCTTTTCAGCAATGGTGGCAAAAGCGTCAAGGTAACGAGACGTCTCTTGCACCCAGACGTCCTGCATCTTGAGGGTGCCCATGTTCTGGTGCATAAGGTCTTTAAGCATCGCACGTTTTTGCTCGTAGTCACGGCGGAAAAACACTTCTGGCTTTTCCATCCATTCGTCAGGCGGATCGAAATCCACCATTCGGGCTGACACAGCTGATTGAATGTTGCGAACTTCTCGGGACGAGAAGCCGTCAAATTCTTTCTGTACCGATGCCGCCAATACCGCGAAAAACTTAAACTCAGTCACGGCATGCTGTTTCAGAACTCGGTCAAAAATATCTCGCATTGTCGAATGCTTGGGAGCATCGTAATGTTCGAGACTTTGTGACAGACTGACCAGCTCAGCTTGCAGCGACATGTATTCGTAGTCTGTTGGATCAGTCATGTTGGCAGTAAATTCTGGCACAGCGTCCCGAAAATGCTTCCACCACAAGCGATCTTGGTCGAGGAAGTCTTCCCAGCGCCGCGCTCCGTTAATGGGAAAGCGAGCTTGGTGCCTTGAAAGTACGGCTGGATCAATCTGTTCCGGTAAGTTGGTGAAGGTCTCAATGACTGATGACCCCCGCTGTATATACACCGCACCAGCCCCTTCGGTGCCGGTTAAGAACTGGCTGATGACTTCACGAACGCCGGCCGATACCCCCTGCTGCATAGTTCGGTCTTGGAGTACTTGCTCGGCATCGTCAATCGCACCATACACGATCCGTTTTGGATCATTGAATTTTCTGAACCAGGCGTGCATCCGTTCGGCTGATCCACCTTGGTAGGTCGAGATGACCGTACCGCCAAGCGGATGATAGTCAAAAGGTATGCCAATCATGGTACAGATGTCATGGAACAAGGTAGCGGTCGCCGCAATTTGCAACGACTTACCAGTTCCGGGCACGCCGTGGCCGAGACGAACGTTTTGAAACGACCCAGTTAGTTCACGGAACGGATTCCGCTGCATAATCGGATCGTAACAACACACTCGAAACACCATCCGACGGGCTTCGTGTTTCGCTTCGCGGTTTCCGACGATGGTGTCGAATGAAGTGCGAGTAAACTCCACCTTCGCGCTTTCGTCCCGCGTTTCCGCGGTGAAGCCGTGAATAGTGAACTCACTGCCTTCTAGTTGGTATGAACGCTCGGTAAACGGTTCCGCAAACATGATCGTGCTCTGCACGCTCTTGATGTCTTCGAGAACTTTCTCAAAGTACACCCGCGTGAGTTTCACAAATGCTTCCGGAGTTTTTTCCGTTAATCGTTCGAGTGATTCAACGTAAAAGTAGATAAGCGAGCGGAGTGAACCAGCTCGGTTACTGTAGTCCAAACGAGGCATATCGAAATCAGGTACCGACACGCTGTTAACGGCGTCGGTGTGATACGTCGATAGTTCCCATAGGATGTAGTATGCTGCCACAAAACGAGTGACATGCGCCATCGTCTGGTTTTTCTTGTAGAATTCTACGCGCTCAGCTTCGCTGCTGAACCCGCCACTTCTTGTCTGTTGATTGTTTAAGATCTCGAGACCGGAAGCGTTTTTGTAGAGTTCCGCGATGTGAGTCCCAAGTTCAACACCCTGCTTCACGATGTGGAGCGTGTGATTGACCTTGTCCGCTAGCAATTTGGACTCAATCGGCCCGAATGTTCGGGCAACATCGAGTGCCTTTTTGGTAGCAGTAATGTCTCTGGTACTGCCGGCCGCGTAACCGCGGTCGGCAGTACGATGCTGCACCACTTGATCAACATTTTCAAGTAGATCAAGGGCGGTGCGTCCGTATCGCTGCAGGTCACTACGGGTGACCTGCAGCGGCGCTTCGTTAGATTGCATTAACGTAACCTCCGTTGGTATAAGTGATCTTGCGATCAGGGGTTGAAAGAAGTGCTTGAACGCGTTCTCCTTTTTCAGAGTGAGCAATTTGTGCCAATCGATGAGGCAGTAGCATAAAGCCTTGGCTGTATGTTGCTCCTCGCTCGATGGCGCGCTCGTCATTGCTGGTAAGGTCGAAGAGCTCGTATCGTTGTTTTTTTCCTAGTAAGGGTATGCCTGGCCCCACGGTTTTTTTTGACTGAACTTCGTCAAAGGAAAACCGCAACACCACATCCCCATCTTCAGCGAGTTCGGAGAAGAAAAAGTTAGCCGCCAACTCTTCTGGAGTAGGTGACTCATTTAGTCGAATGAGACGCTTCGTGAACAAACGATCGAGCATAATCTTCGTTAACCGTTTGGGGTGAATGTAGGGAAGCGACCGATCGATGTCGTGCGCCACCAGGCTCACCGAAGGTGTGCGATGGCCGACCCGACGTATCACTTGCAATAAAGCGGCGAACGCCGGGCCTTTTTCATGCATTGGGTCAATTGCCTCGTGTACATCTTGAGTAAACTCAAGGATGTACACTGCCGGGCAATGGTCGTTTGATGAGTAACACGACCACCAGAACGTATACCTGCGTTCGTGGTGTTTCTTATCGCGTGGTGCGACGTCGTGATGACGAAGCTCACCGTTCACGACTGGTAGAGTCATGTAACGTTGATCCAAAAGATCAAGATAGCGTCGCTCGCCAATTCGCCACAGTAAATCGGAGTCGTCGCCGCCCGTTTTAAGCGCTTGGTCCAGCCAAACTTGCTTGTGAATTCGCGAATCTACCAACTGACGTTGGTGTTCATCGCGACTGATTAGATCGATCATTGTTCCTTCAATCTCTGAATGGTTGGGAAATCCATTTAACCCAATACTGAGTGCTTCACCGGTAAGTGAGGCGTGGGTAAACGCATACTTCAGGTGCAACGCTGCGCCCGTGTAGGCTAGTCGCGCTGCGGTGTTCTTAAGAGCATTTTCTATCATCGTTCGCTCCGGATGACCGGGGATCAAGAGATCCGCCAGCTTCGGAAGAAGCGTTGAAATTGTCGAAAATGTCTTAAAGTACTCGTTGTACGTCGATCCAGTGTCGGATACATCTGACATGGTCGATCTCCTTTCGAAGTTGTTGCAAGCTCAAAAATGGGGGTCATCGCAATGCAATGACCCCCAGGGTGGCCTCGAATTAGAGCGAAAACTCTTTGATCGAAGCCGATGAGCCAGAGCCGTCTGTTGGTGAGCCGCCGCTTTTTGCAAAAAAGCGATCTCGCCAGTCTTTGATCATCTGCGCGTCTTCTTGTTCGATGTAGCGAAGTTCGCTGTCGAGCTTCAACGCGATCTCTCTTTGTGCGCGCATCACGGCCGGATGTTGTTTTCCGTACGTAATACGAGCTCGCTCAACGGCGTTATACACGTCGGCTGCTCCTCGGGCAGCATCGATGCTGTCCTGTCGAGACACTGAGTTAAGTTCGTTCTGTACGTTGAGGTCAGAAAGACCTTTAATCAGTTCGACACGAATGGCGGTGATTTCTCGGTTGAGTTTCGCCGCCGCTGTGCCGATACGCACCGACCGCTCATAGTTGCCGCGGAGGGTCGTGAGACCATCGCGCTGCATGATGAGCGTCTGCATTTTTTCTTCGAGCTCTTGGGCCTCACCCATCGCCGCGTCCATTTTGGCTTTGAGTTGACCCTTTTTCTCTCGAGCGTCGTCGATTTGCTGTTGGAGTTCAGTGTACGCCGGAGTATTCCGCTCGAGCGCACCCTCGTCCATCTGTGCTTGAAGGCGAGTAACTTGGGCTTCCTGCTTCTGGAAGTCGATTTGTGCCTGCGCGTGCTCGTCGACAGCCATCTTGTGACGCTTTGAAGTTGCAGCCAAGACGGTCTTTCGACGTTCGAGCGATTTGGTAGCCATTTCGACTCGTTCACGCAGAACAGTGTTTGCTCGTTCATGCATAGCTCGAATGGCAGTGCTCGACTCCTCCATGGTGGCGTTTTGCAGAATTTCGCGCTGCCGCCGATCGGCTTTCGCCGGAGCGTCTTTTATCGCTTGTTCTGCAGATGCCAGTTTATTTTTTGCCGCAGACAGAGCACCCGCCGCTTCGTCAACTGCACCCTTGCCCCACGCAAAGAAAAGGAAACGACCTTGCTTTGACTCGGCGACCTTAAGGTCGGCGGTGGCAGCGGTGACCGCAGTTTGGGCATTTTTGCCTTCCACGTCGGCGTCGTCAATTATCTTCCGTGCGTCAGGATGCATAGTTTCCAGGTTCGCAATATCCGATCCTTGCTGCTTTGCGAGCTCGTGTAGAGCAACGGCCAGGTCAGCCAGGTCTTTTGAATCCTGAATTTCGTCAGCCATGACTTCTTCGATGGTGCGACGAATGTCGCGAACAGGAATATCCTTGGCCGTGATCTTGCCGCTTTCTTCCAGGGCTCGATCAAGGCGCGTCTCAAGTTCGACGAAGGGGTCTTTAATGTTTAGGCGGTTTTCGGCCCGAGACAGGGCTTTTGAAGCCTCTTGTTCAAGGGTTTTACCGTCTAAAGAGAACTCTTCAGGCATGTCATTGTCCTTTCTCTAGGTTGATTGTTTTAGAATGATATTTCGTTGTCAACGAACAGCCGAAATACCTACTAAGATATGACGGTTCGCTACCCACATGTATATACCATTTTTAGTGTATTGTCAAGTTTTTGTAGCCTTTGGTATAGCTATAGATTGCTATTTTTGGGCTTTCTGGTATTGTAGCGGGCACGACGAACTTGGAGATTCTAACTAGAAAACCCAGTCGTTGAAGGCGAGTTTTGGCGGCAGCCAATACGAGCCGGATTTATAAGGAAACACGTCACCAATTCTAGGTGATACGGTTTCATCACCTAACCAACATACGTGGCACGAAAATCATTGATTTTGCGTTCAGTGCGCAAACCAAAGTTTAAATCGCGTGTCGTCCGCCGTTGCAAGCTTTGCGCTCGCCGCCGCGGCTACATGCGTGACTTCGACATGTGCCGAATTTGCTTCCGCGAACTCGCACACGAAGGTCAGATACCAGGCGTAAAAAAATCATCATGGTAGGAGATACAATTGGCGATTTTATTATTCGCCTTAAAAACGCAGGCATGGTCGGCAAGCAGTCGGTCAAAGTACCGTACTCAAAACTCCGCCACAGCATTGCCAACAAACTAGTTGAGGTCGGCTACCTCACCGCTGTTTCAGAACAAGGTAAAAAGCCACAAGAAAAGACCCTCGAAGTGACACTCCGCTTTGAGAACGGAACACACCGCATCAGCGGCGTGAAGCGTCTCTCCAAGCCAGGTCGACGTCTCTACACGAAGGTCGCTGATATTCATCAAGTTAAGTTTGGAAAGGGGCACATGTTCCTCTCAACGCCGGGAGGCATCCTCACCAATGAGGAGGCCAAGGCGAAGCAGATGGGCGGTGAGCAACTTTTCATTATCTGGTAAATGTATGAGTCGACTAGGAAAACAACCCGTAGCAATCCCGAGTGGCGTCACTGTCACAATGGACAATGGCGTGCTGACGGTCAAAGGTGCGAAGGCGACCCTCACGCGCCCGATTAAAAAAGATATTACCATCACCGTAGAAAACGATGCGGTTACGCTCGTGCCAGGCAACACAGAAGCCGCCAAGGCGCTTTTCGGCACGTACGCCGCTCACTTGCGCAACATGATTGAAGGTGTCACTAAAGGTTTTACAAGGATTTTGGAATTAGAGGGAGTTGGCTATCGCGCTGAAGTCAGGGGCAAAGATTTAGTCTTGAGCGTCGGCTTCTCTCACCCAGTGCCGATGCCCATTCCCGAAGGAGTCACAGTCACAGTGGAAAAAAACACCGTCACTCTTTCTGGTGCCGACCTGGAAGTGGTGGCGCAATACGCGGCCAACGTTCGCAAGGTAAAGAAACCTGAACCATACAAAGGCAAGGGCATTCGCTACCAAGGCGAGTACATTATTCGCAAGCAAGGTAAGAAAGCTGTCTAGGCTATCGTCATATGGAAAAATCACAATACAAAACCCATAAGCGAGCCGTCCGCCACAAGCGTTTGCGCGCCAAGGTAGTCGGAACGGCGGCCCGGCCTCGCCTCGCCGTGTTCAAAAGCAATCAGTATGTCTACGTACAGCTGATTGACGACGAAGCGCAAAAGACGATTGCGGCCGCCGATTCGCGCGCCGAGAAAAGTGGCACGCCACTTGAAAAGGCAAAGGCGGTCGGCGGAGCGATTGCAAAAAAGGCGCACACCGCCAAGATTACCGAAGTGGTGTTTGACCGCGGCGGATTTCGTTACCAAGGCATTGTCGCGGCGCTTGCCGATGCGGCTCGCGAAGGAGGCTTGAAGTTCTAAGTGAGCGCCAGTACTTTTTAAAGTGTGAACTTTAAAAATACTGTCGCGCGAACTTAATTCGAGAAATTTGTCCGGGGGACAAGTTTCTTGAACGAAGTGACCCGTAGGTTCGGAAAAATATTCTGGGAGAATATTTTTCCGAACTCGCTGAATAATTACAAAAATTAAAACACTTAACATGAGTGAACAAAAACAGCCGGAAGCTACAACTGACACCAAGTCAGAACCGGTAGTGCCAGAGATGGAAACTACCACCGATGCACCAGCTGGTGAGGAAAAGCGGGAACACAAAGGTCATCGCCGCGGAGGCGCAGATCGTCGTGGTGCTCGCCGACCTCGTCGTGGTGCTCGTCCAGAGAGAGTTCGTCCAGAATTTGACCAAAAAATTATCAGCATCCGCCGCGTAACGCGTGTGATGGCTGGTGGTCGCCGCTTCAACTTTTCAGTCGCTATGGTCATCGGTGACCGCCGCGGCAAAGTGGGTGTTGGTATTGGCAAAGCGGGCGATACGCAATTGGCAATCGAAAAAGCCATTCGTGACGCCAAAAAGCACATGATAGTTGTTCCTATGAACGCTGAAGGAAGTCTTCCGCACGACGTCCATACCAAGTACGCGGCGAGCGAAGTCATGATTATGCCTGCCGCCGGTCGTGGATTGGTAGCCGGATCTTCAGTTCGTACCGTCCTTGAAATGGCTGGCGTGAAAGACGTGACCGCCAAGATTTTTTCTCGCAGTAAAAACAAACTTAACAACGCCCGCGCCGCCGTCGAAGCGCTCAAGCAACTTAAAAAAGCCTAGCCTATGCAACTCCATGAACTAAAAGGTAATTCCGCTCACAAGGTCGCCAAGCGCATTGGCCGCGGCGGCAAACGCGGCAAGACCTCCGGCCGAGGTGGCAAAGGACAAACTGCCCGCGCCGGCAACAGCACTCGCCCAGAAATGCGCGAGCTCATAAAAAAGTTGCCCAAGCTCCGCGGACATGGCGTCAACCGAGCAATTGCAGTAAATGCCGAACGCGTGCGACCGGTCGTAGTCAACGTAGCGGCGCTTGAGACGGCCTTCAAGGCTGGCGACATCGTCTCTCCGAAGACTCTCGTCGTAGCAGGTGTCATTTCGACGGTGCGCAAACAAGCCCCGCTGGTAAAGATTTTGGGGACTGGCGAACTTTCAAAGAAACTATCTGTTGAAGGGTGCCAGGTGTCAGCGGCGGCCAAAGAAAAAATCGCCAAGGCTGGCGGAAGTGTCAAATAAGCGCTAGCATTACGCATATGCAGACATTTTTCCAGAAGCTAAAAATCATTGCCACCGAACCAACTATTCGTAAGCGATTACTGTTCGTACTCGGCGCACTTATCGTTTTCCGTGTGTTGGCCGCCGTGCCAATTCCGGGCGTTGACCAGACCGTGCTCGATCAATTCTTCACCAATAACCAATTCCTCGGCCTCTTGAACATTTTCTCGGGTGGCGGTCTCGCCAACCTTTCAATCGTGATGCTCGGTGTTGGTCCGTTTATTACGGCATCCATCATCATGCAGCTCTTGACGGTGATGTCGCCGGCGCTCAAAAGCATGTACACCGAAGAAGGCGAAGCTGGGCGAGCAAAATTTACCCAGTGGAGTCGTATGCTCACCCTGCCTCTCTCTATCCTTCAAGGCTTCGGCTTCCTTACCCTGCTCCAGAGTCAAGGCGTCATCACTCACCTGACGGTGTTTGATTTTGCCCTCAACGTGGTTTTGATTGTGGGTGGCTCGATGCTCCTCATGTGGATCGGCGAACTCGTCACTGAATACGGAATTGGAAACGGAGTGTCGATTATTATCTTCGCCGGTATCGTCGCGAGCTTGCCGGCCACTATGAGCCAACTGCTCTTTTCCTACGACCCTTCTCAGTTGCCGCTCTTTCTCGGGTTTGCACTGGTGGCGCTCGCGATTGTGTACGCGGTAGTCATTATGACCGAAGCCGAACGGCCGGTGCCGATTACTTACGCTAAGCAGAGCCGCGGTGGTCATACCTACGGAGGCAGTTCATCGTACTTGCCGCTTCGTCTCAACCAAGCCGGCGTGATCCCCATCATTTTTGCCCTCTCGATCATTCTGTTCCCACAGATGGTGCTGAACATTCTTTCGGCCTTTAGCTTGCCGTGGGTGGCGGGTGCAAATGAGGTGGTGACGCAATTTCTAAATAACCAAACCGCCTACGGCATCGTGTATTTCGTGTTTGTGTTTCTCTTCACCTTCTTCTATACTGCGGTGACGTTTGACCCAGATGCGATATCAAAGAACTTACAGCGAAATGGCGCCTTCATTCCGGGCATTCGTCCCGGCGGACACACTGCCGAGTATCTCGGCAACCTCGTCACCAAGCTCACTTTGGCCGGCGCGCTCTTCCTGGGGCTGATTGCGGTGGCGCCGGTTGTGATGCAAATCCTCACCGGTGTCACAGCGCTCGCCATCGGCGGAACGGCGGTACTCATTGTGGTGTCGGTCGTGCTCGATTTGATCCGCCGCCTTGATGCACAAATTTCGCTTCGCGAATACTAAAACGCTTCTATATACTTCGGCAATTATGTACAAAAAACCAACCCCAGAGGTTGGTTTTTTGTATGCGCGTGTTAAAGATTAAATACGTAGGGGATTGAAGTCTGTACCAATATCATAAGTGTCGATCCCTTCTCTTTCTTTGACAGCTTTTATAACTTTTCTTGTCACTGGCAAAGCGGCAACTTCCCACAAAGTACAGAAAGTTACTGTAGAGACAATGAGCGGTACAAGTTCCGAAGGAGCAAACCAACCAGCAAAGTAGAAAGCGGTAAAGAAAGCGATAGTGTTGTCAACAAGTTGCCCAAACAATGTCGACACAACTAAACGTACATTCAAAAGTTTTTCTTTCGTTATTAGTTTCATTTTTGCCACAATATACGAGTTTGTCAGTTCACCACAGAAAAAAGCGACAATAAAACCAATCGCTACAATCGGTGACGCTCTAAAAATGGCGTTATATGCATCATTCATTTCGAACGATGGATTAGGTACGATGCTGTATAGAAACGCTAAGCTAGACGCCAAAAACATACACGCAAACCCTGTCCAGACGATTTTTCTTGTCACTCGATAACCATAGACTTCAGTAAAAATGTCGGCAAAAATATAGACAAATGGATAGGCAATCGCTCCCACTGAAAATACCCAGGTTCCAATATAAAATGTTTTAAGAGATGTAAACACTCCAACAATCAGTACTGTTACCCAAAGCATGGCAAATACGAGCAAGTACTTATGAGGAAGCACCGCCGTTTCTGCCGGATTCGTGATTAAGTTGTTTTTCATACGCGACGATACTAGCAAAAACTACTTGACCAAATCCAAGAAAGTAGTACATTTAAGTTAATTTTAAACTTAAAGTTTAAAATATGTCTAAACGAAATGTAGAGAATACGATAATACAACTCCTTGGCAACGGGAGTTTAGAAAAACAAATATTAATTGACCGGGTTGTTAAACAGTCTCACGTGACCATTCAGGCTGTGTATAAAAACCTGCGCAAACTTACGGTGAGGGACAGTATTACAATCCATAAAAAGTCAGTTAGTCTCACGTTGTTACACATTGAAAGAGAATTACAGTATTGGGAAACTGTCTCAGGGGTCTATCACACACGGCCGCTTGCGAGCCACTTTCTCGGCTTGCGTGAAGGCGATTCACTTAGTTTACGATTTAAAAATCTGAACGAACTTGATACGTATTGGGTACATGCTTTTTTACTCTTAGAAAGACAGCTACCTAAAAACTTTCCTACGTACTCTGTCATTCCCCACGACTGGTTCTACTATGGTCGTCGGGAGACTGATGTTTTTTGGACACAAAAACAAAAACGTAAACAACGACTCATAGTGACCCATCCTGACAAAATTGACATGTTGGC
Source organism: Patescibacteria group bacterium (assembly GCA_038065355.1). GTDB lineage: Bacteria > Patescibacteriota > Minisyncoccia > Phycocordibacterales > UBA918 > OLB19. The sequence goes on from JBBTRC010000010.1 coordinate 192,258, forward strand.
GCTTCGCGAACGAAGGAAACAAGGTTATGAAATGACACCCAGTGTAAATCCTCTCCACCAGGAGGAGCACGAGTATTTCACAGTCGTTAGCGACTGGGTATTTAAGGTGACTATTGATAAAAAGTTACATGCAGATTTACTACGAATAACACAACAAGCACGGGCACTCGAAAATATTGATCAAGTTTCTTTACAAAAATTACTTTCCAAGCGTGGTCAAAACACCATGAAGATATACAAGAGTAAAAAACGTGCTGATGTAATAATTAAAAAAGTGCAGAAGTACTTTGAATAGGCTATACCGCTCACCTTTGGTTAGTACTGATTCTTGAATGAGTACCCCATCGGGACGGCGCTGTGTCGTTGTTGCCACACATCAAGCTCAAGCCATTCTTTGTAGTTATCAAATACTGTAATGGCGACTGTTTGCGGGTCGTGCCGCGAGGTGTCGATGATGAGGTCAAAATGCTCGGTGTTGAACGGGTCGACGCCATAGACAGATTTGAAACGATTGCGCTCGGTATTCATGCGGTCCCGTACTTCGATGGCGACGGCGTCGAGGGAGTTGTTTTTTGATTCAGTGGCACCGCGACTTTTGTTGTGTATAAGGTCTTTAAAGACGCGCGCGGTCGCGATCTCGAGGTCGAGATCGAGGTACACTTTGAACGATTCAGGTATCCAATAAAAACCCAGTCGAGAGTCAATCACAATATCCTTGTGGTCTCGAAGGGTGCGCAGTTCTTCATCCACTTTGTCATCGAGGTTGTGATCGAGAGCGGCAAGCCGGTTGTACTCTTCAAGTGTCATATGCTTTTTGGCCAGCACGTGCCTGACCACGTCGCCGGACGAGTGCCTTGTGTAGCCGAGGAGTTCGGCGACTCGATCGGCGGTCGAGGATTTGCCACTGCCGGGTTTGCCGGAGACGGTAATAATGTGCTTGCGTTTCATGTATGCCAAGAATACCACACCGTTGCATAAGCTTAAAAAAGCTGTTACCCTCCTTGTACTATGCGTCCGACGACTCCGTTTCAAAGCATCGTTTTGATGGGTAAAATTGCATCTGGGAAAGGTACCCAGGCCCATTTCATTGCGGACGAATTCCCGGGCACCATTTACTCAAACGGTAACAAAATGCGCTCCATCGCGAAAGAAGAAACGGTTTTTGGAAAGAAAATGAAAGCAGTCTACGAGGAAGGTTTTCTGATGCCCGAATGGGTCGCTTCTTATTGGATGACACACGCCCTGGTTTCCGAGCACGCCGAGGAACTCATTGTTTTTGAGGGCGTCGCCAGGAAACCCAATGAAGCCGAACTTTTTCACGAAATCCACGAGTGGATTGATCGTAAGTACGTCGTCTTCAATCTGGCCATTTCGGACGATGAAGTCAGGCGGCGGAGCGCCCTGCGCGCTCGCGACGTGGCCGATACCGCATCAGTGGAAAAACGTTTGGAGGAATATCACACATACACCGCCAAGTCGATCGAATTTTTCCGTACCAAAGGAACACTGATTGAGCTCGACGGCACCAACTCACAAAGAGAAGTGAAACAGCAAATTTTTAACTACCTTATTTTGTAACCCATGAATCCACTCACCGTCATCTTTATCGGCCCGCAGGGAAGCGGCAAAGGCACGCAGATTGAGCGTTTGAAAAACGTGCTTGAGCATGTCGACGGTCGCCGGCGAGTGGTTGATATCCAGACCGGTCGCCGCTTCCGTGCGCTCGCGGCCAAACAAGAGACCTTTGCCGAAGATAAAATTGCCGCGACGCTCGACGCGGGTACGCTCCAGCCAGATTTTCTATCGGCGGTGTTGTGGGGCCAGGCGATGGTTGATCAGCTCGACGCCAAGAGCCACCTCTTGATCGACGGCTTCCCTCGCACTATGGCACAGGTGCCAGATTTGGAAGACGCGCTTCACTTTTTTGAGCGAACCACACTCGACGTCATCAACTTAGTGACACCGGAAGCAATCGTGCGGACACGCATGCAAAATAGGGCCCGCGCCGACGATACTCCAGAGTCAATCGAGGAACGGCTCCGATGGTATCGAGAAGACACCTTGCCTGTCGTTGCCTTTTACAAAAACCGACCACAGACTGTCGTGCATGACATAGACGGCACCGCCTCGATTGACGAGGTGCACGCCAGCGTTCTGAACGCGTTAAAACTTACCTCGCTATGATTACCAAAAAATCACCAGAAGAGATCGCGCTCTTAAAAGAAGGTGGAGCGATTTTGGGAAAGATGCTCCGCGAGCTTGGACAGGCGGCCACTGCCGGTACGACAACGCTTGATCTCGATGACTTGGCGATGACGCTCGTCGAGAAATATAACGTTGAACCGGTCTTGCTTGGCTATCATCCAGGCTTCGCGCCGCGCCCGTATCCGGCCGCTGTCTGTATTTCGGTAAATGAATGCGTTCAGCATGGCGTCCCCAGCGACACGGTAGTACTTAAAAACGGCGACGTGGTGAATATCGACATGTCGATAGGGCACAAAGGTTTTATTGTTGACAGCGGTATCACAGTCGGAGTGGGAGAAATTTCGCCGGAAGCCCGCAAGCTCCTCGCGGTCACCGAAGAAGCCTTGGCACATGGAATCAAAGCGGCCAAGCCCGGCAATCACATCGGTGATATTGGTCATGCCGTACAGACGTTTGTTGAGTCACGCGGTTTTTCGGTGGTGGAGGTGCTCTGCGGTCACGGCGTGGGTTACAAGGTGCATGAGGAGCCGACCATTCCGAACTTTGGCAAACCCGGTACCGGGCCAAAAATAGAAGTCGGCCACGTCTACGCCATCGAACCGATTGTAAATATGGGGAAGCCCGATGTGTACTTTGATGATGATGGCGACGGCTACAGTGTCTACACCAAAGACGGCTCGTGGAGCGCCCACTTCGAGCACACGGTCGCGATTACCGAAAATGGGCCACTCATTCTCACGAAAGCCTAGTTGTATATGCAACGAGAAATCGTTATACTGCGGCATAATTTTTAACTAATTTGTATGGGGAAACAACCACACCAAGAGCGTTCGCTTGTACTGTTAAAACCTGACACGGTGCAGCGTTCTTTGGTGGGCGAGGTAATCAAGCGCTTTGAACAAACCGGCCTCAAGATCAGCGCCATGAAAATGACGGTAGCGACCGAAGCGCAACTCTTGGTGCACTACAACAAAAGTGACGAGTGGTATGAGCGGAAAGGCAAGGGGATTGTCGAGGAGCGGAAAGCGCAAGGTAAGCCTATTACCAAAGAACCAATCGAGTACGGAAAGGATATCATCCGCACCATCGTGCACTATATGACGGCCGCACCGGTGGTCGCTCTCATTCTAGAGGGTAATAAAGCCGTTAGTGTTGTCACCAAAATTGTCGGTACCACCGAGCCGTCTACCTCCGACGTCGGGACGATTCGCGGTGACTACACGGTGGATTCCTACGCACATGCCACCTACGAAAACCGAGCCGTGCGTAACTTGGTACATCAGTCTGAATCACCAGAGGAAGCTGAACGAGAGATCGCTATTTGGTTTACTGAAAATGAGATTATGTCGTACGCGACGGCGCAGGAGCGCATTATGTACGACGTGAATTTCGACGGCACGGCCGAATAGTTCAAAATTGTGCCACTAACTTTGTCGCACTACTTTAAAACGGCGGGCCCTTCGGGCCCGCCGTTTTTTTACACTTTAAACTCCAGACCTCACCCACCTCACCAGCGTGCGCTCCGGGGCGCTAGCCCGAGTCTTACCCGCCGCCAAGGTGAGTGTTGCAAAGATCATGATACATTACGAGGTGGAGTCGTGCCGGCGGGTTCGCGTTCGCTGTGTCGGAGACGAAAATCTAGGACTCTTAGGACTCCAGTCCCTGGAAACTTAGTTCTTGGCCCTGTGTGTAAACACGGGGCCATCTTTTTGATATGTTACAATAATTCATGGAACCGCATCCCGTATATTCCCGAATAAAAGAGCATGGGAGTTCGAACTCGCAGGAAGCTATGAGGCTCCGAAAGGTGCTTCAGAAACGACTTGGATAGAACACCCACCTGGCTTTCGTCAGGGATATGCGCTTTGCGGTTCCGCTCAAAAACACCTCTCTCGAGGTGTTTTTTAATAATGTCTGCGTGCTAGTATAGCTAGACATGCTCCAGCCGATCGTACTCGTTTTTCTCTTCTTCGGTGTCATTTTTGCCGCTACGCATACGCTGGCGGTCGATGCGTCTTTGTATTGGTACTACCCGTGGTTTGATGTGGTCATGCATACGTGGGGCGGCGTTATGGTTGCGCTTGGAGTGCTCGCACTCAAGACTTTGAAACCTTTTCGGGACATCCCTGCTTTTTGGTTTTTTATCACCGCCCTCGCTCTCGCCATCGTGAGCTGGGAAATTTTTGAATGGTATGCTGGTTTGTATGATCCGGAGACGCACGTGCGCGATACGATAGAAGATGTGGCTCTCGGCACGTTCGGCGGGCTTGTCACCTTTTATCTACTTACGCACAAGAAAAATCGATAATCTATGGCAACCTTAGGTTTTTACGGAGGAGTTGGTTCGGTCACGGGGGCGAATTTCATGCTTGATACTGGAAAGCTAGCTCTCCTGGTTGACTGCGGACTTGAACAGGGAAATGACTTTGCTGGCAACAGCAACGCAAAGGCGTTTGTGTATGATCCGGCGGCGGTTGACGTACTTCTAGTGACGCACGCCCACGCTGACCATATCGGCCGGATTCCCAAGCTCGTCCGCGACGGCTTTAAGGGAGTAATTTACTCAACCCCGCCAACCAAAGAACTCTGCCGTATCATGTTTGACGACGCGCTCCACATCATGGAGTACGAGGCCAAGCGTGATAAGCGTGAGCCGCTCTTTGGCGCCGCTGATATCGACCGTGCACTCTCGCTCTGGCAAACCAAGCCGTACCGAGAGCCTTTTAGTGTCGGCGATGGCATCACGGCCGAACTGTACAACGCCGGACACATTCTTGGTTCAGCCTTTTTCGAACTAACGCGCGGAGACAAAAAAATCGTCTTTACCGGCGACATCGGCAACACCCCACAGCCGCTTCTTTCGCCGCCCGATATTCCAAAAGAGTATGACTATCTCTTGATGGAAAGTGTCTACGGTGACCGCGTACACGAGGAAGTCGATGAACGAACGGCGCTTCTTCAGCACCACATTGAAGACGCGATTGCGAAGCAGGGAACTCTCATTATTCCAGCCTTTTCACTGGAGCGTACGCAAGGCATGTTGTTTGAAATTAACAATCTCGTTGAGTCCGGCGCCATTCCGCCGATTAAAACGTATCTCGACTCTCCGCTCGCGATTCGCGTGACTGACGTCTACCGACATTCGCTCTCGTATTTGAAAACCGAAGTGCAGGAGCAGATCAACGCCGGCGATGATATTTTCTCGTTTGAGGGCCTCTCTTTTACCGAAACGGTCAAAGAATCAAATCAGATTGCTCGCTTCGGCGGCCCGAAAATAATCATCGCCGGCTCGGGCATGAGTCACGGCGGGCGGATTCGCGAGCACGAAAAACAATTTCTCGACGACCCGCGCACCACCGTGCTTCTGGTCGGCTACCAAGCAGTCGGTGGTGTCGGCCGATTGCTCCAAGACGGAGCCAAGCAGGTATGGATTGATGGAGTGAGCGTGCGTGTCAAAGCCAAAATCGCGATGATCAGAGGCTATTCAGGCCACGCCGACCGCAACCAGCTCATCGACTTTGTGTATGCCGGCACCGAAAAGAAAAAGCCGAAACAGGTGTTTGTGACCATGGGCGAAGAGCGCTCCTCACTTTTCCTCACCCAACGCCTACGTGACTATCTGGGTGTGAACGCCATCGCTCCCGAAGCCAATGCTGAAATTGAGATCGATTTTTAACATGGAAAAAGAGCAACAAATACGAAGTGGAATCGTTTGGGTTGTTTCTGGACTACTTACAGTTTCGTATGGCGGTATCGGTCTGCTCGGCTACCAACTTCCAGGCGTCGAACAGTTGGTGAAGCTGTTGTCACAGGTTGAGGGTTGGCAGATTTATTTGGCAGCCTCGATTTCGATATTCATTGAAGGTTTGTATTTTCTAAGTAGTCTATTTCCGGGTACCACCATTATTATGTTGTTGGCTATTTTCTCTCAGACATTCAGCTGGATTTCTTTTGCTCTGACTATCGTTTTTATTTTTATTGGATGGTGTGCCGCAAGTTTTGCCAACGTATGGTTCGCAAAATTTTATGGAGTAAAAGTGCTGAAAAACAAATCATCCAAAGTGGATGTGAGCAACAATATTTTGATATCATGGTTTCCAGTTTTTCGAGCGACACAAGAAGTAGCCGAGATTGTTGCCGGCCGCGGTGTTCTCGAAGTTTTGCATTCAACATTTATCATAAAATTCTGGGCTAGTGTCGGAGCAACAGTCTATCTAGTCTGGTTCATTTTACTCTTTGACATTCCCCAGATGAATAACGAGGAAGGTTTCATATCCCTTTTATTCTTTGGCATTGTTTCTATCGGTGTTGGGTGCTTTGAAATTTATAAAGCAAAAAAATTGCCGTGAGCTTTAGCTCACGGCAATTTTTCGCGTGAAGTTTATTTTGCTATTTCAGCCACTACCCGATTGAAGGCTTCCGGCTTTTCTACGGCGAGAATCGCCAGTACCTTGCGGTCGAGGGTAATACCCTTATCCTTGAGCATTTTGATGAAGCGGCTGTACTTGACGCCATGAGGAGTGAGTGCCGCGTTGATGCGCACTGTCCACAAACGGCGGAAATCGCCCTTTTTATTCTTGCGGTGATCAAACGCATGCGACTGCGCATGATAGATAGCGTCGCGAGCCGCGCGCTTCTTTTTTGAGCGCTGGATGCGGTATCCCTTTACTTCGTCGAGGATATTGCGTCGGCGTTTTTGGGCCATCAGGCCTCCTTTTACACGTGCCATATGTATTGAGTAATTATTGGTGAGTTCGGTTTTGTAAGTTGATTAGGTTTCAAAATTTGCTGTAGCTACAGGGCGCGTGAGGAAATATTCATGAGGTGTACTTGGCGTACAGTGAATGAATATTTCCGAAACGCAACGACGTAGATGCAGCAATTTTAAAATCTAAGCGCCGGTGCCAGGCAAAAAACGACGAGTGATCCGCTTGCTCATGGTAAGAGACTGCGCGCGCTTGCGGCGAAGTCGTTGCCGGCCGGTCTGACGAGCGTTAAAGTGGTTTTGTCCTTGGCGACGCGCGACAAGCTTGCCGTTTTTGGTCACTTTAATGCGCTTGGTGAATGATTTGTTTGTTTTCATAGTAAAAATGGGATGATCGGGCATTGCCAAGAGAAGCGGCAAAGTGGCAAGAATATACCGTATTTATGGTTTTTTATCAAGTTTTAAGCTCTTGGCCTCTACACCATGCCGGCGTCGAGGAGCTCATCGAGAGACTTCTTTTTTGATTTCTGTTCTGAGGGTACGGACGGCTTGTCTGTCGATTTTTCTGGCGTTTCGGCGGCTACTTTTTGCTTTTGTGGTTTACTGCCAGCTACTCGTTCAAGCGTAGTGCTAAAGCCTTTTGGACTCTTTTTTACCGGATCAGCCACTTTATATTCGGTTGGAATGATCTTTAGAAAACGGTCTAAGCGCTCTTTAAGAAATCCTTCCTCCATGTATTTATAGCGACCCCAGAGGAAGAGATCAATCTTGACGCGGTGGCCTTCTTCGAGCCACTCGGCGATTCGCTTGGCCTTGAGCAGTTGGTCGTGCTCGCCGGTGCCGATTTTTACCTGCACGCTTTTGGTTTCGGTGACGTGCGATTTAGCTTTCACTTCACGTGCTTTTCGGCCAGTCTCGTACCGATATTTGCCGTAGTCCATGATCTTGGCGACGGGTGGGGTGGCAGTCGGAGAAATTTCTATCAGGTCAAGTTTAAATTCCTCGGCCTTTTTGAGCGCCTCTGCCAGTTTGAGCGTACCAAGGTTGTCGCCATGAGGGCCGATGACACGGAGTTCTGGTGCTTTGATAGCATGGTTAATTTTTGTTCGTGTGTCTTTCCCCCCGCTCGCCCGATATGGTGTTCGCAAATTTGTGTGGCTTATGATGTAAGGCAGGACAGCCCGTGTATGCTGTCGTGTTGACCAAAATGTACCACACCGCCGTTGGTTTGCAAGAGATTTCTAACCTTGTGCGGGCGTGACAGCCTTTCGCTCGCGTAAGGAAGAACGGTAGGCGAGGCCAACAAAGACGAGGCCGACGAGACCAGTGATGATTTCCGGCACATGGACAACGAGGCTCGCGAGCATGGCGGCCGCCAGCCCAAAAATAGCCCAGTGCGCGCCGTGCTCGAGGTAGACGAGTTCGGTGAGCGTTTTTGCCCGCACAAAGTAGAGCGTGAGTGCCCGCACAAAGTAGGCGCCAATGCCGAGTCCCACCACTATGATGAGGAGGTTGTTGGTGAGCGCGAATGCACCAACGACGCCGTCGAGCGAGAAGGCCGAGTCGAGAATGTTCAGGTACACAAAGAGCGCGAGGCCGGCACCAGCAATGTCTTTTGATTCAATTGAAAGCGAGCCAGCAACTCCTTCCATAATGATGAAGAGTACGAGGCCGATGATACCAGCGATGATCACCCCCACCTGATCGTAGTTGGTAAAAAAGGAGAGTGTCGCGAGCAATATAAGTGCGAGCGCGATTTCGACCGCTTCAAACCGTCCCCATTTCACGAGGTGGCGTTCAATAGCGGCGATCCAATGTCGCTCTTTAGCTTTATTAAAAAAGTACTTGAGTGCGACCATGAACAAGAAAATTCCGCCGAAAGCGGCAATCGATCCCTGCACCCCTTCAAGAAGACGACCGTACTCAGCGGCGTCGGTGAAGGCGAGAAGAGTCACCTGCCACGGCGACTTAAAAACAGCCACGCTCACTATAAGAATCGGCAAGATGAAGCGCGTCCCAAAGACCGCAATCGCGATACCCCAGGTAAGAAAACGACGTTGCCAGCGCTCGCTCATGCGTTCGAGCACTTTCGCGTTGACAACGGCGTTGTCGAAGGAGAGAGTCACCTCCAACACCGACAAAATAATGACGAGAAAGAAGGCTTGAATACCGACGTAGTACCACACCACCGCACAGGCAATGAACGACAGCACAACCGGCCAAATAAAAAATGAATAGACGCTATTTTTCATGAGTGGATTGATCCAAGAAGCCGAAGCTTATACCTATGTCAACATTCTAGCAAATGGTACAATCAAAACCACATGAGTGACGAGACATCAGTAGCAAAAAAGCCAAAACGAGCACCTCGTCGGCCGTCGGCAACGCGTGTCCGCAAAATAACTGCCGAGCAACCGGCGGTGCGCGAGTCTGAAGTGGAAACTTTGCCAAGAGAGAGTGGGCGGAAAGCGCCGACACCGATGGCGCGCGAGCGTGCGAGCTCGCGTCGACAACGCAATCATATTGTGGTGGCGATAATCGTCTTCCTCCTCGGTGTCGGCGCTTCAGCTGCTGTCGGCGTGACCGACGAGGGCCGCATTGACGTGATAAAAGCGATCGAAGAACGCAATGAGCGCATTCGCGCCAACACGCCAGATGCGCGTGACTCAGGCACCCCGACGGACATTGTCGTGCCGGTGCAAAACACCAACCGCGGTCCGGCTCTGGTGCCGCTACCTGACGAACAGTTACCACTAAGAGAGACGAACAGCTCTTCAACCGCGAGCAGTACCACCAGAACAGACGAAGTAGCCTCAAGCACCGAAGCGACAACCACCACTTCAACAGACGTCGAACCAGTCTTTGTCACTGATCCATTTGAACCGGTCGTTGAACCTACGAATTAGTTTTTGGATGCTTGTGTCCGCGCCGGAATTTTACAATTTTCACAACGGCAGCCAAGCGGATAAATATATTCTTTGCAGTAGGTGGTGCCGTAATCGTAGGTCAGTTCCTCGCCGGGCAGAATTTTCTTTTTGGCGTAAATAAAAACTCGTCGCGCCCGCTCGTCAACTTCAGGGTAGCAGTTCGGTGTACAGCTGTGGTTGATGTAGCGCGCGAGGTTCTTTCTGTCCTTGCCGTCGATGGTCCACCTGGTATTGATTTCAAATAAATATTTACCGCCACGCCGATTGGCTTCGTCTTCAGAAATACGTTCTCCGATGTATTCTGCCACCAGTTCTCCTCGTTTAAATACATCATTGGCAAAAAGACCAAGACCGGCTCGACTTTTTTTAACTCGTACGCGTGACATGCCGGAGAGTATAACAGACTCGTCTCTTTACACAGAGTTTTTATAACAAGTGCCTAAAAACTTGTTAGAATACTTACAATGAGCCATGTTCTTGAGAAGTTCCTTCGGGCTACCAACTATCTCTCAGCTGCACAAATTTATCTGCAGGATAATTTTTTGTTGCAGGAACCTCTTCGAACCGAACACATTAAGCCAAGACTTCTCGGTCACTGGGGCACCTGTCCGGGCATCAATTTCACTTACGCCCACCTCAATCGCGCCATCATTGCGCATGACCTCGAGATGCTGTTTGTGCTCGGGCCCGGTCACGGCTTTCCGGCTGTGCAAGCCAACTTATTCTTAGAAGGAACTCTCTCGAAATACGTCCCCAAAGTGCCACACACGACCGAAGGTATCGCCTACCTGACCAAACAGTTTAGTTGGCCATACGGTTTCCCGAGCCACAGCAACCCGGAAGCGCCAGGGGTGATTCTTGAAGGTGGCGAGCTTGGCTACGCACTTTCTACCGCCTACGGCGCCGCCCTCGACAACCCCAACCTCATCGTCGCGTGTCTTATTGGCGACGGAGAAGCCGAAACTGGCCCAACAGCCGCCGCCTGGCATTTAAACAAACTTCTTGATCCTAGTCAGAACGGTGCGGTCTTGCCGATACTGCATCTTAATGGCTACAAAATTTCCGGCCCGACTGTTTTTGGCCGCATGAACGACGACGAGCTCACCGCTCTTTTTTATGGCTACGGGTACGAACCGCACATTGTGGACGCCTACACTGAAGAAGATGTGCATGGTCGGATGATGGCGGTCTTAGACGCGGCGGTCGAGGCTATCCGCTTTACACAACACTGCACCCGCGAGGGCACCCTCCACGAAACACCCCGCTGGCCGATGATTATTTTGCGCACGCCGAAAGGTTGGCATAGCATCGACTACATTGGTGAGAAAAAAATCGAAGACAATCACTACGCCCACCAGGTAATTGCTGACAATGCGAAGCATGACGAAGGCGAGCGCGCGCAACTCGAAGCCTGGCTTCGATCATACAAATTTGAAGAACTCTTTGACGGTGAAAAATTTGACGCTGACATTCAGTCACTGATACCGCGAGAGGGACATAAAATGGGTGATAGCCGTCACGCGTTTGGCGGTGATCCTGTCTACCACCCGCTCACGCTTCCGCCACTTGAAAATTATTGTAGTACCAGTACGTGCGACCTTACCGATGCTATTTGCGGCACCGAGAGCGGCATGGAGAAAATCGGCGCGTACTTGCGGGACACCATGAGGGCGAATGAAGCACACCGCAACCTCCGCCTCATGTCACCTGACGAAACGTACTCCAACAAGTTGCAGGCAGTCTTTGAACACACCAAACGCGCGTTCGTCTGGCCGCACAAACCTTGGGATAAAGATTTGGCTTGGGATGGTCGAGTGCTGGAAATACTATCTGAACACAGTCTCCAAGGTCTCTTGCAAGGCTATGTGCTGACCGGCCGACACGGCGTATTTGTGTCGTACGAAGCCTTTATACAAATTGTAGCCAGCATGACCGATCAGTACGCCAAATTTTTGAAAATTGCCCGCGATGTAAAGTGGCGCGGCACCATCGCCTCGCTCAACTACATCCTCACCTCAACTGGTTGGCGTCAGGAACACAACGGTTTTTCACATCAAAATCCCGGTTTTATCGACGGCATTTTGCAGCGGCAGGGCTGCTTCACCAACGTGTATTTTCCGGCTGATGCCAACACCGCGCTGGTGGCCTTCAAACGCATGCTGTTATCCACCAAAGAAATCAATGTCATGGTCGCTGAGAAGCGAGCGTTGCCGGTCTGGCGCACTCTCGCTGAAGCGCGAAAGGACGTCGAGGACGGCGTGTCAATTTGGGAGTTTGCCAGCGACGAGGATCCCCAAGTGGTATTTGCGGCGGCGGGCGACTATCCGACACAGGAAGCGCTGGCCGCTATCAGTCTGGTGCGCAAGTATGCACCGGCTATTCGTCTCCGCTTCGTAAATATCACCTCGCTCTCAGCACTCGGTATCGGACACTCTTCGTGTCGGGTACTTCGACATGATTTTGTGTACTACTTCACCGAGAAACAACCGGTTATTATAAATTTCCACGGCTACCCACAGACCATCAAGCAGGTTCTTTTTGATTACGCCGAAGATGCCCGTCGCTTTTCCATTCATGGATATGAGGAAGCCGGCTCCACTACCACACCTTTTGACATGATGGTGCGCAACCGTGTCGATCGCTTCCACCTGGCGATGGAGGCGTTCACGCGCGCGGCGGAACACGGAGTTATTAAAATGGAGTTGGCCAAAAAATTAGTCGCCGATTTTGAAGCACAGCTGGAAGTGTACAAAGCGTACGTCATGGAGCATGGCGATGATCCAAAAGAAATAACCAACTGGATATGGGAACCACGCTAGTCATTAATCCAGGCAGTTCGTCGCGCAAGTACGCGCTTTTTCACGACCGTAAATCGGTGGTAGAACTCCGCTACGAAGCGACCAACATCGGCTTTGAAATGTGCGCCAGCGGCACGAACAGCCAGCAGGTTTGCTCAGCTATCAGCCGAGAAGATTTTGCGTCAGCCTTTGATCGAGTGGCCGCAGAAGTAAAAAACTACCTGCAAAAAGACCGACGCCAGCTCGACACCGTCTGTATTCGTATCGTCGCACCAGGTACGGCCTTTCAAAAACACCAGCGTATCGACGACGCGTACCTCACTGCCTTGCGGCAGAGAGAGTCGGCCGCGCCGCTCCATATCCCGACCATTCTGCTCGAAATCCAGCGCATCAGAAAACATTTTCCGACCGTCAAAATGGTAGCCGCTTCTGATAGTGCGTTTCACGCCACCTTGCCAGAAGTGGCGCGCAATTTCAGTATTGATCGTTCCGATGCTGAAATATTTGATATCTATCGTTTTGGATTTCATGGATTGTCAGTCTCCTCCATCGTGCGTCGCGTACATGCGACGACCGGCGCCAACCCCGAACGCCTCATCGTCTGCCACATCGGCAACGGAGCCAGTGTCACCGCGGTCAAGGACGGCAAAAGCGTCGACACCACCATGGGCTTTTCACCAGCGAGCGGTCTGCCGATGGGGAGCCGAGCCGGCGACCTTGACCCTGAGGGGTTGCTCGAACTCATGCGTCTTAAGAATTTAAAAACCGCTGAAACTGAAGTGTACCTAAATACGCGCGGCGGACTCCAAGGACTGTCTGGCGATTCAGATATCAGACAATTGCTTGACCGGCGCACGAAAGGAGACGCCGTCGCGACGGGTGCGCTGGATCACTTTGCGTACCACGTACAAAAGGCCATCGCCTCGTTCACGGTGGCGCTCGGCGGACTCGACATGGTGGTGTTGACTGGTACGGCCGCCGTTCGGAGTTCGGAGCTCCGCGCACTTCTTTTGGGGAAACTCGCACACCTTGGCATTGTGATTGACGAGGATAAAAATCACGCCTTGGTAGGACAGGATGGAACGTGCAGCGTGCACAAATCCTCCGTGAAAGTGGTGGTGATGCGAACCGATGAAATGGGTGAAATGGCGGCCATCGTCGACTGCCTTAATCTCTCCAGCTAGGTATCAGTATGAAAAAACGCCCGAGAACACCGTCGAACTACGTGCCGCTTGTGCTGTCTGTGTTGGCGTTCACGTTGGTGCTCGCCGCACTCATTGCCGTCTTGATAGTAGTTGATAAGGAAACGGTCAATTTTGAATTATTTTTCCTCACTTTCGCTGGCGTTGCGAGCCTTCTTTTGGCGCGCATTGTGTACGACAAAACGTCGTTTCGTGATCGGGCAGCACGATTGGAGAAAGAAGAGGAGACCAAGGATACGTCAACCACAAAAAATATGTACACCGAGCTGTATCTCAACAGCCCAGTGCCGTATCTTATTATCGATCGGGACGGCTCGGTAGAATCAAGCAACGTCGCGGCTTTGCGGCTTTTTGGACTCACCCAAGAGAGCATCAAAGGAATTAATATTTTTACCAAACTGAGGAGCGGCGAGCCAAATCATTTGGATTTGGTGATTGAAAAGTTCCGCAGTGGCATTTCGACCAGTGACGAAATGGTCACGGTCAAACGGCCCGACAAAGCCGAGGCCTCCGCACTTTTGTCCCTCTACCGTATCGCGACTCTGCCAGTACAGCACCTCGGATTTCTTACGCTGGTTGACATCACGAAGCAAAAACAAGCCGAAGATGCGAAATCTCAGTTTGTGTCACTGGCTTCGCACCAACTCCGAACGCCAATCGCGGGCATGAAGTGGAGCGCGGAACTTCTTGAGATGGACACCTCCGCCACCCTCTCAACGACACAGCAAAAATATCTTGACCGCCTGCTCATAAGCATTCAGCGCATGGCTGTGTTGGTCGACGACTTCTTGCGCGTGTCTCGCTTTGAACTCGGTAACTTCACACCTGAATACGCCAACGTCTCCCTGCTTCAATTACTGAAGGACACTATGGCTGAAGTAGCGCCGCGAGTAGCGCAAAAAAGAATCATTGTAAAAACTTTTTTTGATACAGATATTGACGACATCGTGACCGACCAAAACTTACTGCGCATGATTGTGTCCAATCTCTACACCAACGCCGTGAAGTACACCCGTGAGCGAGGAAGTATCCATGTCGGGTATGGACGAAAGGACGGTGACCTCATTATTTCAATCGCTGACAACGGCATGGGCATTCCAGTTGCAGATCAGGATAGGGTATTCAGTAAACTCTATCGAGCGTCGAATGCCGTCAGGGACGTACCGGATGGTACCGGACTCGGCCTCTACATTGTCAAACAAGCAGTTAAGGTGCTCGATGGCAACGTGACGTTTTCAAGCGTGGAAGGCGTCGGCACGACGTTTGAAGTGGTCCTGCCGTACGGAGTTGCACAAAAAAACAAATCCTAGCTCGCGAGTTTTTTATTTATATACTCGGCCAGTTTCTTGATGCTCCAGTTTGGCTTGAACAGCACGTCCTCCGGCGGCAGACTCACATTTTTTGAAATGTTCTCGATCGATTCAGAAGCGGTCAAAATGACGATGTGCGCTGTTTTGCCCCAGCTATCCCGACGAATTTGACGAAATACCTCGTACCCGTCGATATCCGGTAGTCGGATGTCGAGCAGAATCAAATCCGGGTGCGTTTTCAGCGCCTGCTTCACTCCCTCACGTCCGTTTGGTGCGATGATCGGCGTGTGGCCGTTCATCGCGAGCATGTCTTCGAGTGAGGCAGACAGTTCCGGCGAGTCTTCAATGACCATCACCACATGTTTCTTCATATATTTGTATGATAACGCACGACGACTCAAATTTCGAGTCGTCAAGGTGCAAAGTGAAAAATATGCAATAAGGGGATGCGCGTCATAAAGTTGGTCGGAATGGCATGTAAGAGTTTCAAGCAGTTCCCGTCTATACCCGTATGAGTAACACGAAGCGTGTTTTGTTGATACTCACAGTCATCGCGGTGGCTGTGGGTACCTTTTTAATTATCAGATCGTGGTTCTTTAGTCAGTCCAAAGTGGTTGGAGTAACGGAATCCATTTCACACCCGGAACTCTATCTTTCCTTCACCTATCCAAGCGGAGAAGAAGCCTACAGTCTCATTGAACGACCAGGCACTTCCGAATCGCTCACGCATGCCTTCATCATTATGAAAACCGATGAGTACATAGCACTACAAGCAAACCAAAACGAAGGAGATGCTCCGCCGGCGATCAGTATTTTTGTTTTTCCTGAAGCTGAACCAGAAGACGTCCCAAGCACCACCGAGCGGGCCGGGCGCATTACTCGTCTCCAAAATTGGGCCACTGACAACAAAAACCTTACCTCAATTCACCTTGCCAAAAATACTCCAGAGGTGGTCGAGCTCGATGGCGTCAAAAGTCTCTACTACCAAGCCGACGGTAACTTTGCGCAAGAGGTCTACCTGGTAAGCTACCACAACAACATCTACATGTTTGTCGGACAGTCACAAAAACCAACCGACCAAATTACCACTGTCTTTAAAGACCTCATCGCTTCAGTCTCGTTTGACTAGTGCTTGAGAAACCTGCACTCGGCACGGCTTTCACCCGGCGCGGCTTTGTGCACACAGATCACTACGCTTACGAGCCAAACATGACATCATTATGGGTATAGTCAGTAACCACAAGAGTCATGTCATTCATATTGATTGTCGTTCTGTTCATCTATGCTGCCAGTCTTGGTGGTCGGATCAGCAAACTTGAGAAACTGCTTGAAAAAAATCCGAACCAATCTCCCGCCACTTCATCCGTAGCGTCCATGTCTATTTCCGAGCAAGTCTCAGCTACTGTGCCAACCATGCCTGACTCACCGTCAGCCGCAAAAGAAGATAAGCTGTGGAAATTCATCAGCGAGGATTTTTTAGTAAAGTTGGGAGCACTCTTGCTCGTACTAGCCTTTGGCTGGGTTGTGAGCTACGCTTTCGCGCACAACTGGATAGGGCCGGTCGGTCGTATCGTGCTCGGAATTGCGGCTGGTATGGCAACGATGACCTTTGCCACAGTGTGGCTTCGCACACATTTTCACCAGGGAGGAATCTTCATGGTACTGGGACTCTCTATTTTTAACCTTACGCTGTTTGCGGCGCGGTTTTTATATGGATTTCTGTCTCCAGAAATTGCATTAGGGCTTATGTATCTTGCAGCTGTCTACGTTACCTTGCTAGCGGTATTTTATCGTAGTCAGCGTCTCGTGCTAGCGAGCTTGTTTTTTGCCGGTGTCGCACCCCTTTTGACAGCTGGTGAGCCGGACTTCTTGGGACTCTTTTCGTACCTGATCGTACTAGTTTTGAGCTTCTTGTGGGTCGTATACGTGCGGGGGTGGCACGCTATTGCCTTTGCGTCGCTAGTGGTTGTGGCTCTCTATAGCGTGCCCTACGTGCTTGCTCCAGCAAGTCTACCAAGCCCGTTTACAGGTTTACTTTTTGCTTTTCTCTTCACTGCGATTTTTACGCTCTTTAACAGCGTCAGTATTTTGCGTGCTCAATCACAGGTTCTCTATGAACACATCGTCACTGGCTTGAGTGCAGCTATGTTTGTGCTCTTATGGATTCTCCAAGTTGCGGCAACAAACCACCAAGTAGCTTATTTAGTTATTTGGTCCATCTTCTTCTTTGCCTTAGCGTTTGTATTTTTGTTTGTATTCAAGCATCGAAGCGCTTTCTATCTTCAAAGTGGTGTTGCAATCATTTTGCTGTTTGCGGCAACCGCCCTCAAATTAGATGGTCCAGTGCTCACCCTTGCCTATACAGTTGAGACCGGCATTCTCGTGCTCTTCTCGTATGCGCTCTTGCGCGATGTGGTAGTGACACGAAGGTTAAGTTGGTTATTTATTGGTCCAGTGCTCCTCTCGTTTGAAAGTATCGTATCAGCAGCGTGGCAGGACGGTTTTTTGCACGAAGACTTCTTTATTTTACTCGTTCTTACTGTCACCCTGGGTGGAGTCGGCTTACTATTTAGACAATTACACCAAGCAACACCCGACAACAAACTTTCGGAAACCATAAAAACAATTCTATACACTGCCGGTACATATGCCCTTATGCTTCTATGGCTAACGCTCCATGCTGCGCTTGCTTCGGAAGATACTGCGACAACAATTGCGCTCATCATCTACACGATTTGTGGACTCGCCGCCTATATACATGGTCGCACCAATCACATCAAGCACTTTGAGTACGCAGGAATACTATTACTTACACTCGTCGTTGGGCGACTACTCATTATCGACATCTGGAAAATGGAGCTCTTTGAACGCATCGTTACATTCTTCTTGATCGGAGCGTTGCTTATAAGTACGGCATTTTACGGTCGCACGCGTCAGTTACTCGACGCTCAAAAGCCATCAGTATAAGTCTGTTCGTGTAATAAAAAGCGGCTCTGCACGCGCGGCTGTTTCGAGGCAGGTGGTTTTAAAATCCTGTGCCAGTGTTTCGCACATAGCGACGGTGTCGGTGTACGAGCCGATCTGGTTGAGGTACATGCCGACAGCACCATTTTGGCAGGACACGCTGTCTTGACGAAGATTTTGTGAGCTACAGAGCGCAAATACCAACGCGGGTGTATGCATATTGCGTTTCATTGTTTCGGAACCAATGCCAGAGAGACAGCTTGATTTAAATTTTCCCGCCTGGCTACACAAAGAAAACATGTCCCCAAAAGACACTTTCGCGGTTTGCGAAAGGTAGGTCGGTACATAGGTGTAACACTCACCTTGTGCGATAGAACGCGAGTTGCATACCGAAAACGGATTGTCTGGATCAACCGCTCCTTTTTCATTGGCTAAAATTTCCTGGTTGAACACTTCCATGTAGGCACCATTCTGGCAACTTTCCGCGCCGCTACCGACAAACCCCTCGGCGCAAAGAGCGAGGGAGGCGTCAAGGTTGCCGCCAGTAAAATACATGAAGCCGTGACCGACCCCGTGGTGGCACTGCCACAAGTCAAACAATCGACTGCCAAGCGATGCGTACGCGCGACACTCGGCCGCCAAGTCTTTTAATGGTTCATCTCCGGACGCGAAGTGGCTTTCAAAAAGTCCGTGAATGTAGCCCGAGTTGCAAAAGTCGCTTTGAAACGCAATCGCGTCGCCAAAACTGCCATATTTTGCATATGCCGCCTTACCAATGTCGTGCAGAATGTCGTGACATAGCGCCGCCACTTGGTCGGCTGTGTCTGATTCTGCGCGTAGTGTTTCTATGGCCACTCGAGGGTTGGACTCTTGCACCAGCGAGACATACTTATCACGAAGCTTTTCGTACGCGTCGGTCGCAACGCTACCAGTAAGCAGGTCATTTCCGCTTTCTTCGTTTTTTGCGAACCAGTCACTAAGCGTGTCGACTGCTTTTCGCCACCAACTTTGCAGAGAATGAAAGATGTTAGCACTCGATTTTTCTTCACCACTCACGGTCACTGTGCCGACAAACTGCGGCCAAAAGTGATCGTGAAAAGGGAACACCCCGTTTTTTGTAAACGTAAAAGACCAAGTCGAGCCGGGCGTGATACCGTCGCACGCGTCAAAAGTGGGAGCATGGTCAGAATCGCAATGTTCCTCAAGGCCGGTGCCGTCGTAGAGAGTGTGGCTGGGGTGATGGTCAGTGGCTGGCCAGAATTCACTTTTCCCGACGTTTTCAAATTGCACGGTGGTGCCGGGCGGAACGGTTATCTCACTTTGACGATACCCAGATTCGTCAATATGGATAATAATCGTCGATGAGTTCGTACTCTCATGGGCGAGGGCGAGATTGGTCACCGACAGGCCGACTAGCAAAAGGAGAAACGTAGTGAAGTTGGCCATGGTCGTCACTATTGTACCAAAACATCTTTCATTGTTGTCTCATCAGAAAAGAGTATGATAAGACTGTATGTGGCCAAAGAAGGACAAGCCAAAAATCCTCATCGTTGAAGACAACGAAAGTAACCATCCGCTCTTTAGAGAATCCTTCGAGCAGGCTGGTTTTGACGTCATCATTTCGCAAAATGCCGACGGAGAATTTGCCGAAGACGTAGCCGCGCTCAAGCCCGACATTATTTCGATGGACATCATGATTGGAAAATTAGGTGTTGCCATACAACGGGATGGTCTACAGACCATTCAGCTATTGAAAAGTCGCAAAGAGACAAAACACATTCCGATTATCGTGATGAGCAGTTTGTATGAAGAAGGGAAGGTGCGGCAGGCGAAGGCACTCGGTGCCGCCGACTTTGTCAATCTACAAGGACACGCGATTACCAGAGTACCCGACATATTCAAAAAGTACTTAACACATCCCGACCAGTACCACCCCACCCATCCGATTTTTAGGGAAATGAAATAAAAACGAACACCCTATCATGTTTGGTATTGGGGGAATTTCTCTTGTTCGCTCACTCCTTTGATTTACTTCATGTTTCTCTCACGAATGAGGGTTATATTGGAGATGGGTCTTTGGCAAGGTCGTCGTATTCAGTCGTGCCGTCGAATCGGTTTCGATGGCTGCTGTACAGTTATACCACTCGACATTTACCACTGCGTTGCAATAATTAGATAGAACTTATACGTTAATGCAAAAGCATTATGAAATTGTTTTATTTTTCACCGGCGTACGAAAACTGGGCGCCAACTGTCGTGCGCATATTTTTTGGATTCCTCTTTTTGATGAGTGCGTACTATAAAATTCCCGGCACCGCGACTTTTTCGGCGCAAGTCGAAATGTCTGGCGCTGTTGGCATCCCGCTCCCATTCATTGCAGTCATTCTTGCCTTCATTCTTGAAATAGTAGCCGGCGTTGCCCTTATTATTGGCTGGCACACTCGCACAGCGGCCATCGTGCTCGCCGCCTTTGTGGTCCTTATTATCCTTTTCTTCTACCGAGACTGGACCGATCAGGCAAATTTCGCATCTTTCATGAGCGGCCTCGCTGAAGCGGCCGGACTTATCTACATTTCAGTCTATGGAGCGCAACACGCCGCTGTCGCCAAAGACCAACCCCCGCACCACTTGCAGCGGGTTTAGCTCTTGCCCCCACCCGCCCCATACAAAAACTCCCGCAAGGGAGTTTTTTGTGTGTCGAGATTTTAGCTCGAAGTTAAAATTCACCTGATCAATATCTAATTTAGTGCAGAATCGTCAAAAGCGGATCAAAACGGAATAGTTTGTTTCTGCTCCTGTTTCCAATTTCGAATACATAACCTTTTTTTTCCAGGCTTCGAATCAGGTTTGTTGCGGTTAGGTAGCTCGCACATTTCGTGTGTTCCTGGACCATTTTGATAGTGAAGATGGGAGAGATGAATAGCATATCAATGAACGGAATAATATAGGGTGACTTTACACCATTGTAGGCTCGCCGAATGTCGTAGTATAGCTCGTAAATAGCTTCGATAATTTTTTGAGTCTCGTTAAGTTGCCCAGATACAGATTGTAGAAAGAATTTAAGCCACTCCTCAATGTCGTTTCCTTCGTCGATCGCATGTAACTTATCAATGTACTCATCTCGATGGTCCTCAAAGTATCCACTTAAATAAAGTATAGGAGAAGACAGGCGTTGTTGTTTGTGTAACACGAGAGGAATAAGCAGTCGACCTATACGACCGTTACCATCGTCAAAGGGGTGTACAGCCTCAAACTGGTAATGAGTTATACCCGCTTTGAGGAGGGCGTTTTCTTTCCCGTTATTTATGTAATCGAAAAGATTATTTATCAAACCGCGCACGTGTATGGGTTCAGGTGGGATGTAAATCGCTTTTTCAATAGAGTCTCCAGCTCTTTCTGCAATCCATACTTGCCCCTCCCTAAATTTACCCAAGAGTCCTTTATGACGTACATCCTCAAGCAGAACGCTGTGTAGGCTCTCTATTAGGTGACTAGTAACATCTCTACTTTTTCCAATTTCTCTCATCGCGAGACTCATGGCACGACGATAATTCACTACCTCACGAATGTCCGCGTGCTTAGTTTGTTCACCAGCGTCAAACATGAAAACATCTGCAACGTCACTTTGTGTGCCTTCAATCTTTGAACTCATGACAGCTTCTTTTGCTGTAAGGGGAGATATCAAAAGGTCCGGATTCTGTAACTTCTTCTGAGATCCCTCAAGCAGTCCAAGAGCGTACTCAGCAGTTGAAAGTTCGTTAGCAAACTTGTTGTAGTCAAGAGTAAGACCTTCGGTGTCAAGAGGCTTTATTTGGGCCGGTTTTTTCATAAGAATAAGTGTATTCCTTGTATATAAGAATGTCAAGTTTCTTATATACAACTCAGTTTTAGTTATAACAGCTTATAGGTGAGCTAAAGCGTCTTCCATCCTAGCTCATATTTTCCCGCAGGGTTCATTTCTAATTCATCAAATAAGTAAAATTTCTGGACAACTATTTTGTACCAACGATGGCCGTCTTCCTCTGACTGTTCTTCCAGAATTGAAGCATCACTATTAAATCTTTGATTGTAAGTTTGAAACGCTACTTGATCTTTTGTCACGTTATGTAACATTTCAATTAAGCCTTCAAAATAGACGCCCCGTACTGATTCGTCTTTCTTGTGTTGTCTGACTATATTTCCCGCAATTTGGTTGTTTTGGCTTACTTCAACACTGTGACGGCGATTGGGTCGTGACACAAAGTAGAAGTTTAATTCGTCATCGTAAGAATAGTGAACTTCCGAAATCCAGGGTTTATTTTCATGGGATGTCGCAATAGACATGTGAACTATGTCTTCTAAATAGTTACGAATTATTGCCTCAACTTTCATTGATAGAGTATAGCAAAATAAAAGTCAGTTTCGAACATTCTTCAGGCTCTCAAAAATACGCAAAAGGAGCGTCGTAGAATAAAACTTGTTAGTAGGGAGCAGTTTTCTTCGAGTCAAAATCGATTTGATTCAAATTGAGCGCGCGTCATTTTTTGAAGCCTGTCGATTTGTAGTAGTCGGAATAAGTTATAATTGTGTCTTATGGAAATGTGGTTTTGGCTTGCTCTGGCTTCTGCAGTGACTGGAGGAATAGGAGCATTTACACATAAAGTTGCAGCTGTTTGGAATGTAGATATTACTGTTCTAAATACCTACTCTTCTGTTATATCAGCCACTATTCTTTTTTGTTGCACTTGGTATTTCGCGGGATTCGATTCGTTTTGGACTCTCTCGACAGTTATCGCATTTGTCGGTGCCACAACCTACCTATTTACTCTTATATTAAAGGTTGAGTCACTTCGAGAGATAGACTCGGCTATTTTTTTTCCATTGTATAAAGTGTCGGGTCCACTATTTGCGATTATTCTGGGAATTATCTTCTTTTCAGAATCCTTTTCTCGCACCGAATGGCTAGGACTTACCTTTAGTTTACTGGTTCCGTTGTTGTTGATTACCAGATCTGAAAACACACGTCAGAAAAATCTGTACCGGGGTATCTATATACTACTGGTCGCTTCGGTTGTTGGTTCAATTTCCATTGCCTTGTTTAAATATGGGACCGATATTACTCAGAATGTCTGGCTCTATCTCCTAGTAAGTGATTTATTCTTAGCCTTTTCATCCGTCCTTGTTTTGCTCAGAAAATATAAGTCGGGCACGGTTTTGCATATGAAATCTGAAACGACACCTCGGTCATTAAAACTAGTCGGTGTGATGGGGCTGGCTCAGGCGAGTGGCGCAGCGACAATAATTTTTGCTTTTTCAGTTGGTGGAACACTGGGGATTGTGTACACCATCAATTCGCTTTACATCCTTATTCCGATTGTCCTCTCAATCATTTTTTACAACGAACATTGGAACCTAAGAAAAGCTGTAGCTATACTACTTTCGGTTATGGCATTAGCGTTGCTACAGTAATTTTGCTCCGTGGAGCAGTTTTCTTCAAGTAAAAATTTCTTTAATTGAAATGGAATGTCCGAATTTTTTGAAAATTGCTGACTTGTAGTAAGTCTATCTTTTAACAAAGTTCATTTTGATGCCAAGCTTATTTCATTGGTGTATGATTGAAATAATGAAAAACAAAATATTTATTGGTGGGGCACTGAGTGTCATGGTTATTGTCGCATTTGTTTTAGTTTCCAAATCAAATCCTCATAGTGCAGGGTCACCTATCACCTACACGGAAGATGGCGACATCAGCGTGGTATCGAGCGACGGTCAAGCTACGCTCATTTTGCCACCAACAGCGCTGCCAGAAGGAGTGCAACCAACAGATCTCGCGATCATACCTGTGAGTGCTAGTGAAGTATTTGGAACCGACGGCGATGCAGCCGAAGGCCTTGCCTACAAGCTGCTGCCCGATGGAGCAACGTTCAGCGAGCCGGTGGTGGTGAGCATCACGAGCGGTATCACTGGCGACGTGTTGCCGACGGTGTTGCACACGAGCGGCGAGTCGGTATCGTTCCTTACCCCGCAACTTGTGATCATTGATCCTGCCCAAAACACCCAAACGCTCGCGTTCGAGGTGTCGCACTTCAGCAAGGTCGGCGTAGACGCTAACCGCGGCCTCTTCCACTACCGTTTTACCGGCGGAGGGAGTGCTAAGGTAGGTGAAACTCTCCCGTACAAGATTGAGGTGTGGCCGGATTCCTACAACCACTTCTACGACACCAAAGGTGGTTACAAATGGACCAGAGACACCTACTCAGGAGAGGGGTTTTACTACCGCTTCGCTCCTGGCGGCTGGTACGATATCAAAGATTGGAGCTTGAACGATTGGCGCGGCATCCTCACGCCTCAAAAGGTAGATGTTACAGGCCGCCGGAATCTTAAGGAGAACGACGTCTATACGTACGAGATGACCTTAACCTGCGCTGCGCCGGGTACTACCAACCCAGTCACCTCGAACATTGGCGTGGCGTACCGCTCCGCTCGAAGTAGCTCAGGTAGGGATTGGGAGTACCAGACCGACTGGACGTATCTATTCGTGTACCCATCTGACTTCACCTGTACCAGCGAGGGTGATGAACTGCCAGTCATCGAGTACCTGAGCGGGGCCGAGTCCGCCTCGACTCGAAGCATGATTGGCTTGACGAAATACGGTGACGTCACACTGCCAAACTGGCGGTTCTTTGAAGATGGGTACGAAGATACTGGGGAGGGAATGACCGTGATTGATCCACCGCCGCTGATCATAAACACGCCGACTGTGCGCTAAGGTCGCGCCGGCGGCTCGTCGTCAGGAACAAAAATCGCTCACGCAGTGAGCGAGGCGATTTTTGTACTCGTGGAGCAGTTTACTAGCGACAAAAACTAATTTGGTTGAAATGGAATACCAAAATTTCTTGAAGCTGATGAATCGGTAGTGGTGGGTGCTTTACACAAGTATATACTTTGTATATACTATACGCATGAAAACTAAAATTCAAAAGTGGGGCAATAGTCTTGGGGTGAGACTGCCAAAAAGTATTGCTGAGCAGAAGTCTTTGAAAGCAGGCTTGGGTGTGTCAGTAGTACTTAGAAATAATCAAATTGTGATTGAGCCAGCAGAGGAAGAATTGTCACTTAACTCGCTCTTGTCTGCGGTTACGGCAGATAATATTCACAAAGAGACAGAGTGGTCAGACGCACGCGGAAACGAGGTATGGTAAAAAAATCCTATATCCCAGACAGAGGTGATTTGGTCTGGGTCGATCTTAATCCTACCAAAGGTAGAGAACAAGCAAAGGTGCGACCTGCAATGGTGATATCTCCTAAAACCTACAATCAAAAAACTGGCCTAGCCATTATGTGTCCAATAACCTCTGTGTCTAAAAGATACCCTTTTGAGGTTATGGTAAATGACAAGAAGGTCTCTGGTGTTGTTTTGTCTGATCACGTCCGGTCTCTTGACTGGAAAGCGCGAAACGTAAAATATATCACTAAGGCGAAAGTCGGTATTGTTGTTGAAGTTCAAACAAAACTCGGACTGCTCATTTGCAATAAATAAAGAAGTTCACTCGAGGGAATGGACTCTCATGTTGTTCTATATTCTTCTACATTATGGAGCAGTTTTCTCTGAGCTGAAACCAGTTTGATTGAAGTAGAGTGCACGAATTTTTTAAAGTAGTGGATTTGTGGTGAAAAGAAAACACCCCGCCGCCAATATCGGAAGCGGGATGCTTCAGTGGCGTGGGGTGGTGACTACTGTCGTGCTTTCGTTAGAGCGGCGCTGACAACTTCAGGCATCGTCTCATAGAACGTGAAAGGCTCCTTGGAGGCGGCACTGAACTCAAAGAGAATCACATCAAGTCCGTGGAATGCTCTGTCTCCACCCACCACCACTCTGGTCTGTGTCATCTCGGTGTAAGCAGTGAACTTTCCGATCTCACGTCGCGTATCCATGGCGTAAGGTTCTGGTCCAGGATGAGGACTCTGTTCACTTTCGGGTCCGAGCCAAAAAATCACACAGCCCGGCGTGTCGCGTTCGCGGCCGGCCTGATGCAGGTAATGACGCTCCCATTCCAGCTGCCGATTGTCGGCTTTCGAGAAAGGCTGATAAAAGTGACGCGCCAGCCTGTGGCTGTCGGTCCACCGAGACGGGCAGGTGATTAGAGCCTTCGGCTCTTGGTCGATGATTGTCTCGGCCATGCTTGCCTGCCAGTCACCACCACCTCTAATTGGTCCCGCCAGAAACAGGAGTGGTGAACTGTGTGTCGGTGTCAACTGAACGATTTTCTTCGGTACGTAGATGGTCACGGAGTCTCCTCTCAAAGTTGAAGAACGAATTTACAAAACAATACAATAGAAGTATTGTTTTGTAAATAGAGGTTTTAACATCTCGCCTTCGTTTCAGAAACACGCAAAACGAGCCTTATATGATAAGGCTCGTTTTGCTTCAGTTTTTGGTCGATCAGTTTGATCCAGGTAAAAACCTCTTTGATTGAAATGGAGGCTGTGAATTTTTTGAAGATCGTGGATTTGTGGTAGTTATCCTCGAGTGAAGTCGAACTGGATTATTTTCAATTCAGTGTCGGGGCTAACTCTGTCACCATAATACTGTTTATATATGATATACATCTCCTCGTCAGAACTGAATCGTTCATGACCTTCCCAGTCACTGTCATCAAGTGTACCGAGAGTTTTTGTATACAAAGTAATGACTTTTGCAGTACCAAACTGTTCTAGAGTCTCTTTGTTAAGGAAGACAAGTTCGTCTCCCGTCTGTAAGTCTTTGTCATCAAATAGTCGCCAAGTCGATGTCTTCGTACCTTCAAGTATTTGTGTACATAGTTCAGGAGCGAATTTTAATGTTTTCATGTGTCTGAGTATACCAAAAACATAAAAGCTTACCCTCACGAGTAAACTTTCATGTTGTTCCATAGACTTCTATCTTTATGTGGAGATGGCGGGAATTGAACCCGCGTCCGAGTCAGGGTGCGATTATGAGTCTACAGTGCGTAGTTGATCCTTTAGTTTAAAGGTGGTGGCTAGAGGAAAAACAAAACACCACTACCTCGAGTTGTTACAAGCTCGGAAAACCTACGACAACGGCAGAGGTTTCCACAGTCTCATGGCTATTCTACGAGACACACCGTACGAGACCCTTGGTGTGTTCGCATCGCTCCGGCGGCGTAAAATTTACGCGAATGCGGGAGCGAATCCAAACGCGCGAGCGTAAGGACTTGGTACTGCTTTGTTTGCAGATACAGGTGGAACCTTTTAACGAATTGGTTGCCATTTTCGACACTGCACACAACCGACACGACTAACCGTCGATGCCTAGCATCCCCCGCAATTTTTTGAAAGGCTTTTCAAAAAATTGCGGGGAAGTTCGTGTGATTTGTAAAAGAGCAAGAGCGGTAAGGTGCACGAAGTGAGTGCACCTTACCGATTCTTGAAAGGATCAAAAGTATCTACTGCCCGAATGAGTTCCGGCCGGCCGTTTTTGTACATGAACACGCGCCGTTTCGACGCGGCCGGAGAAACATTCACCGGGCCAGTGCTTTCAAACGGAAATGTCGGCACGGGCAGGGACGAAAACCTCTTCTTGTTGTCCTCGTCGCAGCCCGGGCAGTGACAAAATTCGTCGCACTCACCGTACTCAGCCATACGTACCTCTCTGCTACTCCACACTATATAACAACTTCAACCTCGTGTAAAGTTACGCGGAATCAGATTTCAATAGTCTATTGGTGTCACGCTGGCTATCTCGTTTCTTAATGGTCTCTCGTTTATCGTATTTTTTCTTGCCTCGCACAAGCGCAATTTCAAGCTTAAGGGTGCGCTTGTCGGCATAGAGTTTCAGTGGAATGACGGTGAGGCCGGCCGTTTCCGTTTCTCGCTCGAGCTGTGTGATCTCTTTTTGGTTCAAAAGGAGTTTGCGCGGCCGCTCCGGATCGTAGCCTTTCTCCGTGTTGCCGGCTTGGTAGGGAGCAATGTGCATATTTGCCACAAATGCTTCTTTTCCGCGTACTATCACGTAGGCACCCTCTAGTCGCGCTTTGCCGGCACGGACGGCCTTTACTTCAAAGCCGCGCAACACCAAACCCGCCTCGATGGTATCGATGATGTCGTAGTCAAAATGGGCTTTACGGTGGGTGCTGTATGTCGGCATAACGATACAAAGTACTATAGCAAATTACTCGCCAAATCAAGCTATTTCTGTATAATGCCCTCTGTATGGATACATTAAAAGAGACTGAAAATAAGGAAGAAAAAACCACCGTCCCGCCGCCAGAAACGCCTGAACCGGAGCCTCACAAACCAACACCAAACCCTGATTCAAAAAGGAAAACCAACAATTCTGTGAAGTTGCCCCGCGGCCTAAAGGACATGCGCAAAAAAGTGCCGAAGGTTCCGCTCGGTCCCGGCAATTTTTGGAACAACATGCTGTCGACGGTTTTGCTTCTCATTTTTATCACAGCTGTTTTTTCCTACCTCACTGATTCCAACGTAAAACCTGAAGAACTCACCATTACCGACGTTGTCGGTCAGGTAAAAGCCGGCGAGATTGAATCGATCATCGTTCGCGGGGCGGTGCTTGAGATCAGTTATAAAGATACCACCCGCACTTCTGGCGAAGCCAAACGCGAAGTCGATGCATCGGTGACCGAATCGCTCACCAATCTTGGGGTGACTCCGGAAGAATTGGCGGGAGTCAAAATATCAGTTGAACAGGAGACTGGCTTCTTCTACTGGTTTGCCCAGTTTGCGCCGTTTCTGTTTCCGCTTGTGTTCCTCGGCGTGATTATTTGGTTCTTCACACGCTCTGTGAAGGGAGCGGGTATGCAGGCACTCAACTTTGGTTCTTCAAAGGCGCGCATGATCGACCCGAATGACACGAATCAGAAAGTGACTTTCAAGGACGTGGCCGGCGCTAAGGAAGCCAAGCAAGAACTCGAAGAGATTGTGGACTTCCTCAAGAATCCAAAAAAATTCCTTGATATTGGCGCTGAAATTCCAAAAGGCGTCATGATGATGGGTGCGCCCGGTACCGGCAAGACCTTGCTCGCTCGGGCAGTCGCGGGCGAGGCCGGTGTACCATTTTTCTCAATTTCCGGCTCTGAATTCGTCGAGATGTTTGTGGGCGTCGGTGCCTCGCGGGTACGAGATTTATTTTCAATGGCCAAGAAAGCGGCACCGTCTATTATCTTTGTTGACGAAATAGACGCTGTCGGACGGGTGCGTGGCACTGGCGTTGGCGGCGGCAACGACGAACGAGAACAAACGCTCAACCAGATCCTCGTTGAGATGGACGGCTTTGAGCCAAATGCGAAGGTGATCGTGATGGCGGCCACCAACCGCCCCGACGTGCTTGACCCGGCGCTCTTGCGTCCTGGGCGCTTCGACCGTCGTGTGACGATTGACTTGCCTGACCGGAAAGATCGAGAAGAAATCCTTAAGGTGCACGCCCGCAAGAAGCCACTCCAAGAAGACGTCAGTTTTGATATTGTGGCCCAGCGCACACCTGGTTTTTCTGGTGCCGATCTCTCCTCACTTATGAATGAGGCCGCCATTTTGGCGGCGCGCGAAAACCGCAAAAAAGTCGGACAGTTTGACATCATTCGTTCGATCGAAAAAGTCATGCTTGGTCCGGAGCGCCAGAGCCATGTGCTCTCGAAGTATGAGAAATTAGTCACCGCCTACCACGAAGTTGGTCATGCGCTCGTCGCGTCGGTTTTGCCGTACGCTGATCCGGTGCAGAAGATTTCTATCATTTCCCGCGGTCGTGCAGCCGGGTACACGCTGAAGCTCCCCGATCAGGATCGTCGCATGCACACGAAGAAAGAGTTCATGGATGACATCGCCATGACGCTCGGCGGCTACGTGACCGAAGAAATGATATTTGGGGATCTCTCGACCGGCCCCTCAAACGACCTCCAGGTCGTTGCCAATCTCGCGCGCGACATGGTCACTAAGTATGGTATGAGTGAGCGGCTTGGGCCGGTCGCCCTTGAGGGAATGGGCGGCCGCACGATTGGCGGTGGTTACTCTGAAGACCGCGGCTACTCACCCGAAATTGCCAAGGCTATTGATGACGAAGTATCTCGTCTCATCGAAGAAGGAAAGACTCGCGCGCGGGAGGTGCTCACCAAGTACCGCCCGGCCCTCGACGCGATTGCGAAGAAGCTCGCTGAAGTGGAGAATTTAGAACGCGACGAATACGAAGCACTCTTGAAACTCCACGGTGTCGAGATAAAAGACGCGTTTAAAGATACATATAAGGAAGAAGAAAAAATCGGCGACCCCACCAAATCTCTGGAAACACCGCCGCTACTCGCCACTACCATCGGCGAGCAGTAACAAAGCATAAAACACAACGCCAAAACCAGGCGTCTGGTCGTTCGTGGTACACTTTCTATGTACTTATTTACATAGTAACTTTCTATTATGAATGGCGTAAAGAAGCTGCTCGTTGCCTTGTTTGTATGTAGTATTTTCGCAGCTGGCACCAACATTGTTTTGGCCCAATCTCCGACCTCATATGACTCAACCAGAGCTGCTATGTTGCAGCAAATTGAGATACTAAAGAGTCTAATAGTGTTACTACAGCAGCAGCTCGCGGTCATGGAGGGATTTAATAAAAATCAGTTAGTCGAAAACAACGACACGTTAGAACCAGAAGTTGAAACAATTCTTTCTGCTCCGGGTAAGAATTATTTTTACTGCAAAAGAGACACAGATGGAGATCAGTACAGTGTTGGGCAAGTCGCGTGCTATGGGCTGTGGGATTATGGCAATTCTTTTGGTGGAGATAGAGACATGTGTCCAGGTGACTATACAACAACAGATACTGGATGTGTGGTGGCTGCGCCAGTTTGTAAAAGCGGTTTAGCATCTGCATCACGCGCTGTTGCTATTAATAGCTTCGGCGAATCAGGCAATTTCTCAAAAGCGACTGTCAGTGACATTGCCACAATTGCTAAGAATCTACGAACTAGCAGCGCTGTAGTTCGAAAGGAGTTGATAACAGTGTGGGAGTACAAGTGTGCTGACACAGAAGACAACGTAGTCTCCGAAGAAACCGAGGAGCAGTTTGGTAGTATCTGGGAAATTCCTAAAAGCGCCGCAGATATACTGGTCGTCGGTGTGTATGAAGGTGGATATCCGTCCGGTGTAAGTCACTCTGGCGGCTCTCACCCAGAAGGTGAAGTGACAGTGGATGTAAACAGCACGAATGGTTATAACACACTGTTGGTGTTGAACGCGTACGAGCCAGTACATTGGAAGATCACTGGCACAGGCGCCCAATATCTAAAGGGCATACTGGTGACTGGTTACCATGATCAGCGTGTTTCTGGAATTGGTTCAGATGTAGAAGTACAGACACAAACTCACGCCAATGGTGCAGAGTCTGGTGAATACTTTATAATTTATAACGGTCAAGGAATAGAAGATGATGAATTTCCCGAATTAGTGGACTACATTCAGAAAAAAACTGGCTTTAAAGCGTATATTTACAACGCAGCTTATGCGGAAGATTTTTTCCGCATCGGTGTAAAGGGGTAGACACAAACAAAAACGGCGGGCACTTCGTGCCCGCCGTTTTTGTTTAGAATAAGTTTGAAAGTTGCATCGCTCTCATGAGTCTCGTCATGCCGATACCGCCACCTGAGCGTTCAAAGAAGGGTAGCGCCAAAAACTCCTCCAATTCTTTTTCAACCCGCTCACGGCCAAACTTTTCAAATAGTGTTTTTGCGTAAATTCCGTCGCTTATAGTGTAGAACATACTTCTCATCGTCGTCGGATCAATTGATCGTTCGGCAGAGCCTATCGTCTCCATCCCGTGCAAAAGCACGTCAATTTTTCTCGCTATCTTTCCATCCAGGCGCATGTTCCAAAAGGGACTTGTTTCGATGGGGAACGATTCTAAAAAAAAGACCGGCCCCTCATCTTGGCCGATCTTCGCTTCGATTTCACCTGTCACTTCTTTTACTTTGTAACGGTTCGCGACAGCGCTATACGTGTCATAAATGTTCGGTGTCTTACCGAATCCAAGGAATGAAAGTAACTCAACTTCAAGCGCGCGGAGGGTTTCTAGGCCACCGCGTGTTTCAAATTCAAACATCGGAAAGATGCGCAAATGTCTCCCCGGTGTCGGATTCGGTTCGTCTCGGTAACTGGTAGTGGCACAAAAAAATCCGGATACATCCGGATTTTTGAGGAGCGCGTGTTCAAGCCACATTTGCCCAGTTTGAGGCAATGCGAAGAGCATGCCACCAGAAGAGAATGTCCCAATCGTACTTGGGTCTTCGCAGGCGGCTAATATACTTGGCAGTGCCTGACTGGGAAATTCTTTAAAACCCTTGCTGATAAAAAAAGAGCGCAGACGCGCGCTGCACTCATGGAACTGTGTATGGTCGATGTAGGGTGTACTCATATAAATACGCTCGGATGAACCGAGTAGTTTAGTGATTAATGGGGAACTTCTAGATCCTAATAGTAGCAATGAGTGGCATATTTGCCTAGTGTAGTTGTTCAATATCAGTCACGAGGCCGTCTTCCATGTGAATGATGCGGTCGCAGCCGGTAGCGTACTCGCGTTCGTGGGTAACCATAACGACGGTTTGGCCGTTCTCTTTGTTTAATTTTGTGATAAGTTCGACCACTGTCGCGCCGGAAATGCTGTCAAGGTTGGCGGTTGGTTCGTCAGCAAAAAGAATTTTGGGGTTACCAGCAATCGCTCGCGCGATGGCGACGCGTTGTTGTTCGCCGCCGGAGAGTTCACTCGGGAGATTGCGGTATTTGTTTTTCATGTCAACGGCGTCGATTGATGCGCGGGCTTTCTGTTTTGCTTCTTTCCAAGAAAGCCCACGCATCAAGAGCGGCAGCATTACATTTTCTTCCGCACTCAAGTCTGGCACTAGTGCATAGTCCTGAAACACGTAGCCGAGAGTGTGCAGGCGGAAGGCGGTGCGTTGGTTTTCATTCAGCGCAATGACATCCGTACCATCAATAACGATTTCTCCCGATGAAGGTTCGTCCAAAACAGAAAGTTGATACATAAGTGTCGATTTGCCGGCGCCAGACTTGCCCATAATCGCCACAAATTCACCCGTCTTCACGGTGACGTCAATGCCTTTCAGTACATGTGTGATCAAGTTGCCACTGCCAAACTTTCGCTGAATATTTTTTGCTTCGATGATGGA
Organism: Patescibacteria group bacterium; assembly: GCA_038065355.1. Lineage (GTDB taxonomy): Bacteria > Patescibacteriota > Minisyncoccia > Phycocordibacterales > UBA918 > OLB19. Next base: position 225,530 of record JBBTRC010000010.1, read on the forward strand.
ATTTGTTTGTTTCATGTTACTTGCGACCTAAAATTGAGTTCAAAGTGTTCTTGCGGACGATCAGCCAGGCGGGCAAGAAGCCGGCAATCAGTGTGATCACAAACAGCACCGCAAAACGAATGAGCGTCTCGTTGACTGGTGCCACCAAGATACCATCGCTGAAAGGAAATTTAATTGGGTTGTTTTCGAAGTAGCCGATCAAAAAACCATAGGTGACCAAGGCACCGAGACCGGAGCCGATGAGTGCATAAAAAGCGGCCTGGAGGACGTAGGCGATCTCGATGGCGTTCCGTTTGATGCCGATTCCCTTAAGGATGCCGATTTGTCGCCGCCGCGAAAGTGCGTTGATAAAAATGATGATGAATATTGTAATTGACGCCACCACGATGCCAATCGAGCCAATGAAGGTACCTAAAATGTTGAAAGTGTTTTTTATATCAGTGATAAATTTTGGCTTTCCTTCCTCAAAGGTTTGAATTTTCCCCAAGCTACCGAGTCCACTCGCAAGTAATGTCGCTTTCACCTCGTCCTCACTACCAATGTCTTTGACGCGGATAACGATCTGGTCGGCGTTGCGGTCAGCGCGGTCAAACAGCCGTCGAAACTCACGTTCGGGGATATACGTATTGAGTGATACTTCGTCGACTTTTGATTGGATGATGCCCTTAACGATGAACTCCTTTGATGTGTCACCAACGGTGAGACGTACCGTGTCTCCAGGGTGCAATGTCTCGACGGTGTCAAAAATGTCTCCAAACTGAATCGCGTACTCTTTTATGTAGTATGATCCGACGAGAATAAAACCTTCTTCGTCAGACTCTAAATAGGAACCTTCAATAATATTTTTACTTAGTTTTGACATTTGGTCTTCGAGCAGGGGGTCGATACCAGTGACGATGACTGAAGCCGAGTCGCGCTCTCCCTTAAGATCGCGGCGTTCTTTGTAGTTGGCTTCGAGCGTGCCGCCCCCGTCATAGCGAACAGAAAACGCTTCAATTTCGGGAAACGAGCTAAGTTCGCGCAAAAAAGTTTCAGTTTCTAAGATTCGGTCTTCGTCATCGCGTTCGCTTATTATGATGTCGCCCAAGGACTCGGCTCGCACGGCGCGTTCGGCACCGGTAATGAGGCCGACCAATATGCCTGAAACAGCGATCAAGTTGAGAAAGGTGAGCATCATCACAAAAATGATGAGGAATGTCGTCCACAGGTTGGCCCGCTGTACTTGCCGTAGCCCAAGGAGAAAACCAATGCGAAGCGCGCGCATACACTAAGGAGCGGCGACGATGTCACCTTCGTTTAGACCGGTAATGGCCACAAACCCGTCGTTTCCTTCAAGAGTCACTTCAACGGTGGTTGTTGCAAATATGTCGCCGCGTTTAAGCAAAACTGAATGACCAGTGCTGGTCTCGCTCACGAAGCGCTTGGGAACTCGAAGCACCGCTCCTTGTTCGGTGATAACGACATCAATGTCGGCGTTAAGACCGCTCCGAATCCAAGGAGGTACTTCTTTCAATTCAATTTTTGCCTCGTAGTACGCCACACCGTCTATTTCAGTTGATTTGAGAGAAATGAAGTCAATGGCACCCTCTACCACTTCGCCGGCCCGTGCATCAAACACCATCTCAACCTTTTGGCCGGTCTCTAGTTTGCCGATATCAATTTCGGGAATGCGCGCTGTCACGTCGAAGGCCGAGCTGGCGAGCAGTGTCACAACCGGTGTAGCAGTGACGGTTTCGCCGGGGAGAATATCGATTTCGGTAATGGTGCCGGAGAAAGGCGCGCGCAAGACGCGGTCGGCAATGTCGGCATCAATGCGAGCCAGCCTGGCGCGCGCTTGGGCCACGCTCGCGTCTGCGCGCGCTACTTCTTCGCTACGCGCTGGGGCGTTATCACTTATGGCATTTGCTTCCGCGAGTACTACCTCTTGTTCGGCCAGAGCGATGGCACTGGCCGCTTGTGACACTGTGAGATTATAGGTGTTTAGGTTGGTGACGTAGGCATTCGACTTGGCATTGGGGATTTCAACCTGCCACTTCGTACGGCTGTATGAAGAGTCGCCGTCAAAAATGATACGTAGACCACACGCTCCAAGTGCCACTGCTTGGTCGACAGACGCTACGTACGTGCCGGTTTCGAGCCCAGACAGGCGATACGAGTACCCGGACTGGGCGGCCGAAGAAAATACATCGACAATATAGACCCCTTCCTTGTCACAGGTGTAGGTGCCGGAGATTGTGGGTGGGGTGGCGTCTTCGTTCACATCGTCAGAAAAGGCGGTGAGCGAAGACGAAAGCAATGCCCGCCGTGCGTTCTCAATTTTTAATGTTTCAGTTTCTTTGGTAGTTTTCAGCGTGGCGCGTTTCAATTCAAGCGTTTCACTCGTGACCTCTCGGTCTTCGCCACTCGGGCCGGACAAAAGCTCGTCATAATCAGCGCCCGCGCTTGCAAGCGAAGCGAGTGCATCCTGTCGGTCGGCTTGGAGCGCCCGTGTATCGAGCTCAATGAGCACATCACCATCCTCCACCACGTAACCTTTTTTTACAGCGACAATTCGGACGATGCCAGATACCGGAAAAGCCAATTCAGCGGTCTGATTGGCTTCCGCAATGCCAGATACTGACACGAGCTGGCGCACTGTTCCTTTTTCAACGGTCGCCGTTACGTACTCAACCGGCTTTTGTCGACCAACCCCAAGCGCCATGAGCACTACCGCTCCTATAACTATAAGAGCCAAGGCAATATAAAAAGAACGACTATGAAACAGCTTTATCATTGCTTTCAGTATAGCAGGCGGTACTCCTGAAAATAAATAAAAGGCGGGTCGAATTTCTTCGACCCGCCTAAAATAAACAGGGAGATGAACTAGAAGTGTAAGACAGTTCTCATCCCCACCAAGAGACGATCCTCGTCCGTGGTCCAGCCAAGTGGAATGATCACGTCGTGTTCTTCTGGAACGTCGGTTGGATCCGGTATGTCGTCTTCGAGTGCGCGACGTAACCGGACTTTTTCGTGCGCGGCCGGACGTGGCAAACCCCACCAGTCAGGACCGTTGTAGCAGGCGAAAGACACTAGTCGTTCGTCGAGTGCGTCCGCTTGCGCAAACATACTGACGTACATCGCGAGGGCGTGCGGTACGTAGCATCCGCAGGTCGCATCGACGAATGCCCCCTCCTTACTCCTAGACAGATGGGGTGCGCAGTCGGTACCCAAGATCGCGCGCTTGTCGCCAGAAAGCATGAATTCGCGGACGGCGAGCGTATGCTCTTCCGACTGCAAATACGGTCTACAGCGAGCGTGATTGGCCCACGATTTCGAGAAGGCTTCTTCAGCCGGCAACATCGGGTGATGTGGGGTAATCGTAGAGACAGTGTTGCCGCTATTGTCGGATTTGACTGCTGCCACCGCCTCGGTTGTGCTGATGTGCTCGAGTGAGATCAGAAGGTTGGGATACTCCTCGCGGAGACGCGGAAACACCTCTCTCATAAACTCTCCTTCACGTTCGGAGTCGGGCAATTTGTTGCCACGGGTGTCTTTGACGCACTCGCCGTGGACAAGCAATCGAACCCCGTTCACTTCCATAGCACGTAGGGTGTTTTCCAGTGAGAGAAGCGGGACGCCTTGGCCACTGTTGGTGGTGGCGCCCGGCTCCGCAGGGTAACTTTTCACTCCGATTGGGAAGGGAAACTTTTTAAAGGTTTCCACCGCCGCCGGTGTCAGAAGATCCGTGTGATCGACGGTCATAATTGGCAGAGTGCTTAGACCGACTTCGGCGAAGCGATGGAGTAACTTTTCTCGGTACGCCGCGGCTTGCATAGCGGTGGCGATTGATGGCTTCAGATTCGGCATTACCAGCACGTACTTGTGATGGCGGGCAATTTCTGGCGCCACCGCTAGAAGGACCGCGTCATCACGTAAATGGGCGTGACAATCTGTTGTGTACGGCATAGTCAGGTAACGCACACCAAGCCTGTCTTGTTCGACTTCGACACTACTATTCACGTTTTTCTCCTTTTCAACGTTTCTATCAAAGAACGCAATTGTGCGAACAGTAACAAAAAACTTCCCCGAAGGGAAGTGAGGGCGGGGGGGCCAAAGCGCCCCCCCCCCAAGGGAATTTTTT
>JBBTRC010000010.1:229659-250084 GCA_038065355.1 Patescibacteria group bacterium
CCCCCCCCCCCCCCCGCCACAAGGTCATTTTGTGTACTCAGACAAGATTTCGTCAAACACACGGAAGTTCCAATCGTTAGCCCACCAGACGCTCGTTGCTTGTACGAGGTTGGCGCCGGCGTATTGGTAGTCACGAATGTCTTTGGCAGAAGTGACACCGCCGGCGCCGATGAGCACAAAGCGGTTTTTGTATCGTTTGTGAATACGATCAATATCACCCAGCGCTTTCGGCTTGACTGCTGGTCCACCAAGGCCGCCATACTTCATCGAAATACAAGGATTACCTTCCTCGTCCAACGCTGTCGAATGCGGCACGGTGTTGTTGGCCACCAAGCCTGTGATCGACTTAGATTCGGCCAAAACATCAAGCATTTGTAGCTGATGGCCGATCGTGTCGTTGTCGGGAGAAAGCTTCCACCAGACTTCGCACGCCGGTGACAGCTTGAAGGAGTCTACTATTCTAATAGTTTCCTTCACTGCTTCCGAATCGTAGTGAAGGATGGACGCTGGTTTCCCGTCAACAAACTTGTTGGGGCAGGCGGCATTGACGGTCACCCAGTTGTAGCCAAGCTGGGCAGCCCACCGCACCATATCGGCCAATTCACGAGGGGTATCCGCCGCCACGTTGATGCCGATATACTTACCGTTTTGATGTGCTAATTCGATCGCTTCTGTCGAATATTCCTCGACCACCTGCCGGCCTCGGTTTGGCATACCGAGCGAGTTGATGGTGTAGAGTAACACCCCATCTTTGTACTCGGCGTGAAAGTTGTTGCCAGTGTTGCCGAGACGCGGCTCAGGCGTGACGCTCCCGATCTCAATACCAGAGACCGCCGAGCGGCAGGCCTTCTTGATATCGTCGAGCGTTTTGCAAACGCCGGCGCCCAGTAGAAGCGGGTGTTCGAATCCCATATCTTTCACCGAGACCGAATAGTCCATTTCAAAGATCCTTTTCTGTTACTTGTCTGGCCGCAGTATAGAGAAACGACGAAAAATGGCAAGGTCGATGTAGCCTGGGTAAGTTTGAGTAGAAATTCATTTCACGCTATAGTTGCGTTCGTAGCAACCGCCTGTAGCTCAGTTGGTAGAGCGCCGAGCTTATACCTCGGTGGTCCTTGGTTCGAGTCCAAGCGGGCGGACAAAGTTTTGAATTTCATAGACCCCTGTGGTCCCTGGTTCGAGTCCAGGCGGGCGAGTAAAATTAGTTAAGAACACAGGTGTCTTTACGAGCAAACAAATCTCCGGTATAACGAAAAAGGAAGAGTCGTTCTTCCGTTTCAGTGGAGGCTTTCTATGCAACACGTCCCTCGGGCAGTATTTCATTTCGGACGCCAATCCAAACGGAACTCCATTGAAGGGAGGTGATATAGCCGCATCCAAGGTGAGGCAGGTTCGGACTCCGGACTTAGAAACTCATCGAGGCTAATCCCCTCATTGACAACCAGTTCTGCAACTAGAGCCGTGCATACTGCATGGCTTTTCTTTTTAAAAATGCGGCGCCGACTTTGTCGGCGCCGCCACTCACTGGATAGTCGCCAGTGTTCGCTCAATCTCATGGATTAAAAGCGCGAAACAAAAATGAACGTTGCCTCTCAGTCCACGTGCTTCAACCCATAGACCAAACACCTCTTTTCGAGTCGTCTTCTTTGCGACCACCTCCAAAAGTATGTCTTGGGGAAATAGCTGGAAGAGTGCCAATTCTTCGTCCCCGTCAGCGGTGGGAAGTAAATGTGGGGAACACAGTCTGATTATGGCGAGCGAAACGACGCCAGGCTCCAGGTCACACTTATTGTTCTCGTCGACCACAAGGTTAATCGACAAGTAGTCGTTTTCAACCAAGTCTTGGTATTCGGGTTCAGATAAGCGCTCGTGAAGGTTAGTCTCGTGGAGTATTTTGATATCCACCCCGTCGATTACGGACTGATAGTCAGGTATATCCAACATGTTTCCTCCGTAGGTAACGACCGAATCTCTTGTAACTATAGAAAATTACACCTTTTCGTCAAGGTGCATAGCTCGTTTGCAGTTAGGTACACTTCGCCCTACAGTATGTATGGAGTAGTCATACGAGGTGTCACGTGACTGCGAACATTGATAATTGCGGACGAATCACCACATTTGCTAAAACCGTTGACCGGTTTAAGGACTTGATACCGGAAATGAGCGTCTACGCGCGAGAATTGAAGGCGCGCGATCGTGAGGACATTGACGATATTCCGCCCGAGGCAACTATCGGAGTTTTTACTCCTAAGGGGCGCTTGCTTGGGGTAAACAACTCTTGGGCAGAGGTCGTTGGCACTGCTATTCTAGAAGAGAGGACTTTATTTCTTGTTCATTAAGTCCGCCCAACAAGTGCTACAAAAGAGCGACCTCTTGTGTCGCTCTTTTCTTTATTCCAGGTGCAATGCGGTGCCGAGGCGCGCGACTTTTTCCGCAATAAGCGGAAAGTCGCGCGCCAGATCCTTGTGTTGTTCTACAATAGTGCGAGCTTCAGTGCGCGCGGCTTCCACCAGTCTAAGATTTTTAATCGCTTCCATACCGAGGTCGGACAGGCCGGATTGTTTGGCTCCGTAGAGCTCGCCACTACCGCGGAAAGTGAGGTCGTGTTCGGCCAGCTCAAAGCCATTTTTGGCCGTCGCGAGCGCCTTGAGGCGGTCGCGGGTTTTTTCGCTTTTGCTGTCGGTAACGGCAAAGCAGTATGACTGGTCGGAGCTCCGAATGACGCGGCCGCGTAGCTGGTGAAGCTGTGAGAGGCCGAAGCGTTCGGCGCCCTCGATAATGATGTTGGTGGCGTTTGGTACGTTGACACCAACCTCGACCACACTCGTGGCGACCAGGATATCTATTTCGTGATTCGCAAACTTTTGCATCGTCGCATCTTTTTCCGCTGGCTTCATTTTTCCGTGCAAGACGGCAATGCGGGCGGTTTTAAAGACATCTTTTTTTAGACGCACCGCTTCGGCGACGACTGATTTTTGTCGGAGCGCCGAGGCTTTGTCGGGATCGGGCTCATCGATACGTGGGCAGATGACATAGGCCTGCCGACCGGCCGCCAGCTCGCTTTGCACGTGCTCGTACATTTCCTTATCTTGGCCGGGACCGACGATTTTTGTGATGACCGGCTTGCGTCCCTTAGGCATCTCATCGAGCAGAGTAATGTCGAGGTCGCCGTAGATAGTGAGGGCCAGCGTGCGGGGGATTGGTGTGGCAGTCATCGAAAGAAGATGCGGCAAGCGAGCGTCTTTCTTTGCGAGCGCCTTGCGTTGGTTGGTGCCGAAGCGATGCTGTTCGTCGATGATAACGTAGGCGAGGTGTTTAAACTCCACTGATTTATAAATGAGTGCGTGGGTGCCGATAAGAATTGGTATCTCGCCGTTTTTAACCCACTTCAGAAGTTGCGCTTTCGAGATATTGGTTGGTTTATTCGGATTGGATTTTGAGGGAAATTTTTGACAGCCGCTACCGGTGATGAGGCCGATTTGAATCGGCAGGTGTTTGAAATACTCAATAAAACTTTCAAAATGTTGCTTGGCGAGGATTTCAGTCGGTGCCATGTAGGCGACCTGCAAATTACCGAATTCGATCTTCTTGCCGGCCCCCTCCGGGGGCCGGCTGGTCGCTACCGCATAGGCTGTTGTCGCGGCGACAGCGGTCTTACCACTCCCCACGTCACCCTCTAAGAGACGCGACATCGCGTGGGTGCCACCGAAATTTTTCAAAATCGCGTCAATAGATTTTTGCTGGGCGGCGGTCAGTGCGAACGGAAAGCGGCTCACGAAGGCGTCGAGATGTGCTTCGTCTGTCTTAAATGTATACGTGCTCGCGGCACTGACCGCCGCCCGCTCCCTCGCCTTTTGTACTTGGATGTAGAAAACTTCTTCAAACGCAAAGCGCTTGCGCGCGCTTGCCGCATGTTCGGCTTTTTTGGGCGAGTGGATCCAAATGAGCGCCGTCTTGAGTTCGGGCAAGTTGTATTTTTTCAGAATGTCGACCGGAATCGGGTCAATGAGCCTTTCAAGCACCCCTTTTTCAAAACATTTCAGCGCCGTGTGATAAAACCACTTACTCGTCACGCCTTTCGTCTCGCGGTACACCGGATAGAGCGTGTCGTCACGTTCTTCCGTACCTTTGAAGATTGAATCGTGCCGGTCGATCGGCAAGGCGTCGAGTAGTTCGATTTCTGGATTGGAAAGGTACAGCCTTCCTTCACTGCCAGCCACTTTTCCGGCCAGTTTCACGTAGGTGCCTTCTTGGTACATCTTGGCAATGTACGGTTGGTTGAACCACATCACTTTCATTTTTGCCGAACCGTCCTCCACGTATCCTTCCGCGATTGGTACTTTACTCTTCCAGGCTTTGCGGGTCTTAAGCCCCGATAATTGTCCGTACACGATGGCGTCCTGTCCTTTCCCGAGTCCGCCGATTGACTGCACTTCAGAAATGTCCTCGTACCGCGCAGGGAGGTGATAGAGCAAGTCGCCGACGGTGGCGATGCCGAGTCGCCCGAGTGCTTTTTGGTGGGGTAGGTCAATCCGAAAATGAGTGGTGAGCAGATCGTGTGGCCGCATGTGTGTCTATAGTAGCAAACCTTTCCTTGCGTCGCCGACGAGTTCTGCTAGACTGAATGCGAAGCAACAAGGGAGTTCTTTGTGCGGAGAGTAGATTGGTTTTTCTGGAGAAACATAGGGCTTGCTTTGGCTCTGATACTTGTCGCGGTGACAGCGTTTCATTTGGCGTACGATCCAGGCTTTGCTGCAATGTTTGGCGCCAAATAAGGAGATCGACATGCAAAAACAACCAACGAAAAGTCCATGGCCCACCGTGCTGGTGGTTGTGGGATTGTTGGCCGTCATCTTTGTCGTGGCTGTCGTTTTGCCTCGGTAATTCCCGGGACACGGCAGTCGAATTCAATAAAAAAGCGAGGCTCAAACCCTCGCTTTTTACATTAGGCGGTAATATGGAAGACTATTGACACCCGCTACTAAGTATGCTATTATGGTAGGGTAAGGTCACATCGGGTGATCTAGATCTTTCAACCAATAGGGAGACTAGTAATGTCAGCTTCCAACGTTCTCGTGTCGGTTATCAAACCGGTGTGCCGCGGTTTCGGTTTTCTGTCCATCAACGATGGCGGTCCGGAAATTTTTGTCACGCAGGCCATGCTGAACGCAGCCGGCTTCGCCAACATCAACACTAAGGTCGACGACAAGCTTGTCATCGACTATGTCACACTCGAAAATGGCAAACGGCGCGTGAGCAAAATTCATTCGCTCAACGGTCAGTCGGTCACTACGACCGAGCCGAGCAAATCGGCTCCAGCAAAGCTCACAAATGCGTTGCCGAAAAACACAAACCGTCTGATCGTGCGAACGGTCGATCGCAACGGTGATCTCGAACTACAAAAGATCAGCGACGCCTACCGTCCGCATGTGCCAGCCAGTTATCGCGTTATGAAGGACGGTAAGCTGATCAAAGCTCTCGGTATCGTCTCGCTCAAGGAAGCGCGACTCGCCATTGGGAAAGTCGTTGCGCCGCCAGCGGCAGACGGCCACGGCAAGAAGACCAACGACCCGACGGTGTCGCAGTCGATGCGCAGACCGTCGAGCGGCGGCAAGAAGAGGGTCGCCTAATACAATCAGTTCGTTCGGTGGTGAGGGCGAATTCCCTCACCACCTCGACCATCACTGCCAGTGATGGTCTTTTTATATATTGACAAATTAATAATAGTATGCTATGCTGGTAGCAGTAAAGCGTTTCTTTTTTCTTTCACAACACCCGATCAGTCGGGTCACTAGAGGAGAAGTACATGTTGTCTCTCAAAGCCAAGCCGGTTTCCGGTGTCGTCAAATGGTTCGACCGCAAGAAGCGTTTCGGATTCGTGACGACCGACATCGGCACCGCCCGTGTTGACGTCTTCGTTGACAATGAGGCGGCCGGAGAATTCGCCGCGAAGTTGCAGCCGGACATCGAAGTCTCGCTTACCTTCTTCGGCGAATGGCACAACCGCCAACTGCGGTACACCGCCAAAAAGATTGTCGCGATCACGCCGCCGCCACCGCCGGTTGAAATCTTGACCACGGTCAAGTTTTTCAACGAAGAAAAGAGCTACGGGTTCGTCCACAACGGCGAGACGAGCGATGTGTTCTTTCACAGCTCGGTTTGCCACAAGGCCGGTTTCAAACCGACGGTCGACATGGCCGGAATGCCGGTCAAGGTACTCGTCGAGAAGCGTGACAACAAGTTCGCCGTCACCAGTTTCGAGTGGGGAAGGGATGTCGAAGCCGAGTACAACCAGCTGCATCCGCAGCTCGAAGCGGCGCTCGTCGACTCAAACGGCCACGACAACGAAAACGAACCGGCCGCCGAAGATGAAGTCGTCGTCGACTCAGCGATCATTGAGGCAATCGAGCGATCGCGCGGCAAGGGACCCTTGGCTGACGCGTTTCGCGAATGTCGTGATGCGACAGTGCGGCACACTGGCGGCGATGGGAAGCAGTTCATCGATCTGACGCGCGGCTCTGAAGCGGCGTGAGAACTGCCCTGAAAGGGTCAATGCGGCGGAAGGAGTTCACTCCTTCCGCCGCTTTTTATTGCCCGATTTTAAAAAAGTGTTATAATTTGGCCAGAAACACGTGGAGGAAAACGTGACCAACGACCAACCACAGGACAGTTGGCTGTTCTGGCTGTTTTTCACAGCTTTTTGCTTCGCGCTCTTCTTTGGTTTTTCGAGCCTACACTCTGTCATTGCACAATGGCTTCACTTGGCCGAGCCGACCTTGTTCAAAGACATGGGCCGGTCTATTCTATGGTCGGGCGTGCTCCTAAGCTACGTGCTCGTTTTCACGCTTTGCGGGATCTGGTGGGATAAAGCCCGCCATCGTCGTGGCCGGCAGATATCGCGTGAAATGGACTTCCAGTTTGACGAGCTTGAAGATTAGCAAAGGAGGGTGCATGAATATTGGAAACTAACGCAGCGACTTGATCTTTGGGCTTAGTCATAACATATGAGCGTGGTGGACTAAGTCGGGTGGGTAGGCGATAACGGCCGGACCGACCACAAACGAGTAGGGCCCGCAGCAACGCTGCGGGCCGGTTTTATATATTTACGCCAGCCCCGACTAACTCGCCCCCGTGCGCTCCGGGGCGCTAGCCCAAGTCTTACCCGCCGTCGAAGTGGTGGGGTCTGGCGTCTCACGTTTGAGTAAGACCTCCGTGACCTATTTTTACGCTTCGATGCACTATAGGCACTGCATCCCCGCGGATGTTCAAAGTGTGCAATGGAGGACATGTACGCGTCTAATACTTGTCCAATTAAATCTTTTATGCTATAGTTTCAATGTTTTTTAGAAGGAGGACTCCTGATGTTTCCGGTTAGAAAGCTGGCCTTTCATGCAGCCATTCGTCTCATGTGCTGGGCGCTCATAGGCGCTACAGTGCTCGGCGCGGTTGTCTACTTTGGTCCGGCTGCGATAGCAATACCCGGCCACGTTCCCTACGTGCTGGTCGGACTGTTGATTGTGTTTGTGTTGTCGGCGCTCGCTGGCATACTCTTACGCCCGCGCCGTTAATGAATTTGTTCTTTACCTGACACAGCCGGGGAAGTATTCTCGGCTGTTTTTTTGTGCACACCGGTTTTGTTTTTGCGGTTGAAGCGTGTTATAAAGTGGAGGTCGGCACCCGTTGCGTTGTATGGGACGAGCCGATTTCATGAGTACCACTCACAAAAGCAGGAGTCTTCTATGAGACACGCTCACGATCCGACGGCGCTCGTTGCACTCGCAGCATCGGCCACGACGACACATGAAAGCGCGCAGCTCGGCGGTATGCACAGAAGCGGCACAGTCAATCGGCGCGAAGGCAGCAGGGGCGCTCGCCGCGCGTCATCCACGGCCTGAACGTCCTCGGCGAGAACACCAACCACTTTGGGCGGGGGTAGGAACCCCGCCCGCACACCCGCTACTTCGGTAGCGGTTTTTTATGGTAGACTTTGAATTAGTCGATCTTCGATGAGAGACGAGCGGATTTTCGTTTGACCCGACTTCAGAGAGGAGGTTCCAATGGGCGACGCAACCCTAGATAAAGAATGGTTGTCTGCTTAGACTGGCAGCAACCACCAACACAAAACCCGCTGCACACTGCAACGGGTTTTATTTTGTGCCATTTCACAGGTAGCGTATACTGAAGCCTCATCATTACACATGGCTACGAAAAAAAAGAAAGACTTCAACAAACTGGCACTTGTGTTGCATAAAAAACTGAAAGGGAAAATCAGCATTGTGAGCAAGGGCGCACTCAAGACACGCGACGATTGGAGCACCATGTACTCACCCGGCGTCGGTGCGGTGTCGTTGCACCTTTCCAAGAAACCCAGTGACGCGCGCGAGTACACCATGAAGCGAAACATGGTGGCGGTGGTGAGTGATGGTTCGGCGGTCTTGGGGCTCGGCAACCTCGGCGCGCTCCCAGCACTGCCGGTTATGGAAGGAAAATGTGCCATTTTCAGGGAATTGGCGAACATCGACGCGTTCCCCATCGTGCTTGATACGCAAGAACCGGAAGAAATTATCCGGATAGTGAAAGCCATCGCGCCAAACTTTGGCGGCATTAACTTGGAAGATATCGCGGCGCCGAAGTGTTTTGATATTGAAGACAGACTGAAGGCCGAGCTCTCCATTCCGGTGATGCACGATGATCAGCACGGCACCGCGATTGCGGTCACGGCTGGTCTTATGAATGCCGCCAAGGTGGTAAAAAAAGAGTTTAGAAAACTCAAAGTGGTGGTGGTCGGGGCCGGGGCGGCCGGCCACGCGATTGTGCAGTTGCTCCGGAGGGTGGGCGTGACCGAAATCGTTATTACGGATTCTAAAGGAGCGATTTATGCCGGCCGCCCCGGCCTCGAGAAACACAAGCGCGACTTGGCCGCCGTCACGAATATACATAAATACACGGGCGACCTCCTCCAGGTCATTCCGGGCGCCGACGCCATCATCGGTGTGTCGGGGCCAGGATCAATCGCTCGCGTGCATATCGCCAAAATGGCCCCGCAAGCTATCGTCTTTGCGCTCGCAAACCCAATCCCTGAAATCATGCCTGAAGATGCACGGCGGGAGGGCGCCGCGGTCATTGCGACCGGCCGCTCTGATCTGCCGAATCAGATTAACAACGCACTCGTTTTTCCCGGTGTCTTCCGCGGCGCCCTCGATCGAGGCGTCACCGCCATCACCGACGATATGAAACTCAACGCCGCCAAGAAACTCGCCGCCATGATCAAAAAACCGACCGCCGATTTGATCGTGCCGTCGGTTATGGATCGGAAAGTGGTAAAAGTCGTGGCGAGTGCGATTAGGCAGTCTAAGAAGTAAGCATAAAGAAGCAGCGGCCGCCGCTTCTTTTCATACTTACGCCGTCACCGCTCGCGCTTGTTCCCGATTCTTTCTGGCAGTTTGGATTGTCTGATATAGAAATACTGCCAAGAATGCACAGCCTTGCACAAACACAATCGTACCACCGGTCGCAATATTGAAGTAGTAGCTCGAGTACGCTCCGATGAGGGAACTGGCGACGCTAATAGCGATGGCAATCTGCAACATATTTGAAAATCGTTTGGTGAGAAGGAATGCGGTCGAGCCAGGAGTGATAAGCATGGCGATGACCAGAATAATACCGACGGTCTGAATGGAACCAGTAATGGTGATAGCGAGGAGTGAGAGAAACGCGTAGTGAATAAAGGTAATCGGGAGGCCGAGCGCGCGAGCGTGCGTGGGATCAAAACAGAACACCAAAAACGTGCGACGAAATGCCAACACGATGAGTGAGACAATGGCCAGAATAATAAACGTGTACCACGCGTCATTGTTTGAAATACCGAGCACCTCGCCGAAGAGTACGTGGGTGAGGTCGACTGAACTGATGATTTTTGAAATCAGCATGAGCCCAAGTGCAAAGAGAGTGGTGAAGACAATTCCCATGACTGCGTCCTCTTTTATCTTGGTGTTGTTTTTAATGAATCCGATGAGTACCACTGCCAACATCGCAAACACAAACGCACCGAGTCCAAACGGAATGCCGATCATGTACGCCAAGACCACGCCCGGCAGGACCGCGTGCGAAATAGCATCGCCGAGGAGCGACCAGCCTTTGAGGACCAAGAAGCAAGAGAGAATCGCACAGGCAACGCCAACAATCGTCGAGACGAGCACTGCTTTAAACATGAAAGCATACTGCAGTGGTTCCAAAATAAACGAAATAATATCCATACGTGTTAATTAAAGTTGATGTGGTTGAGACTGCCGTCAAAAGTTTTTTCGACCAGTTCGCGAGTAAACACTTCCTTGGTTGGACCAAATCCAATCACCGTCGATTTCACCAAAGCGACGTGGTCGCAGGTGTCAGGAAGCGACAGGAGGTCGTGAGTTGCCAAAATAATTGTCTTGCCGCTTTCTTTGAGCGTGATAAAGAGCTGGATGAGTGACTTCTCGGTGGTGGCGTCGAGTCCGGCAAAGGGTTCGTCGAGCAAGAGAATGTCCGCGCCCTGCGCGAGCGCGCGAGCGACAAAGACGCGCTTTTTTTGCCCGCCCGAAAGTTCGCCGATTTGCCGGTCTTTGAAGGACGTCATGTTGACGCGCTCGAGTGCTTCTTTCACGGCGGTATGATCGGCGACTGACGCTGTCTTGAAAATGTTTTGAGTGCCGATACGCCCCATCATCACCACCTCATACACCGACACCGGAAAATCCCAGTCGACGAGTTCGCTTTGGGGCACGTAGGCCACGTGGCCGTGCTTTTGAGCAGTATGGGTATCATCGCCGCAAATTTTTACACTGCCGCTTTCAGGAGTCACCAGACCCATGATGGCTTTAAACAGCGTCGACTTGCCAGCGCCGTTCATACCAATCACGCCCGTGAAAGAGTGGTAGGGAATTTTTATCGACGCGTCTTTCAGCGCAAGGTTATTTCCGTAGCGGACGTTTACCTTCTCAAGCACAATGGCAATGTCGTTCATGGTGTAGTTAAGATTGGGTGAGACCATTGATAATGGTATTGGCGGTGTGGCGAAGCATGTCGAGATAAGTCGAAGCTGGACCGTCTTTGGGAGAGAGTGAGTCTACGTAAAGAACGTCACCAAGGCGAGCTCCAGTTGCCGCGACTACCTCCTCTTGAATGCGGGGTTCCACCGTGCTTTCACAAAAGACGGCCGGGATTTTTTTCTCATTCACAACACCGATTACCTTCGCGACTTGCTGGGGTGAGCCTTGCGACTCAGAGTTGATGGCCCAGAGGTAGACTTCCTCAAGGCCGTAGTCGGTAGTGAGGTAGGAGAACGCACCCTCGCAAGTGACGAGCACACGGTTGTTGACCGGAAGTTGACTTAAAGCTTCTTCGAGCTGTGTGTCGACAGTTTTGATTTCATTGGCGTACGCTTCGGCGCGACCGTTGAAGTATGCTTCGTGTTCGGGTGCCTGTGCGACCAAGGCTTTACGAATATTTTCTACGTAAATGAGTCCCTGCTCCGGCGACATCCAGGCGTGCGGGTTGGGCTTGCCAGCGTACGCATCTTCGGTGATGTCGATTACCGCTACTCCCTCACTGACCGTGACGACCGGCACATCGGGAATACTCGCTTTTAGTTTATGTGTCCATATTTCGAGGTTCATTCCGTTTTCAAACATCAGGTCGGCTTTTGATGCCTGCACGAGATCGTCGGGAGTCGGTTGATAGCCGTGAATTTCAGCGCCGGGTTTGGTGAGTGAAATCGACTCAACCTTATCGCCGCCCACGTTGGCGACCATGTCAGCGATAATGGTGAACGTGCTAAGCGCAACCAGTTTTTGACTGGATGCGACGTTAGCCGGCCCAGCGAATTCAGCCGAGTTGCGCGCGGATAGGGTTTGGAGGCCTGTCACTATGAGGAGTGCTACCACTACGACAGCACTTATACTAAAGATATTTTTTTTCATATTAAATCTAATGGGAAATGTTCGTGTAACGGAGTCAATGGGAGAGAGACTCTTTATTTTGGTAATGGTGATCCGTGCGGATCGTGAGTGGGGTGTTTTAAAAACGAGTCTAAACGCTGTATGACTTCGTCACTGAACGCGTGTTCCAGTCGTTCGGCTTCGGCGTGAACGGCGTGTTTCGGCATAGAAAGTGTCTTGTGCAGAAACACCTCAATGAGACGGTGTTTGTAGGTCATTTTTTTGCCTAGTTCCAAGCCGCGTTTCGTGAGGGAAACAGTGGAGTATGGCTTTGAGACCGTCAGCCCGTCTTCGGTGAGTTCTTTTACTCGCTCTGATACGGTCGATTTGCTCAACTGCAGTCGTTTCGAGATTTGAATGATTCCCGGTTCGGCACCCGCCTGTTGCATCAAGTAAATGGCTCGAATGTAGTCTTCACGAGTAGGCGATACGCGGTCTTCAGTACGGTGCAAAGTTCGCATACACGAACAATATAGCAGACACGCTCATTTTGCACAAGAGGGACGTTTATATAAACAAATCACCCAACGAGGTCGGGTGACCTGTTGGGTGTTATTTCGCTATCCTACACATCGTAAGTTTGCGCGGTACTGCGCCGAACAAAGGTGTTCCGCACGCTTCGATAATCGCATTCAGCTCGAAAACCGAAAATGGTTCTTTCGCTCGGAGCTCATGCGCTGTCATAAGAACGCTGGCCCCAATTGGCACTGGCGCTTTGAAACTCACGTCTGGCTCAATGCGCGCAAGTGCGTATCCAGGCCGGAACTTGCTGGTAATCGCCGAGCACATGCCGACAAGGGTAAGCGTCTGCAATTTGCCGGTGCCGGTATGAAATTCAGCGTTATGGTCGCCGCATATGATAGCGCCGAGGAGGTTGGCCAAAGGCGACATGGTGACACGAAATCGTTTCGTTTCTCCATCATGGTCTAACTCTTCCACTTTCGGCCAGAGTGACTGGATGAGTTCCTGCAGGCTTAAGTTCAAAAATTCCTTGTGTTTGCTGAGTGCAGTCGCATACACACTCCATAAGTCGCTCGTCATGGTTGGTTTCCTCACTTTTCTCCGCCTACAGTCTCAAATTATTACTAGGAAGTCAAACTAGAATCGCGTGAGGGGCTGTAAAGGTGTTTTGAGCACTTTCCGATAACTCCTTTGAGGTACTCGGTCGCTATTTACTTTTTCACTTTGTAATGGAGGGTAACGATACCGGCTGCACTTTTGGAAGTATCCATCAATTCAGTCGGCAGTTCAAATTCATCTGAAGAAAAAAGTGATATACCCCTTCCAATAATAATCGGTTCGACGTTCAATATGATTTCGTCGATGAGTCCCGCTTTTGCAAACGCAGTATTCAAAGCCGATCCGCCTGTCAGCAATGTTTCTTGGAATCCCTTCTCTGCAAGCTTTACGAGAGCATCTTGAGGAGATGTAGCTAAGGTGTAAGAGACATCAAGCACATATGAAGCGTCTTGGGAGACCACAACTTTCTCGACATTTAGATCGTCAAAACTGTATCCGTCTTTCCAATTTTTCACTGCTTCGTACGTTTTACGTCCGACTATGAAGTTCTTGTGGGTATTGGCGAGGTCGCAGAATTTGTTCCAGTTTGCGTGCGACAGAAAGTCCTCGTTGCCGTTTTCTCTTGCGATGAGTCCGTTTGCTGATATTGCCATGTATAAAATGACCTTCATATCCTAAATTTAGCTTAATTGCTGTTCTTTAGGTACTTAGGTCAAGCCGATACCAAGTTCTTAGTGCGGGGACGAGAGGAGTTTCGGTCATTACTTAATCAAATGAGCAGTTATGTAGGAGCTCGCTCATGCATAAGCTGTGAATGCAGAATAAGAAAGCTTGCTTACACGACCAGTATCCCAATTGGTTAGGGCTGGCGCTAATCTATATGTGCTTGCCCCGTCCGCCCAGTGCGCGCACAATAACCCCGCCGTTTTTAGGAAACATTATAAAACGGCGGGACTACTCCCATCCCAACTCAGTGCGCGACGTAAAGCGTCACATTTTTAAAGCCAAGCTCGCGGTGTGGAATGAGTGCTTTGTACTCGTCGCTCTCAAAGAGGGCAAGGATGGTCTGGTCGTTTGGAAACTCCGCGACGAGAACCACGCCAGGCGTTGAATCGCCGAGAATCGTCTTTACAATGGGGTGTCTGCCTACAACCGTGCCACCAGAGCGCTTGATGAGTTCCATAGCCCCCGTGGAATACAACTTCGCCTCTTCCGGGTTTTCCGGATTAGGTGTCGCGGTTGATATGAGAAATGATTTTTCTTGTGTTGGGTTCATACGTGTATTGTATTAGCTTTTCGCAATTACGCCTGTCCTGACGCCACTTTCTCAATGCCTTTAATTCCCATTGTCCACGCGCCCCGTATCATTTCTTTTGCTTGCGCTTCTTTGTCCTCTTCCACGTTAAATGTGGCCGACCACTCGACCGTTGACTTGCCGTCGCCGATGTCGCTCACTTTCATTTTTCCCGCGATATGTTCGACCGGAATCATATTCTGTACTGGTATCTCATATTCAAAGACCATATGTGCATGGTCCACCTTTTTAATGTTCTCGGTGAACTCTCCAGCTTCAGTCCCGCAGATTCTTTTGTCGCCTTCCACCCGACACGTTTGTATGACTGGGGCAAACCACTTATCCACGCCGCCTACTGCGCCGATTATTTCCCATACTTTTTCGGCTGACGCGTTTACTTCTATTACAACTTTTTCATTTGATTTTTTCATGGTTTTAATTCTTTTTATGATGACCTGTAAATAATAAGTATGCAGGGAGATGGGGTCAGCCACCATTTTCAGTTTCCTCGACATACCCCGACGACGTCCGCAATCAGGTTCGGATGCTCGGATGTTGTCATATGTCCTCCCGGAAACATAACAATACGAACACCACGCCCGCCCAGCTCCTTTTTTGCTTTTACCACCTGCTTCCATTCAAACGGGTCTTCTTCACTCCCCGCAATCGTGTACGAGATAGCCGGGTATGTGGCATCAAATATGCGCGTAAGATCCCAGCGCGTCGCATTCCTTTTATGTTCATCAATAACGCCAGCTGCTCGACTCAAGAATGTTGCGCCATCACGCCTTCGTATGGCGTTGTGATTTTCAGCAATCTCTTTGTCGCTCACGGCATATTCTTTTGACCACAACGGTTTTGCCATCATCTTGAAGACGGATGGTGAGTGTTGCGCAATCCTTGTCAGCATGAGCCCAAAAACTGTTTTGAGAAAAGGAGTTGTCATAAGGGGGTGCGAGTGTGAATCAACATACAAGCCTCCGTTGATGCAGACCAGATCAGTAATCGTAGTGTGTGGTGTTTCGCCACGCCCTCTCTTTTCTATAAACCTACTCAAGAGCTCAAGGGCAACCAATGACCCGATATCAAAGGTTACCAATGCCGTTTTTTCTATGCCATGGTGCTTCCACAGCGCCTCCACCATATCTGCTCGTTCGACCGTAGAATACGCATAGTCTTTCGGTTTATCAGAATCTCCCATCCCGACATATTCCGCATATAGTCTTCGTGTTTGCGACTTCTTCAGATACTCCTCGGTGGCGACAAAACCGAATGAGCCATCCGGAAATCCCGGCAACATGGTTACCCATGGCCATGAAGAGTGGATATCGGTAACACGTTGCCACACATGTAACCCACCGTCCTCCATGGATTGGTGAGAAGCATCGAACACAATGCACTTTCCCACATTGTCATATGGTACTCTTTGTCCTTCTGCGAACCATTGATCCGCGGAAAAATGGTAGGTGTTTTTCATGTAGTTATTTAATGACCTGTAAATAATTATGAGCAATCTATCAATCTCTATTAGGGGCTACCTGTATGTTTTCGTAGCCACCCCTCATTCATCTCCGGCATCTCCTCTCCGACCGAGCGGAGGAACGACACCACCATGGAGTCCCCTACATATGAAAATTCTTTTACGATACTCTTACAAAGATGTTGTTCTCCATCTTTACTCGTAGCTTTGAGATAGCTGCGAAATGACCCGTATTCCTTCGCAACCTTTTCTATTTTTTTCGCGTTCTCAATGATCGCGGTAACTTTCCGAAGATTTCTCACGATGCCCTTGTCCTTCATGAGGCGGTTTACGTCTCCATCCTTAAAGCGCGCCACTTTTTTGACCGAGAAATGCGCAAAAGATTCCTGAATGTCCGGCCACTTACTTTCGATAACCGCCCATTTAAAACCAGAGCGGAAAACCGTCTTTGCCATCTGCTCAAAGTACCCGTCGTCAGTTTTTGGACGCGGCTCGACGCTGCAATATATGAATTGTGCCGAGGATTTTCTCATGGTCGCTTTTTCTTAAATATGCTTTCTACGTAACGTGTGAGGTGTTTAAGATTTTTTATATACACGTTTTTGTCTTGATGAGCCTTCGCAAGAAGAAGCGAGCCCTCCATGGTCGCGATAACGTAATCGGCGAGTCCTTTGGTGTCCAATGCTTTTTTGGAAAGATATTTTTTCTTCGCCGCGTCCAAATCCATCTTCAAATACTCGGACCACTCTGCGAAACATGCCGAATTCTCACTGCGTATGCCTGGGTGGGTATCGGAGAGTTCTTGGGCAAAATTTCCGAGCAGGCATCGCTGTTCAAGCCCGGGACCTTTGGAGGCCGACACGGAGTAGTCGATAAACTTCAAGACACGCGCAAGCGGATCGGCGTGTTTTCTAAAGGGAGCATCGTCCCATACGGTTTGCATGTTTCGCCAATAGTGGCGCGTCACCGCTTTCCCCAAATCCTCTTTGTTCTTAAAATAATGGAAGAAGCCGCCTTTCGTAATACCGGCTGCTATACAAATGTCCTCAATTGAGGTTGTGCCAAACCCTTGGCGCAACATGAGACTTTGTGCCGCGTCGAGTATTTTTGTCTTTGTCTTAAGATTTTCATCCACAACTCAATTATACATACCGGTCGGTATGTATGCAAGCACAAAGATATATTGACGTGTGCTCCCTTTAGAAAAACGACGAGACTAGTACAAACGCCAGTGTCACCAGAGCTGTTTGAATCGCCGAGAAAGCCAGTTGAATGGCAACAAATCCAGAAAGTGATGTGGCGTTTTGTTTACCAGCTTCGGCAAAAACCATAAAGCTGGTTAGGAGCATGAATAGCCCCAATCCGAAAAGCCAAGGGCTTGCTAAAAGTGGATAAGCATACGCAAAAACGATACCTTGGAGAATCATTGCGGAAAAACCAAAAGAGAATCTTGGTTTTTCGATGTTCGAGTAGATAGCAAGCTTTTTGTAATACTCTTTAAACAAGACGACATGCCAAACCGCGCCAAGCGCAAATGAAACGACAAGGTACACAAGCAAAAGTAAATAGAAAGTAGTCATAATTTTTACTTAGAGGCATCAAACCGCGCCTTATTTTCAACCATCCACTTCTGTTGTTCTGCTTTCTTCTCCTCGTCGGAGAGACCAGCCTTACCCTTCATTACATCAGTGTGTGCTTGCATATAATGAGGCATGAGGACCTTCATCCATGCTTCAAATGTCTCGCCCGCCACTGTTGCCTCGCACAAATCACATTTTAGTGTTTTCATAATCCTTTATTATAAATTAGCTAATATTTTTTAATCCTATTACATTGGCATTGCCTCGTATACACGAACCGCTCCCTCAGGATCGTCTACAAGCGCCGGACATACTTTTGCAATGTTTACTGCCTCATCTATGTCCTTTGCGTTGACGATGATGTAACCCTTTGCTGGCCACTTGTCTGCTGGTATCGTTTCCGTTCCTTTTGCGGTAACGGATTTAGCAATAGAGGCAAATGGATTGCCGTTATCTATGATATTTTCCTTAAAAGTTCCGAACCATGTCATCCACCTGTCCATGGTTGCCTTCATATCTTCCGGTTTAATGTCTTCCGACCGTACGGCTCCGTAGAGCACAAAAACAAATTTTTTCATATTATTTTCCCTTAGTTAATTTTTTTAATTTAATTCCTGACCTTTCGATACCTGCTACATAATTCTCCAGTGTTTCTTCTTCTGCGCCCCAATACGCATGGAACTGCGATGTCCAATTTTGCACCAACAGTAGTCCAGTCCTATCCAACGCAAGAAAATTAACTCGACCACTTTTCTTGCGCCGCGCGAGCTTCGCCTGCTCAAGCACCTTTATGTGCCGATGTATCGCAGGCAAAGATGAACGCTGCTGTTTTGCTAACTGACCAATTGATGCTGGTTGTAGAGCAAGTGTATAGACAATACGACGCCGTTTTTCATTGGCGAGCGCTGCTAACACTCGATCAAGCTTTTTGGCATCTTTAGTAGTCATACTTAACAATGTTGTTAAGTATACAGAAAGTATAAATTAGTGTCAACGACTTTGCAAGCGGTTTAAGAAACTATCACTTCTTAAGATTATTTCAACAGCTCATCGACCGAAACGCCAAGAGTGTTTGCTATCTTTTCAATCGTTGAAAGTGTCGGGTTTTGATTCCGATTTCCAACTTCTGCCGAGACGAGAGGAGTTTCGGTCATTACTTAATCAAATGAGCAGTTATGTAGGAGCTCGCTCATGCATAAGCTATGAATGCAGAATAAGAAAGCTTGCTTACACGACCAGTATCCAATTGGTTAGATTGTCACTTCGTTTCCAATCTAACTCAATCGGGCTTCGAATCCTCACATAAAGCACCCCATGCTTTACTTTGTCTCCGCGAACAAAATATGCGCCAAAGAGGCGCTATTTTGTGTTCGCGGGCAGTCTCGAGCTAGAACCGTGGTCGGTCAAGCAGGGCTTGGCGGTTTAGCTATCCCACAATCTATTAGAACGACGCGTCTCGTGCGCACTGTATATTCTCAAACAAGTGGGCATCGTGAGAAGGTAGAGGAGAACCCAGTGGGCGTACCGGCCGGTACTCGAGATGTCATGACATCTCTAGGAAGGTGTTAACCCCTTCCGGTAAGCATTGGAGCCACTCCCTAAAATCTACTGATGCCCATTTGTTTAAGAACATCTCACTGGGCAGGAACATTATATCAAGTAGTTCAAAAAGTGACAAAAGTGACAGTACCGTGATATAAGAAATTCGGAGTGTTGATTTCCATATTGTTTACTATAACAAATCAATTGAACTGATACATAAATTTCTTGACAACCACCGCTCAAAACGTACTATCTTGACCGAACCCGTCCTTTGAGGAGACCTAGATGACACTCGAAAAAGCCTACGCCCTTGCAGGTGTTAACGAGCCACTCGCACTTCATGAAGCATACTGTGACTTGGAGCAACCGTTATTCATCGCCCGCACATGGGATTACGACAATCCGTCCCAAGTTCACAATCAGATCAAGAGGGAGTTGGAGGAAATCAACCTTGCAGAGCTGGGCGAAGAAGAGCGAGACTGGTGTCGTGAGATCCTCTGGTTCTGGCACCATCACGCGATCAGTTGTGCAGCATGGAAGAACGATCGGTCTGTCGCATGCTTTCATGCGGAGAAAGCCCTTTCGTACCAAGAGGCGGATCATCCAAATCAGATCACACAACTTCTCTTCTTTATCGCTCACGACAGATTGGAAGAAGCGAAATCGTGGGCTGCAACTATCACCGGTGACGTCGAAGGTCCAACAGCAGTCGACCTGATCACGTGGTACGAACAAGGACTATACTTTGGGCCTCCGAAATGATCGGAGGCCTTCGCTTTTTACATGTGGACGTAAGGAGGAATTTTTTTATAAAACAACCTCAATAATCTCCCCATCACCAATTTTGTCAGGAAGCGGCATATTCAAATGACGTATAATGGTCTTTATTGGTCCACCATGAGAGACAACTGCAACAACATCATGACCACTCTCTTTGATTGAAGAAAAAGTAGACAATACACGCTCCATAAAGTCTGATTGGCTTTCTCCTTCAGAGTCTGTGTTTGCTGGGTCTTTATGTGCTTCAACCACCTCCGGGTACTTCTCAATAGCCTCTGCTTTTGTCAGACCGCCAAGTACACCGTAGTTCCTCTCACGCAATCCATCCATTACCTCAATGCGTGTATTTAGCTTTTCATTGATTATGTCCGCAGATTCCCTGGCACGAATAAGACTGCTCACGAAAATAACATCAATCTTTTGTCCGTCTAGCTGTTCGGCGGTATGTTGTAATTGTTGACGACCTTTCTCGGTGAGGTGGTCGTCATACGCACCACCATATCGGTCTTCAATATCACCAGTTGTTTCGCCGTGTCTAATTAGAAGTATTTTCATAAGTTATATTTTATCAGAAAATCCGCCCTTTGTTGGGGCGGATTTTCTCGCTTCGTGCAAGCATCTCGTGCTAGCACGACTTGGCGGTGTGTATTAGACAAAGTTCGAATGTACTTTGACCAAAATCCTGATGATGAGTGCTAGTCGCACGCGCGGAGCGCGTGGTGGCTTGAAACTGCCTCGTACGCTCCGATTGAGT
>JBBTRC010000011.1:0-3003 GCA_038065355.1 Patescibacteria group bacterium
TCGAAGACCGGCCCGCGCGGCGACATGATAAGCGTCTTCACTTTCTTTTGATCCTTCTTCTTCCCCACCGCTTTTTCCCACGCCCGCAAGATTGGCTCGGCTTGCATCACCATGCCCGGGCCGCCGCCGTAGGGCCGATCGTCAACTTTTTTATGTTTACTTTTAGAAAAATCGCGCGGGTTGTAGTATGCCACTTCGATTTTTTTCCCGCGCACCTTGGCTCCCTTCCCCTTGTCTGTCTTTTGGGCACGACCAAGTACACTGGCATCAGTATAGGCCCGACAGATTTCCGGAAATAGAGTGATAACGTGGAAGTGCATATCTTGATTTTAACAAAAAGCAAGCGCGGTTTTAAGCCGCGCCAGTAGTCTTGATCTCTTGCAGTAATTTGAGCATATTTTCGTTATTTTGATTTTGCATGTCTTCTGAAAGTACTTGAAGATCTTCTGGCATCATACAGACGTCGAGCTTGCCAAATTCTACGTAAAGACGGATCAGCTCCATCAACAACTGCGACGAACGTATCCACCTCGCTTCGTAGTGCTTTTGTATAGTTTGTAGTTTAGGCAAAGCTTTCTCGTAATGCGGGTTCGTCCAATTATGCACACAACGCCAAAACACCTCCTGGCCTCGTTTTTGAATCTGCCGATGAACGCGAATATGGTTGAATGATTTTATCCTGTCCGTTGCCACGTGTGGTACATGAACGAAACGGGCCGATCGTGCGCTAGGTTGAGGCACACACTCCTCCATGATTTGTCTTTAGAGACAGTAGCACAATTGAGCAAGCAGTGTCTACTGACGAGCAGTCTTTTGGATTTTAAGGTTTCCTGAAGTTTAAAAGCATGGAAAGAAACAGCGCTGCGGATAGGAGATGCCGCGGCGCTGTTTCTTTCTCTCATCTGGAGGTGCGTAAAATTTATAATCTATCTTTATAGTTTTCTAGGAAGATTGGGAATTGCGAGTGAAGCGGCGCTGGAAAATCTTCCAGCTTAAACCATTTATGTGCCAAGGCTTTATCTGGCTCCACGATCTTAGTTTCGGCTGGATCAATAAGAACGAGGAAATCGAAGGCAATCCAGTGATATTGTTCTCCATCGATTTTTCGGAAAACTTCTCGATGGCCGAGCAGACTTATATCTTTAGCTTCAGCGTTGCACTCTTCTTTAATTTCTCTACGTAGACCCTCCTCAAGTGACTCGTGCACCTTAAGGCCACCTGAGCCGACAGGACTCCAAGTTAACTGCTCATCCCGACATTTCTCGCTGCGGTGTTCAAGAAGATAATTCCCACATCCGTCATGACAGATGGCTACAACCGAGATTCCAGTGTAGTCGAATCCTTTTCGCATGAAGAAATCCTAGCATAAAAGTGACACCGATCGAAAGGTTTTAGAAATTTATTACAGTGTTGGAACGAGCATCTGCAGGCACTTGGCTTGGTCCGGTACTTAAAAAAGAATTCTTTCTTTTTTAAGTACCGGCAAGTGCCGAAGCCGAAAGGCGACCCCGCTGGAGGGTCGCCTGTTCGTTCCGATACTGGAATTAATTTATATCTTTAGGTCTTCAATAGCTTGATCCAAACTTTTTGGTTCGGCAGTAGGATTATCTTCCTTCATAGCCTCTGACATTTCTCGGCTCATGCCCTTGCCTCCTTCTGGTTCATTGATTTTGAGATTGACGCGAGCGTCGTTCTTCATGCCAACGACGCGCAGAAGCGTGCGGATGGCTTTTGCTGTATTGCCGGAGCGTCCAATAATCTTACCCATATCATCAGCGTGCACATCGAGCGTGAGGAGCACTCCCATCTCGTCAACGGTACGATTGATTTTTACCGAATCAGGATGATCAACGAGTGATTTAACGAGGCTCTCTAGAAATTGCTTATCTTCGTACTTGTCCATACATCTATGTCTTATCAATAACAGTAAGCGGCGTTACAGTCTGCAACGTGCTCTATAGAAAAGCATACGAGACAAGCTCGTATGCGTCAATCATCGTAAGTGAATTCAAAAATACTAATCACCTTCGGCGTCAGCCAAAGCCTGCGCTTCCGCAGCCTCTTCCGCCGCAGCTTGTTTTCCGTTTTCTGGCGTTTCAGTGGCTGGACTTTCGACGTCGGCCACCACCTCTACCTCAAGCGCCGCTTTTGCGGCCTCGGCTTTGGCGGCCGCTTCATCGGCTGCTCGCTTCACCGCTTCTTCGTCAACGATGGGAGATTTTCTTGACAAAACATTGATTTTCTTTCCGGTAATGACTTTCTGGTCGATCAGGAAATTAAACATAGTACCAGATGGCTGTACGCCCTGACTTAGCCATTTTTTGGCTTTTTCTACATCAAGTTGCACCTTGCCGGCCTTTGGGTCATAGGAACCAAGCCGATCTACATGCTTATCACTTTTTGGACCGGTTCGCTTATCAGTAACCACAATCCGGTATGTCGGGTTATTTTTTCGGCCTACGCGCTGTAATCGCATCATTAACATAGAAAATAGAAATTTGAGAAATGTATACACCCGCCGCTCGCTTGATCTATCCAAAATGAGTTTTGGATAGAATTCTCGCTCGCTTAGTTGTAGTGGACGCTAGCATAGCAGATTACTTCTATTCGTCAATGGTATAAAAGTGGCCGCTCCCTCACTACATATTTTTCACACGCTCCGATGTTTGGTCACCACTACAGGCACTGTACCCCCGCGGACGCTCAAAATATGTAATGAGGGGATTAATCCTATAAAAAATTGGCCGCGCTTGGTTTTCCAAGCGCGGCCGGGGGGGGTACTCGTGGGGCACAAACTCATACTAGAGGGCGATGGGCGCACCAGGGAGGGATGGTTGCATCACCGTGTCCAACTACCAGTATACTGGATGCGAAAGCCAAATACGGGTGTTATACTGCCCGCATGTTGAAAACTCACCAAGGCCCGATCATGATTCGGGGCAAAGGGACCGGTTTTGTTGCTCACCCTGACTTAGAAGAAGATATCGTTGTCGAGCGCGAAGC
>JBBTRC010000011.1:3013-5319 GCA_038065355.1 Patescibacteria group bacterium
CCCCCCCTCGACGGTGATATTGTCGAAGTGAAGTTAAAGCAGAAAGTGCCAGGCAAACGCCTCGAAGGCGTGGTCGCGAGAGTGCTGAAACCAGCCCACCGCGAACTCATCGGCGTGGTAAAAGAGCGATCTCTTAACGGCCAAGCGCTAAAATATCTCGCACCTGACAATCATCGCATTCATATTCGGCCGCTCCTCCCCCACGCGACCGGCAACGACCTCGGTATGAAAGTGGCGGTTGAAATTGAAAGCTGGAAAAATCCTCTCACCGACCCGCTGGCAAAAATTACCGAAACCATCGGCCGCGCCGGCGACCACGAAACCGAGATGCAGGCGATCATCCGTTCCGGCGGCTTTTCGAAGAGTTTCCCCGAATCAGTGCAGAAAGCAGCGCAAGTACTGTATGAGCGAAAGGAGCAAATTTTTGCCGATGCGCTGGTAGACCAAAAACGAAAGGACATCCGCGGTATTCCTACCATGACCATCGACCCGGTTGACGCCAAAGATTTCGACGATGCCCTGTCCGTGCGCACACTCGAGAATGGCAACATCGAGGTCGGTATTCACATCGCGGATGTGTCACACTATGTGACCGAAGGCGAGCCGCTCGATGTGGAAGCGCGCGAACGCGGCACCTCTGTCTACCTCGTCGATCGAGTGATTCCGATGTTGCCGGAAGTGCTCTCGAACGACCTTTGTTCCCTTCGCCCCAACGAAGACCGGTTGGCCTTTTCGGCGATTTTTGAATTGTCACCGGACGCTCACATACAAAACGCCTGGTACGGACAAACCATCATTCACTCCGACAAACGCTTTAGTTATGAAGAAGCCCAGGCAGTACTCGATACCAGGGACGGTCCTCTCCTATCTGAACTCACAACCCTCATGACGCTCTCTCGAGTATTGCGGAAGAAGCGCTTCGCGAGCGGTGCCATCGCCTTTGAACAGCCGGAAGTGAAATTTGAGCTCGACGAGCGGGGTGCGCCGATTCGTGTCTACACCAAGACTCGCACCGAAACCATGCTGATGATTGAAGACTTCATGTTGTTGGCCAATCGCGAAGTAGCGACCTATATCAATGATCTCGCTAAATCAAAAAATCGCGAGATGGCGTTTGTGTACCGCATCCACGATGTGCCTGACCCAGAGAGAATCGAGGAACTGGCGGCCTTTGTGCACGCGCTCGGCTATGAGTTTGAGACCAAGAAAGGCGTGGTCGGAGCTACCTCTTTAAACAGGCTCATGAAAGAAGTGGAGGGTAAACCGGAAGAAAATTTAATAAAAACAGCCAGCATTCGTTCGATGGCGAAAGCCGTGTACTCAACCAAAAACATCGGGCACTTTGGCTTGGCCTTCAAATACTACACTCATTTCACCTCCCCCATTCGCCGCTACCCAGACTTGATGGTGCACCGACTCTTGCGTCGCCACCTCGACGGTCTGCACATCGGGCCAAAAGAATCCGCAACCTACGAACGAGTCTCCGTACAGTCTTCAGAACGAGAAATGGAGGCGGTGTCGGCCGAACGCGACTCCATTAAATTCAAACAAGTGGAATTTCTCATGAATCGGGTCGGCGAAACGTTTGCCGGCGTGATTACCGGCGTGGCTGACTGGGGTATCTACGTGCAAGTGAAGGAGTCATTGGCCGAAGGCATGGTGCGGCTCGCGAGCATCAAGAGCGACTACTTCGAACACGAAGCCAAAAAGTACCGCGTGAAAGGACAAAAGACGGGCAAAGTGTACCGACTCGGCGACGAGGTCACGGTGAAACTCGTCCGAGCAGACAAAGACGAAAGACAACTCGATTTTGAGTTAGTCGACTCTAAATAGGATGTCACGGGAGTAATAAAAAAAGCCGGCTCGCTATCGCTCGCCGGCCTTTTGGTCTCTGTTTCCCGCCTCGTCAAACCTGGAAAAATAACACTGCCATCAAGGCGATGAAAGCCATGGCAAAAATGTAAAACCAGCCTTTGGTGCGGGCAGTGGAAAAAACGGTGGAGAGAGTGCCAGCAGCGACAACGATAGCGAAGATATTGGCGACAGGTGAGTCGATGGTGGTGAGAATGGCGACGATAGCGCTAACAATCGAAATACATGCGAGGCCGACGGCGGGCACAATAATATTAGCTGCCATCAAAATCACAGCTAGAGCCATGAGACCAAGACTGAACAGAATTCCAACCTGCTCAACGCGAAGTGTAGAGTACGACTCGCTACGCTCCCCCGCTTTTATTCCCAGTCCCACCACCACGTCGCTCGCAGTGACCTGCGTGGTCGGTTCGGCCGGCGCGGCGTAAGCCGCG
>JBBTRC010000011.1:5329-12351 GCA_038065355.1 Patescibacteria group bacterium
CCCCCCCGGCCGAAAGAAACAGAGAAAGAATGACAAATAACAGTCGGGACATGGTGCCTCCTTTCAGGCAGATGACCGTTTGCAACTGGCATTACAATGCACTATTTAATGAAAATGTCAATTTTTTGAGCTGTCGTGGAGAGGTTGGGGTGAGTGTCTCGAAACATTCACAGCGACAATGCCCGGAGCGAGGACGTTGAGAGACACTCACCCGACTTCTCCACTCACACGGAAATACCAGCTATTTCGCATTCACCGTTGCTTCGTCGAATTTAACCGATAGGATTTTCGATACCCCGTCGCCACCCATCGTGATGCCGTATAAAATACCGGCACGGCTCATTGTCTCTCGATTGTGAGTGATCAGCACGAGCTGGGATTTTTTTGCCAGTTCTTCGATCATGTCGCCGTAGCGGCGGCTGTTGGCCTCATCGAGCGCGGCGTCGGTCTCGTCGAGAATAATGAATGGCGGCGGATTGACCTGACTCATGGCAAAGATGACAGCGATCGACGTGAGGGCACGCTCGCCGCCGGAGAGCATTTCAAGACCTTTCACTCGTTTGTTCGGCAATGACACAACTAACTCGACGCCTTTTTCTGGCACAATGTCTGTCGGCTCGCCCTCTTCCTCGTCGATTTTTCGCACCGGCAGCGTGATTTGTAACAAAGAAGCCGAACCGCCACCAAACATGAGTGTAAAAAAGCGATTGAACTCAAGAGAGATTTTTTCGATACCGGCGCTGAATTGCTCTTCGAGTTTTTCTTGTAGGTCAGCGATCAGCGAGCGCAAATTCTTCACCGACTCGCTGAGGTCAGACAGCTCTCGCGCCAGAAATACGTCGCGTTCTTCGGCGGTTTTGTACTCCTCAAGGAGCTCTCCGGTGTTCCCTACCCCCAACTCTTCCAAGCGAATCTTGAGCTTCTCAAGCTCGCGGTGGCGTTCACGCTGTGCGTCGCGTGATTCATGTACTATTTCTTCAGTCGACACGGGCGCACCGCCGGCAGTTTTTATTTCTAGAGTGAAGTAGTCAGAAGCGGCTCGGCCTATGAGAGACACGGCTTCCTGGAGTTCGCGTTTGAAGTCGTTGCGGTCGCGCTCGAGCACAGCGAGTTCGGAGTCGATGTCGTGGAGGGTAATGCTAAGTTCTCGCTCGCTCGCGCGTAGCGCGAATACGTCACGTTCAGCTTGGTGGCTTTTTTCTCGGTCGGTCGTCTCGGCCAGCCGGAGAGAACGCCAGTTAGTCTCGGCTTTTTGTTCTTCTTCTTTGGCTTTGGCCACTGTTCGCTCTACTTCCTTTTGTTCGTGGGTGAGTTTTTTCAAATCTTCTTTGTCGGCGGATTTCGTATCCAGCGCCTCGCCGCGCTCTTTGTGCAAGAAGTTTTTTAGCGAACGAACAACTGATTGCAAGACTTTAAATAGTGTCTCTTCACTTCGCTCCTGCAACGCCGCTTCAGCATCTTTTTCGATATCGTTCACGAGTGATTCGAGCGATGAGCGCATGATGACACTATCGGTCTCGCGCCGCTCGCTCGTCTCGAGTCGGCGTGACAACAGGCTGATTTGGCCTTGCAGCATACTGAGCGTCTGCTCACTCTCTTGGCGGGCGGCGGAAGCGGTTTTAAAAATGGCTTCAGCGGCTTTGGTTTCCTCCGTATTACTCTTGGTGGCAGTTTCTAAAAATTTCTCAGCCGCAACGAGTTTTATTTTTACGTCGTGAAGCTCGCCGGCTGGCGTGAGGCGGGCGGCAGACAACCGATCGGTATGATGTGCAATGAAAGTGTCTTCACGTTTTAAGTATTCGGCATAGACTTTTTTGAGTTCAGCTTGAATTTGAAGCGAGCGTTCAGCCCGTTCGACTTGTTTCTTCAGATATTTGAGGTGGGGGGCGGCTTCACGGCGGAGCGACTCAACCTGCGCGATGTTCTCGAGCGTTTTTTCCAATTTGCGTTCCGATTCGTTTTTTTTGAGCTGATACACCTTGAGTCCGAGCGCATCTTCGATCATTTCTCGCCGTTCTTTGGGGCCAGCCGCCAAGATTCTATCGGCTTCTCCTTGAGAAATTATATGGTGGCCGGTCGCACCGATGTTGGCGCTGGCGAGGAGTTCGTGAATGTCCTTGAGACGCACCGCTGAACCGTTGAGCTTGTATTCATTTTGGCCGGCGCGGTGCACGACGCGCTCTATTTTGACTGCGTCAAAATCGAGCGCGAACGTGCGAGCGCTATTATCAAACACTACTTCCACACCGGCGCGGTTGCCGCGGGCTATCTTTTCTGAGCCGCCCCAGATCAGGTCTTCGCCTTTTTTGCCACGCATTGCCTTCACCGACTGTTCTCCGAGCACAAACCGAAACGACTCCGCGACGTTGCTCTTGCCCGAACCGTTCGGACCGACAATCGCGGTGATGGGTGAAGAGAATTCTAGTTCACTCCTTTTGGCAAAGGATTTGAAGCCATTGATCGAAAGCTCTTTCAGGTACATAGCTTACTGACACTGGCCGCCGGCGCTGTAGACAGCGAGCGACTCGTAAAATTGCGGATCGGTTTGCACGTAACTATTACTCGTGCAGGTACCGCAAAAGCTGGGACAGCGAGCAAACTCGTCGTCAATCTGCACGCCAGTCGCGGCCGCGGCCACTCCTTCAACGCAACGCGCGGCGGTCAGTTTGTAGTAGGTACCGGCGACATCGGCAGTGTACGTGAGGGTGCAGTTAGCATTTCTTGAGTCAGTGGCGTCGGGCAGGTCGGGGATATATTCAGGCACTAGCACATTCTTCAAATTGGTGGGGTACGATCCACCAGTCGGTGGGTACTGTTTATTTTGCGCGCGATATAGTTCAAGTGCGAGCTGTACTTCTCTTAGCTCGGTCCGCATAGTCTTGTTGCGCGCGTCTTGCCTAGCCTGCATGAAGTTCGCCGTGAGGATGGAGGTGAGGACACCGATGATGCCCAAGACCACTATGATCTCAACGAGGGTGAAGCCATTTTTTATTCTGCGGGTTCTCATACTATCTATCCTATCACTTACGCCAAGTTAAAATTGTCATTTACTTACACCTCGCGACATCGGAATAAAACTCATTAGCCTGAACAGTATTAAACGGCTGGCCTTGACCAGCGAATCCCCCCACCACTGCGTAATCGTTATTAAATTCGCTTGGCGTACTACACTGACCTGGTGTTGATCCAGTCTGGTTATAGAGGGCGTTGTTCGGGTTGGCGCCGGCGTTAGGCGGCACAGAAGAACATTCATGGCTACCGTTGTTCTGCGCATCACCGCAGCGTGCGAATTGATGCGTGAGGCCGATTACTTCGCTCTCGACGGTATCCAAGGCCATAATTTTATAGGCGGTGCCAAATTGGTTGACCGTGTACACATACCCCGAGGCTGTGCCGTTGAGCTTTGGGTCTTTTGGTAATACTTTAATAAATTCCGGTGCCAAGCCAGTAATGTATTCCGCGCTACCGCCTGGACAGGCGTACGAGGTGCCTCTTTGTCCCGACCAGTTATTTTGATTAAATGCACTGGTCGACGGGCCATTGCAACCTTGAGGATACGTGCCGTTCTTTTGCTTATACAATTCCACCGCGTTTTGAAGCGCAATCAGATCGGTCTTCCGCTTGGAGTCACGCGTTTGGGCAGAACCCTGGGTGAAATTCACGTACAAGACAGCCGTCATTATCGATATAATACCGGCGACGAGCGCCATCTCGACGAGCGTAAAGCCGAGCGATTTACGGAACATATAGCTAAGTATAGCACTTAGGCTCGGCTCGCTTCGGGTATTTATTCCCCGCCCCAACCCTTCGCGGCCAGACCTTTTTCGGCTGCCTGTTGCTCGGCTTCTTGTTTTGAACGGCCGGTTCCTTCGGCCACCTTCTCGTGCCGCAAAAAGACGCCGACGGTAAACACGCGGTCGTGATCAGGGCCTTCTTGGTTGACGGTTTCGTAGGTTGGCGTTACCGACGCGTGCTCTTGGGCCAATTCCTGGAAGCGACTTTTGGCATCCTGCCACAGCCGCTCGCGTACGATGTTGTCGGTCTTGGCAAACAATCGTTCGGCGATAAAACCCTTGGCTGATTCGTACCCTTGGTCGAGGTAGATCGCTCCAATGCAAGCTTCAAACGCATTGGCCAAAATGTACTGTCGCGCACGGCCAACATCCTTAGCTTCGCCTTTCGACATAAGCAAAAACTTATTTATACCAAGTTGTTCGGCGGCTTCTGAGAGTGAGACAGTATTCACGAGTGCGGCGCGCACGGCGGTCAATTCTCCTTCCGGTTTTTCTGGATATTTTGAAAATAGGTAGTCAGTTACCACGAGCTCAAGCACCGCATCGCCGAGAAACTCCAGGCGCTCATTATGATCCCAGGTCGCTTCCCGGTGTTCATTGAGGTAGGAGCGATGAGTGATAGCCGAACGCAGTACGTTTTTGTCACGAAAAGACACCCGCAAAAGCGCTTGTAGCTCCTCCATGTTGACGACTCCGACAGATTCTTCCATAGCTCTCTTAATTATGGGGAGACACTACCACTATTTGGAGGCCCTGCCAACCAGCATCGTGATGGCCTTTGTCACAATCGGTAAAATGTCTTCGTAGAAGTTAAGCTCAAGAATGTCGGCAATGCGAAACCAACGCGCGTCATCAAGACCACCCTTCTTGGCGAGCACCACTTCTTGATAGGGTGCGCGAGCCAAGAAGTAATGCACCTGTTTGCGAATTTTGCCTTTTTCCGGTTGCGAAGCCACGTATTCGTTGTTGCCGAGTTCGGCTTCTACGTCGGCAGTGAGGCCGAGCTCATCAAGAATGGCCCGCCGTGCGCCCTGTTCCACCGTTTCGGCTTCTGCCACCTTGCTCTTTGAGAGTGTCCAGTGTCCGAAGATGTCGTGCACTAAGGCTAGGTATATTTGGCCTTCGTGTTCGGCGTAGACCACCGCTCCGGCCAGGCGTTCTATCGGCATTTGCTCAAACGGCACGTCCTTGCCTTTCCGTTTGCTGGTTTCATTTTTCCCTGGCTCGCCGATTTCCTTATAGACCGCACCTAACACGCCGTTCACAAAACGACTGCTGTTGTCGCCGCCAAACTGCTTCGCGAGTTCGATCGCTTCGTTGATGGCTACTTTGGCCGGCACCTCTTTTCGGTCGGCAAACAGAAGCTCAAACAGGCCGAGGCGGAGAATATTTCGGTCAACCGGTGAGATACGGTCAATCGGCCACTCGGGAGCGGCTTTTTCGATTACTAAATCAAGCTCTGGCTGTTTGGCCATAACGCCATCGAGCAGTTTTTCCATAAAAGGCAAATCGGTTTTGTTGGGAGCGAATTCGGCGACATTTCTTTCCAAAACTTCGTGAACGTCTTTTTTTTCTAAAGCATTTAAATCCCACTCAAAGAGTGATTGAAGAACGATACTGCGTGAAAGATGTCGATTTGCCATACGAATGTACTAACTTCTACTGATCATAGTGTATCACCTCTTTATGAAGAGGTTGTTACAAATCCACAAAGACCCCGGGCGGGGTCTTTGGTTATTCAGCCTTTTTGGCTTTGGTCTTTTTAACTTTCTTGGCTGATGCTTCTGTCTCGGTTTTTGTTTCAGCTGCTTCAGTATTTGTCTCTTCAGCGGCAAAGGGATTTTGCTCGGCAATCGCAGATTTGCGCGCTTCCATGCGGGCGGCACGCGCCTTCTTCTTCGCTTGCATATCCATCACCATGCGACCCTTATAAAAACCACACTCCAAACACATGTGGTGCGGGCGGTGCTTGGCACCACATTGTGCACACACCGAAAGCGCTTGCGTCTTAAGCGCGTGATGTGAGCGGCGATTGGCGGTATGACCGCTCGTATGACGCATTCGTACTACCATAGGGCGAAACTATAGCAGAAACGCTTGAAAATGCAATATATCAGCTTATACCCTACCCCCCCACTACATTTTTTTGAACGTCCGCGAGAGCAAGGTCCTGTAGTGATGACAGAGAACATAGAAACGCGTGATAAAAATGACCAGCCCTAGAATATGCCAGGGCTGGTCGCTTCTTGAAGAACTAACGGCTGAACTTTCTGGCCGGTCGCTTAAAGTCTGGGCACGCTTTGTGATTCGGATAGGATGGCGCTTCGGTCATCACTCCCGGATTTTGCAGGCACTTGATACGCAATATGCCCCCGCGCTTCTCAAATGGATGCGAGGGATCATGATACGGACAGCTTTCACACACACCCGCATCACACGGCTCGGCGTGCACCATTTGTGCTTCCAGACGCAGATAGTCGTCGTCACCAAGGACATTGACGTCCAAAGGCTTACCAAATGACATAGACCTCTCCCTCTCATTCTCTAAATGTGCTGTTGAGTTATTCGAGTGGGTTCTTTGTCACAGTGATTAAACCATGAAAAACTACAAAAAGCAATTTTTGCAATAGGTGGCGCGGTGGATAACTGAAAGGCCGTGTTGTTTTATGGCTGTTCGATGTGCCAATGTTCCGTACCCTTTGTGCAGGTGAAAGCCGTAGGGTGCGAATCGCGAAGCGATTCGCACCATGTACCGATCTCGAGTCTCTTTGGCAAGAATTGAAGCCAATCCAATCACCAGCTCTTTTTGATCTCCTTTGATGATGGTCTCTTGCTGGAATCCCGCCGGAGCCTTGAGCGCGCCATCGAGTTTCACGTAGGTGGTATCTGGGTCAAGCGCGAGACGCTCGATTGCTCGCGCCATCGCTACCGCGATGGCGCGAGTGATCCCCTTTTTATCTATATATTTTGGAGAAGTCATCACGACCGCAAAATTTAACTTCCCCTCTTTTTTAAGCACAGCCGCGCGCCGGCCAATCGCTTTGCGCAAAGGGCGCCGCCGATACCACCGTAAGCGGCAGGTTGACCGGCGCGAAGCTCGCGACCACCGAGAACGGCCGCGCGGCCGGCAGCGGCCAGTCGGTTTGATAGAATGGCGCGCGCGGTGGCGCGGCCAAGTTGAGATTGTCGCCGAGGATTTCCGGCGGCACTGCGTAGGGCCGCCGTACC
>JBBTRC010000012.1:0-54129 GCA_038065355.1 Patescibacteria group bacterium
GGTGAGTGCGAGTATGGTGAGTGCGAGTATGAAACTGAGGAGGAGGGGTTTCATAGTTACGGAGAAGAAGTTACCGGAACCAGCACAAATGGAATTTCTCCCGTTTGCTTATCGGCTCGCCGCACAACGGCGGTGCCGTCAGATTTTTTCTCAATTACCACCTCGTCAGAAAAATAATCCTGCACCTTCACCACGTCACCGGGCAGAGCCTGCGGCAACAGCAAGACGCCAGTCTGCTCTCCGTCTAAAAGTAACTGGCTGTACTCATGAGTAAATTC
The DNA here is from genome assembly GCA_038065355.1 of Patescibacteria group bacterium. Classification (GTDB taxonomy): domain Bacteria; phylum Patescibacteriota; class Minisyncoccia; order Phycocordibacterales; family UBA918; genus OLB19. Next base: position 279 of record JBBTRC010000012.1, read on the forward strand.
CGGAAAATGGATGACTTCACCGGTATCTGAAATAATAACTTTTGAAGCTTGTGACACTCCTTGATTCACATTGGCCAGCTGCTCGACCCGGGACTCCGAGAAGCGGTTTGCGGTCTGGTTAAACCAATTGCTCTCGTTCACAAACAGACCGCTGACCAAACCAACTCCAAGCACCATCGCTGTTACCACGACCGCGTTCGCATGAAATGCTTTTACTTTTTTTGCTCGGGTGGCTTGTAACGCTTCAACCGATTTTTTGATTTTGCGTTCCTGCTTTCGTTCTTCACTCAACTGTTGTTTACGGATGGAGAGCTCGTCCTCGGCCACCGCGGCGTAGTGTTTGAGAGAATCGATGTCTACGTACCATTGCCTTCCGATGTGCGTGGCCACCACCTTTCCGTCTCTGGCCAGTCGTGTAATGTAGTCTCTGGAGTATGAAACAACCGGTGCAGCATTTTTAATGGGTACCAATTTCTTTCCGTTAATTTCAAGAGCAATTGACATGACGATTTAACTTTAATTATAAAGCTAAAACGTCTAAAAAATGACTGTAAACTGTGTATAAAAACTAGTTAAAAAATTGACGCGATGGCACTCAAAGATTCACCGACAGTGAGTGTGTGGACCGGAGTAAAATCAAACTGTAAAAAAGACTGTGAGCCGGCGAGAGAGACGAGCGTGACAGATTGTAGCGAAAATAAAGTCAGAGCCACCAAAAAAGCGGATGTGAGAGCGGTTACTGGTAAAAGTTTGATCGTCAAAGGCATGGTTTCCTCCATTATAGGCACAGATTTAACGTGATCTGACAGCGCTTCTTTTTCAGGACTGGCGTGAATGCGTTGCGCAAAGGTATTGCTGACAGGAGATGTGCGCTTTTTTATCCCGACAATAGTCTTATTCTTAGCATTATCTCGGATAGACGAAGTTTCTCGTGCAGGTAATTCCCCCAACAAATGCCCGCGTAAATTTATGGCCGGATCGGGAATAATCTCCGCAGCGGCGCTTTCGTCGACTGAATCTTGGTCTTCTATGTCCGCCACGGTGAGGGTGCCGGCCAGACTCACTTCAGGTAGCTTATCCGCCTGTAGAGTTACCTGTTCGTGGCTATCGGCCTTAATATGGACTTCTAAGGCGTCGGCGAGCGAAACAGGTAACATGGCAGGTTTTTCGGATCTCCTCACAGTTGGAATCAAGGAAAAATCGTCTGACTCGTACTGGAGAGACGCAATACGAGAACCAGTGGCAACTCCAGAGGGATCGGTAGTGGGGATCAATTTGGCTGACTTATGGGTAGCGAGAAGCGGTGTGACAATTCTAGAAGTGTAGTTTTTCTTAGCTATAACGGCATTCTGTGTGGGGTAAACGTCAGCGTTTTTTTGGTACTTGCCTGCCTTGTGTTCGGTGAGGGTACGAGGATTTACAAACCACGTTCGTCCTACTAGACGCGCGTCAACTTTTTTGGCTCGGCACAATTGACCAATATAATCAGCCGTATAGCCAAACTGCCTGGCAATAACAGATGCCTTTATGTAAGTCTCTCCGTCAAGTGTGACCGTTTCCATAAAATAATTATAGCAGGCACGAGACTGCGCAACTCCAGTAATGCACTTTTGCTCGAAATGACGAGATAACTTTATTTTAAACGTTCAATCAATAGCTCGCGTAGAATGTTTGGGTTGGCTGCGCCCTTGGTCACCTTCATACCCTGCCCAATGAGAAACTGAAGCGCGGAGTCCTTGCCAGACCGGTATTCATCAACGACAGCAGGGTTAGCTGTAATTATTTCCTCAACGGTTGTTTGTAACTCCCCTTTGCTAGATTTTTGCAGTATGCCCTTCTCCGTAGCCAACGTGCGAGGGTCTTTGGCATTTGGCGCAAACAAGTCTATCAGCAGATCCTTAGCCGCTCGCGAACTGAGATCACCCTTCTCAAGCATAGTCATAAGCTCCAGCAAGTGATCTGGCTTGAGATCCGACAAAAGAGCGCCCTTGCCTAAACGTAAAGCGGCAATGTCGGTGAGTAGATAGTTTACAGCGAGTTTAATAATAGTGTCTGAAGACGATTTTGTATCCACCACAGTTTGGAGAAACGAGTCCACCTCAGGGTCAGAAATTAACTGTTCAATTACCTCGTGAGGCAAGCCGAGATTTTTATAGAATGTTCTTTTAAAACTTGGTAATTTAGGTAAATTCTCGGCCAAAAGAGATTCGCTAAATTGAGGGTGTTGCGTGACTGCGATCTTGGGGATGTCAGGGTCTGGAAAGTAGCGATAATCCTTGGCGGTTTCCTTTGAACGTTGGCTAAATGTTTTTAGTTTTACCTCGTCCCATCCACGCGTTTCCTGCTTAACTTCATCTCCTCTCTCGAGGACGGCTGTTTGTCTTTCAACCTCGTACCTGATGGCCGCTTCAACCGATTTAAATGAGTTGAGATTCTTGACCTCTACTTTGGTGCCGAGTGTCTTCTCATCTTTACTTACAGAAATATTAGCTTCGACGCGCATTTCCCCACGTTCCATTTGCGCATTTGAGATACCGAGTGTTCGCAAAAGCAGCTGAAGTTCCTTCGCAAAATGTCCGGCACTTTTTTCGTCGTGAATGACCGGTTCGGTTACAAGTTCCATGAGCGGGACGCCGGCACGGTTGAAATCAACCAAACTTCCCTCTCCTTGGTCGTGTTGGTTGCGGGCGGTGTCTTCTTCAAGATGAACGCGAGTGAGCGCGACATCTGCCAGAGTACCGCCGATAAGAAATGGGTACGCGTACTGGCTGATCTGGTATGCCTTAGGAATATCTGGGTAGAAATAATTTTTGCGGTCAAACTCTGAATACTCGGCAACTGTTGCTTCGACTGCTTTCCCAAATTGCAACACTTTTGCGATTGCTTCCTCATTCGGCACCGGCAAAGTTCCTGGGTGAGCTAGGCAAACCGGACAGATGTGAGTGTTTGGCGCGCCGTCGTGTGGTTGATTTTTACACCCACAGAACATCTTGCTCTCTGTTTTAAGTTCTGCGTGAACTTCTAAACCAATCGTTGGGCGGTAGGTCATGTCCAAGGTACTATGTTTCTAAAAATATGCTACGTATTGTACGTTTTGCGGAGGTGCGATACAAGTTCATCCCTAAGTTTTTTGTAAGAATCAGGGTCGTTTTGACCAACAACAAGCACACGTTTCTCGCTTTTTTCAAGAGAACGCGTGGTGGCATCAATAAAGCCTTGTTCTACAAGGTCTTTTTTGCTTAAAATAATCCACTCTTCCCTATCAAGTAAGGTTGCGTCGTACTGATTTAGTTCGTCGCGAATTGTGTAATAACTAGCAATCGGGTCAGTGTCCGCCAAGGACACGACGTGAAGGAGCATTTTGGTGCGGGCTACATGCCGTAGAAACTTATGACCGAGACCTTTTCCAGTCGCGGCACCCTCGATGAGCCCAGGCACGTCGGCTACCGTGTAACCGTAAAGGTCGCCAAGGTGCGGCTCGGTAGTAGTAAACGGGTAGGCGCCGACTCTGGACTGGGCGTTCGTTATCGAGTTAAGTAGGGTAGACTTTCCGGCGTTCGGCAAGCCAATAAGACCGACGTCAACGACGAGCGCGACTTCAATAAGGAAATCCCCAAACTCTCCCACGCGTCCTCTCGTGGCCTGTTGTGGTGAACGATTGGTAGAGGATTTGAAATATTCGTTACCGAATCCACCGTTACCGCCTTTGAGAATTTTTACCGCCTCCCCCTCTGTGACCATTTCAAAAACTCGGTTGCGATCTACATCAGTCACCTTGGACCCAACAGGAATATCAATATACAAATCCGCTCCATTGTGGCCAGCTTGGCTTTTGTTGCTTCCGTGAACACCGTCATCTGCAAAAAACGACTTCTGGCCAGTGTACTTTGCGAGGCGATTCAAGTCTTTCACAGCGCGCACGTACACGTCGCCGCCACGACCACCGTCGCCGCCGGCTGGGCCGGCGTTGGGTTTAAATTTCTCTTGCCGCCAGCGTATCACTCCGTCACCACCGTTGCCGGCTTTGGCGTAAATTGTGATTTCATCAACAAACATCCGGTAAAAGTACAGAATTGACGGCTAAAAGTCAAAGTTTTTGAGGCGTGGTAAAGGCTCGTTAGCAAAGTCAGACACCGTCTTCCCGTACCACCAAGCGCGCTTTAGGAGGTGTCCTTACCCAATACCCGCTTTTTGTGAAATGCGGATAAAATGTTTTAAGAGGTGATTTTGTTGCCAATAGTACTAAAAATCGACACGAGCACAGAGCCGAGTAGCGCAGGCACAAAGCCATCAACTGTAAAACCCTCGACAAAGTACGCGGCGAATAAAAAGAGTGCGGCGTTAATGACAAAGGTGAAAAGGCCAAGCGTAATAATAGTAATCGGTAGAGTAAGTAGTAGTAAAATCGGCTTTACAATCAAATTTAGAAGCCCGAGGATAATAGCGGCGATGATGGCTACGACTGCGGTCGTGATTGCAATACCAGGAATAATGTACGCCGCCAGAAGCAAACCGAGCGCAGTGATGAAAACTCTTAAAACTATTTTCATAATTCAAGCCTACGCAAAACAGCGTTGCAAGTCAATTCCATCTACTGCACACGTACTCCCTCAAGACGTACTCCCTGCAAGATTGTCGTGTTCAAGGGACTTGGATCAGCGGTACTCAAGGTACTGCTGGCGCTGTACGTGGTCTGTTCGCTGTCACCATTTCTCGCCTTGACCAAAAACGTGTAGTCGGTCGAAGCAGTGAGTCCTTGTACCACAAGATTTTCAATCTGTGCATCGGTAAGCCACACGGCTGAAGCCGAAGGGTTTCCGCTCGCGTCGACAAATTTTCCCTGCCACGAAGCATCCGCGGGGCTGGTCGCATTCACCAGAATTGCAAAGCTGGTCGTCGGATTACTACTAGGGTTGCTGTTCTCAGCGTTTGATATGGTCATCGTAGTCGTTGTGTTGGCCACTTGAGACAGCAATCCTGGTACATTCGCTGATGTATACACGCTCGTTGCGGTTGAAGCTGCTGTACTGTTGGGGACCGCGTCACGAGCAGTCACTGTGTAGGCATAGCAACGATTAATCTGGAGACCGCTGTCGGTGTAGGAGGTGCTACTCTGCCAGCCGCTGTCGGTGCCGCCAGTCCCCTGATTCGCGCCACACGATCCTGCCCCGGCGGTGAAATAGTACTCGATCGGTGTTGACGGGTCGGAGGCGGTGGTGGCTATCATATCGATGGACGTGGTGGTTAAGTCGTCCGGCGCCGTCGCAAACGTCATCGGGTCGGGAGTTGGCGCGGTAGTGTCGGCGCTTGCGGTCGTAGTAGTAGCGGCAGTACTTGAAAAGCTGGTCTCGTCGCTGTCTTCGTTCCGAGCTTTTACCTGTAGCGTGTACTGCGTCGATTCGTTCAAACCGCGAACAGTGAGCCCGTCAATCTGCGCGTCGGTGAGCCAGACAGCGCTGGCCGAAGGGTCACCGCTCGCGTCGACGTATTTTAAGTCCCAGGTAGTGTCTATAGGGCTGGAAGAACTGACTTGCACCGCGAAGGTAGTGGTGGGACTGCCGCTGGGATTACCGTTGGCGTTATTGGTAACCACAAATGTCGAAGTACTGACCGATGAAAAAGTGATGGTCCCGGGTATCGCCGCGGATGTGTAGGTACTTGAAGCACTCGAAGTCGCAGTGACGTTGTTTGAATTGTCTTTGGCGGTCACCTGGTAGGCATAGCATTTGTTGGTGTCGAGACCGCTGTCGGTGTAGGAGGTGCTACTCTGCCAGCCACTGTCGGTGCCTCCCGTTCCGACATTGGCTCCACAACTACCGGCGACACTATCAAAAAAGTAATTAACTGGTGAAGAATAGTCATCGGTGACGGTGACTGAAGTCATGCTGACGGCGCTCGCGCTGTCGTTCCCAGGCACGGTGCTAAAGTGTGGGTTTGGCGTGGGGTCAGTAGTGTCGGCCAAGGTAGTGGTGCCGTAGGCACTACTGGTTGCCGTGAGAATGAGATTTTCGTTACGCGCCACAAAACGTAAACCATAGAGAGTGGATGGTTGTAAGTTACTTACGGTAGTGTCCATAATTTGCGCTCTCGAGAGCCATACTGGAGTGCTTGAAAAACTGCCATCGTCGGCCATGTATTTGCCATGTACGTTTGTGTCAGTAGTCGACGCGTAGACGAGGAAATAGGTGACGGGATTAATGGCCGGATTAAAATCAGTCCACACGTTAAATTGAAAGGACGAGACGGTCACAGATTTATAGTTCATAGTTCCCGGAACGTCCGCGAACGTATAGGTACTTGAAGCGGTCGAGGTAGAAGTGTAGTTTCCAAGATTGTCGCGGGCGGTGATAGTGTAGTGGTAACATTTGTTGGTGTCTAAGCCGGTATCAGTGTACGAAGCAGACGATTGCCAACCCGAACTAGTAAACCCCGTTCCTAAATCGTCACCATTGTTACAGAGACTACTGATGGCAAATTCATCCAGGTGAAAATAATATTGCACACTATTGGTGTCAGTCACTGTGACCGAAGTCATAGAAACAGAAGCAGACGATGCACCGGCGGGAACAGACGAAAAGTGCGGAGGATTTGGAGTGGGTGGAGAAGAGTCGACTGTGTAGGTGATTTCAATCCGGCCGGCGGCACCGCTACCGCCGCTTTCGGCACCACCATCTTTTTCACCACCACCACCACCCCCACCGCCAGCGGCAGAGCCCGCGGAACCATTCGCCCCACTTAACCCGCCAGCGCCTCCAGCGCCACCTGGACCACTTGCCGCCGTACCACCAGCAAACGGAGTACTATCACAGGGATAACCGCCATCTTGACCCGTACCATTGTTACCAGCCGTGGTGGAGGTGGCACCCCCCCCACCACCCCCACCACGCGAACCCTCACCGCAGGCTGCAAAATCTTCTCCGACACCACCGGTGCCGCCGTTGTATTTAACGTCACCCGTACTAAGAGAAGCCAGCCCACCTGCCCCATTGTTAGCCGGACCGTTGGCGCTTACTTTACCACCACGGCCGCCCTGAGCAACACAAGTAGTACCATTAAAAGTAGAAGTTGCGCCAATCGGTCCCACGCCAGTTCCCCCGGTACCGCCGGCACCAACGGCATAACTGTAACCATTACCAGGCGTGACCGAAAAGGTGGTAACTCTGGAGTACGCACCACCACCACCACCACCACCAGCATAGCCGCTGCCGCTAGTGTCACCAGCTCCACCTGCCCCGCCGCCGCCCCAACATTCAACCTCAACCGAACCGACTCCGGCCGGTGCTGTCCAGGTGCCCGATCCGGTTGTGTATACCTGAGTTGTCGCGGTCACGACGTTCGGCTTCCAGAGTGTAAATACCAGTGTCACCACCATCAAAACCGACGTGGATACATACCAAAGGCGGTGACGTTTAAAGAAACCTCGCATGGGTACAGTATAACAAACGAAAACAGCCGAGCACTTTCTTTAGAAAGTGCTCGGCTGTTTTCCCAGCCTATCTCTTCATAATAGTCCAACCAGCGGCGAGGAGTGGTTCGGCCTTCTTGTATTTGAGTTCCTGCGTCTCAGTGCCATTTGTTATCGTCACCACATCGTTACGCCCATACGTCTCGTTTTTAGTGACCGGCGCCCGTTTGGCGGTTTTTGACTCCATGGTCTCACCGGCGGCTTTTTGAGCGGCCTCTGCTTCTTGTTTCATGACTGCTTCTTCTCGCTCAACAATTTTTGGTTGAATGCGAGGCAAGAGATCGGCCAGACGGTGATAGAGCGCTGTTTCCATTTCTTTAAAAAGCCTAGTTCCCTCTTTTCGATACTCAATGAGAGGATCGCGCTGTCCGTAGGCTCGCAAGTTGACACTAGAACGCGTGTAGCTCATCACCTCGAGATGCTCGACCCACAACATGTCGATCATCTGAAGTATCAGTCGGCGAAACACATCCTGAAACGTAGCAGATCCAAATTCAGCCGCCTTGGCCGCGAGGACATCGGTGATAGCCGGATACTGCGCGGTCAGTTCTTGCTTCACCGCTTCCACTTCATCGGTTTCTTCCATCAAGAGCTTGCGGCGGCGTGCGTACACCACCTTGCGTTGCTGATTCAACACATCGTCGTAGGCCAGTATTTGTTTGCGGGCATCAAAATGGAAGCCCTCGATTCTGGTTTGGGCGCTTTCCAGTGTTTTGCTTATCATGCCCATTTCAATCGGCTGGTCTTCAGGGATTTTGAACGTGCCCATCAAGTTTTTTACCCGGTCGCCACCAAACACCCGCATCAGCGAGTCGTCCATAGAGACGAAAAACTGTGTCTCCCCCGGGTCTCCTTGTCGCCCGGACCGGCCGCGAAGCTGGTTGTCGATACGGCGCGCTTCGTGGCGTTCGGTTCCGAGCACAAACAGTCCGCCCAAGTCTTTGACCACGTCACTTTCCTCTTTGGACGCATCCGGGCCGCCGAGTTTTATGTCGACGCCGCGGCCGGCTAAGTTGGTGGCGAGTGTCACCGCGCCGATGTGGCCGGCCGCGGCGATAATCTCACCCTCTCGTTCGTGGTTCTTGGCGTTCAGCATTTCGTGTGCCACATTCGCTTTCGTTAGCTCAAGTGACAAACGTTCGTTTGATTCAATCGAAGCGGTACCGATAAGAAGTGGTTGTCCTCTGCTATGAATGTCTTTGACTTTGTTAATAATGGCCGCGAACTTGCCGGGTTCGTTCTGAAAAATCAGGTCATTGTGGTCGATACGCTGTGACGGACGGTTGGTTGGCACCGGTACCACCTCAAGCCTGTAGACAGTAAAAAATTCCTCCTCCGAAGTGAGCGCGGTACCGGTCATGCCCGAGAGCTTCTCGTACATGCGGAAAAAGTTCTGGTAGGTAATCGAGGCAAAGGTTTTTGACTCCTTTTGAACAGCTACTCCTTCTTTGGCCTCTACCGCTTGGTGTAAGCCATCTGACCAGCGGCGGCCGGGCTGGAGGCGGCCGGTAAATTCATCGACAATGATCACCTCGCCATCTCTGACCACGTACTCTTTATCTTTAGTGTAGAGGGCTTTGGCTCTCACTGCTGTCTCCAAGTGGTGTACGTACTTGATGCCCTTATCGGTATAAATGTTTTCGATACCGAGCATTTTTTCGGCCGCTTCAATACCAGCATCGGTTAGCGTCGCACTTTTGAGTTTCTCATCCACCGAAAAATGCTCATTCGCATGAAGCGCCGACGCGATCTTGGCGAACGTTGGGTATAAATTTTCCGTATCAGCGGCCGGCGCAGAGATGATGAGTGGAGTGCGTGCTTCGTCGATCAAAATAGAGTCGATCTCGTCCACAATGGCGTAGGTGTGGTGCAATTGGCGTAACCGATCTTTTTCGTACTCGATGTTGTCGCGCAAATAATCAAAACCGAATTCGCTGTTGGTGCCGTAGGTGATGTCTGCGCGGTAGGCTTCCTGTCTAGTACAGGGACGCAAAAATTCATACACGACTTTAAACGAACCGTGCTCATCACGATCAGCGTCTTGTTCTTGGTGCCCTTGGTCGTAGAGATACGACGCTTCGTGATTGATAACACCAACCGAGAGTCCGAGTGCGGCGTATACCTGCCCCATCCACACCGCGTCTCTTCGAGCGAGGTAGTCGTTGACTGTGACCACGTGCACACCACGACCTGCAAGAGCGTTCAGAGATGCTGGGAGCGTTGCGACCAAGGTCTTGCCTTCGCCGGTGCGCATTTCGGTAATTTTACCTTGGTGCAAAATAATGCCACCGACGAGCTGGACGTCGTAGTGGCGCAGTTTGAGTGTTCGCGTGGCCGCCTCGCGCACCAAAGCAAACATATCCGGCAGGAGCGCATCAAGTGCTTCGCCTAAGGCGACAGCCGCCTTATGCGTAGCTACCCGCTCCTTAAGCGCTTCGTCCGAAAGTGCCTGTATTTCAGCTTCGAGCGCATTGATTTTGGCTACGAGTGGCTTGGTTTCTTTGAGAATCTGCTCGTATCCAGGAGTGAAAAATCGGTCTAAAAATGACATAGTCGCTAGTATATAGGGAATTTATATAAACACAAAGCAAAATCGCCCGAGCGGGCGATCATGCTACAAGTCTGACGCGAAGAAGGCGAACCGCCTCCGCTTCATTTACTTTTTTCGTTTTTTTGCCTTCTTCTTTGCAGTCTTTCGTTTCGCTGCTTTTTTGGCAACCTTGCGCTTTGCGGTCTTCTTCTTAGCTGCCTTCTTAGCTTTCTTTTTTGCTGGCATATGTGGTGAGAAAATAGTGATGGATAACGTTCGACCGCAATCACTTCTCATGACAAAGAACAGAAATGTGAGAAGATGTTTGCTTCTCCTTAATTATCACGCGAAAAAAAATAAATACAATTCATTTTTGAAAACATAAATGTGGATAAGCTACAGGTAACAAACTTCGGTTTCAATTTTTATTTTTGTCTTTTCAAAAACAATTTCAGAAATTTTTTTCGCAAATTTTTTTATTTCATCGGCAGTTGCATCTCCATTACGTACAAGTACAAGTGCTTGTTTTTCGTAGAGACACACGTTCCCTTCGCAATATCCTCGTAGCTTGCATACATGATCAAGAATCCAACCAAGTGGAACTTTCACCTGACCACTGTGTGTGTCGTGCCCAGGGAGATCGGCATATTTTAGTTGGAGTGACCAGAACTGTGCCTTAGAAAGAACGGGGTTTTTAAAGAAGGAGCCGGCTGTGCCAACGTCGGTCCAGTCGGGAAATTTTTGTGACCGGATGCGTATGACATGATCGCGAATCGCTGGCTGTGAAGTCGGCTGCGCCGCTAGCTCCGCTAGATCTTTGTATGCTAGCTTTGGTCTCGCTATCTTTGAAAAGGAAAAATCAACGGCGGTAATCACAAGGTCGCGGCCGGCACGGGTTTTTAAAAACGAGTCGCGGTAGGAAAATGCACAGTCTTGATTGGTAAATACTTTTTCTTCTTGAGTTATAAGGTGCATGGCATGAATTCGTACAATTACGTCGGAGACCTCAACACCATACGCACCGACATTTTGGATTGGCGTGGCACCGACCGTGCCGGGTATCCCACTCAAATTCTCAAGACCCCAGAGACCTTGTGTCACACTCTCTCTGATAAGATCGTCAAGCAATGTACCGGCAGCCACTCGCCACACCACTTCGTCGTCTGTTTCCGAAACGGGAGTAATGCCGGTCATCTGATTTAAGATAACCAGCCCGCGGTAGCCCGCATCGTCTATGAGCACGTTGGAACCGCTCCCTAGCACAACGGGCGGCGTTGCAGTTTGCTCCGCAAACTGCAACGCCGCCCGTAACTCCTCCACCGTCTTCACCTCAACCACATAATCGGCTACCCCACCCACCCGCAAGGTGGTGTAGGCAGCGAGAGATACGTTTTTTCTAAGCGGTGGCATTATTGTGCCGAGCAACCTTCAGCCGGTTCTTTTCCAGCTTCGATGTTAGCAATGATACAGTCAGCGGTAGTGCCAAACGTCGGCACCGTCGCCTTTCCAGTTTGTAGAGTGGCGATAGCTTCGTCGTTATTATCTTGTTCAAAATAGAGGAACGCCAGCGTTGCCCAGTTTTGGGCTTCAGTTGGATTGCTTTCGGTACGCACCTTGAAAAGGTCAATCATGAAGTCATACTGCTTAGCTTGATTGGCGGCGCTGATGAGAAAGTCGCTCTTGGCAAACCGTTGCTTTGCTTCTTCGCTATCCATGAGCAGGATGGCCGCCTCGGCTTCGTTGTTGTACATGAGCGAAGCGGCGTAGTATTCGCGTGCCTCTAAGTTTCGCTCATCGAGCAGAAAAGCGTGTTCGAAGTACTCATGCGCTTCTTGGTTGGCACCACGAGAGAGCTCGATAAAACCTTGCTGGATGATAATCGATTGTTTGTCGGGCGACAGCGTGCGCGCTATCGCCATCTGTTCGGCCGCTTTATCAATGGCACCAATGGCACGATAGAAGCTACCGTAGAATACGTGTACGCGCGCGTCGCCCGGCTTTTCCAAAATCAGACGGTCGTACTGCTCTTCGGCGTAGCGGACATACTCGTCTTTAAGCTCTTTTGGCACCGCCTGGTCGCGTGACACATTAGTAGCCATTTGTGACAATTGCTCGGTGATTTCTTGATGTCCGAATGAATTTCTATCCACCGCTCGCTTGAACGCTTCGAGCCGTGCTTCAGGACTTGGCTCACGAAACGCGTCGATGATGTCGCCAGCGGCCAGCATACCCGGCATGTAGAGGAAGTAAATAGTCGCAAAGAGCGCCACCCCGACAACCGGCGCCGCAAATTGGGTCACGAGTGCGTCGTCTACTTTTCTGTGTGCAATCTTTTTGATTGGTTCTGCCACTCGTGCATGAATGAGACCGAGAATGATGGCAAAGAACATGTAGCTTACGATGTTATCAAACACCACGATGTTGTGAGTGAAGTAACCGGCCAAAATACCCAACAGTACGCCGCGCTCCAGCACGGTGAAAGAAGTGTCTTTCTTGTCAATGAGTGGGTGGATGAGCAGATAGTATCCGCAGGCCACAAAAATACTAAGGTACGCCAAGAGGCCGAGCACGCCACCGGTGATCAGCCAGTCAACGAAAATATCATGAGCTCGGTCAAACCACTGTTCTTGCCGATACAACGAAGGATCGTAGTATTGATTAAAAATATAGTTGAAGTTACTCTGCCCATACCCAAGAATCGGGCGTTCCTTGACTCCCTCAAATGCGAGACCCCAAATGGTGGCGCGAATGGTCAGGTCGTCAAAGGAAATATTGGCGATACGAGCGAGGTTTTGGTTGTTTTGCACAAACGGAGTCTCTCGGCCCGCAACAAACGCACCAACGCCAATGAGAAGTACGATGAACGCACCAATCGCGTACTTCCTAAACTCTCGAAACTGCGCACCGAAGAGCCCAATGTACCCAGACATCACGAGCACGCCGACGGCGAGGCCAATCGCGGTACCGCGAGTACCGGTCTCAATGAGCACAAAAATAAACAGTGCCGCCAACAGCGCGTAGGCAATCTTCAGTGCTTTCTTTTTGGTTTCCGCAAACAGCCAAAAAGAAATGAAGATATGAAAGAGCATGTACACCGCCATGTACGCCGCATTGCCAAGCCGACTATCAATACGGTTGCTACCATCGACCAAACCGCCGTACTGCGCCAGACCGTAGAGTGCCACTAGAAATGCGACGATAAGCGAAGTGTTAAGGAGCCGCTGCCAGAGCGAGACCGATGTCAGCATGCTTCCCAGCACCAGCATGTATAGGAAGGTGTGTAGCAGTGAGACATAGCCGTCCATACGCTCAAAATTGCTCCAAAAACTGGACTCTCTATGTACGCCAAACCAGTTCGCAAAAAACATAATAATGAGCAGTGCTCCGAAACTAACCGCTACCCACGACCACTTAGGCCGATATTTCGCATCAAGAAGCGCGAGAAGGATCCAAGCCGCAAACGCCACGTCAATGAGTATGCGGAACCAAAAATTCTTTCCGGTAATAAACGGAAAGAAGTAGTCATTTTCTACATAGAGAGTTAAAAACGGTACGGCAAACAGCGCCCCAAACACCAGTGTCTTCAAGATGTCTTTCATATGGCCCACACTATACCACGATAAAAAAGCAGTAAATCACTAGACGCGACTGTAAATCAGTTACGATATAAGTGACTTAGAGTCATTTTTTGTTATGCTAGGATGACGTTTATGTCACCTATTAAATTACTTAAAAAAGCCAAAACACTGATCTGGATACTTGTAAATATTCACTTTAGAAAAAAGACTCCAGTTATTATTTTTGCACCTGGCAGGGTTGGTTCAATGGCGTTATACAGTAACTTAATGAAGGCTGGCCTGTTTGTCTTTAAACTCGAATTTACAAAAATCGGTAGCAGTAGTAGTGCAAAATTTATCAAAAAATACATTTTTGATCAAAAGAAGCCAGCCAAAATTATCAGTATTGTTCGAGATCCAATTGACATATTGGTCTCATACTTCTTCAGCAAAGCTGCGTCTGGACACATAAAAGCGGCCCACAGAGCGTGGGAGGCCGCAAATATACAGGATCTTCAGAGATCATTTGTCGTTGATGTACTTAACACCGACCGTCTCGGTCTGCATTTGTACTGGTACGAAAAAGACTTCAAGGAAGCCACCAACATCGATATCTTCGCATACCCCTTCGATCAAAATGAAGGATTTAGTGTTGTTCCGCACGAAACATATCCTACCCTTATTTTTAGAACGGAAATGGAAGACACTAATAAAGCTGAAATTATTAAGACTTTTCTCAACCTTAGTGACTTCAACCTGACCCGAGAAAACACACGGTCACAAAAAGTTGATGCGGCTCTGTATAGGTTGTTTAAAGACAGTTTGGTTTTACCATCTGACATTTTAAACAAAATTTACTCATCTCCCTATGCAAAACACTTTTTGACAGAAAAAGAACGTCTTGCGTCAGTGGAAAAATACACAAAAGCGAGAAACGAATCAACAGTTAAATCTGTTGTATAGTCTATGATCTGGTTTGAAAAAATTGTGACACAATGGTTGCGAATTGATGCAAAGTATTTTTTGCGTGGCGGCTTTTGGTTATCGGTGAGCCAGTTTTTTACCATACTCTTCGGAATTTTAAGCTCTGCACTTCTCGCTCACTTTTTAAGTTCTATCGACTATGGCGTGTTCCGATACCTTACAAGTATAAGCATTTTAGTTGCCGTGTTCACTATTAGCGGCCTGGACGCAGCGATCATCCAAGCAACTGCGAAAAAATACCTCAATTTTTATTCTGAAACATTCAAAATAAACATTCTCTACAGTCTTATCAGTGCAAGCATTGGCGGTATTGGCTTTTTATATTACTTACTGAAAGGAAATTCACTGCTTGCTGTTGGTTGTTTAATTATCGCATTCCTAACACCAACCATACGATCGTTCCACTTCATACCCTCACTCCTGCAAGGCACACATAACTATCGCGCTTTAGCACTATTTCAGTCTTTAAAGTCATTTTTTGTTTCGGTATCTAGTATATCGGTGGTTTTTTTAACCAAGAATATTCTCCTACTATTAATCGTTTATCTAATTTCGCAAGCACTTGCAAATTTTTTCGGACACTTGGTCTTTCAACCTAAGAAAGCGGAGCCAACTCCTCGAGACGTTTTTAATAAATATTTGAGTTACGCAAAGCACACAAGCGTTCGCAATCTGCTCACTGGTGTTGCTTTCAAGATTGACTCTGTTATCGTCTTCACTCAACTTGGAGCAGCTGAACTAGCGCTATATTCGATAGCTCAACTCGTTCCAGAACAGGTAAAAGGGGCCCTCAAAAATATCTCTTCTCTACTACTCGTAAAGTATTCGGCAAATGAAAATTTTTCAGTGGTGAAAAAAGCTATCTGGCGACGCAGCTTACAACTACTGCTAGTGTTAGTTGCCTGTACACTGCTTTATCTACTGATCGCACCAAAAATTTACGAACTTCTTTTTCCCAAATATCCTGATGCAATCTGGCTTGGTGGCCTACTCGCACTTTCCTTCCCCGCTACACTAGCGATGATACCCACAAGTGTTTTGCAGGCACAGTTACGGGAACGCGAGCTACATCTATTAAATATAATTAACTCTATTTTTTTGGTCTCTGCAACTCTGATTGGTGTGTACTTTTTTCACTTGGTGGGAGCTGTCACAGCACGAGTGATTTCTCGATATTTTATCTTGGGATTATCCTATTTCTACTATTTGAGAGTTTCTGACGCAAAACACGAATCGAGCTAAGGTTAGATTTTTTTGGACACAATCGCAAATTTAATTTCTAGCAACCCAAAACTTTCATTTACGAATCTGTCTGTTTGCTTTGAAAGATTGACTATATACACGTTACGATCAAGAGAATCAATTAATGATTTACATCCACCGTCAGCGCGATTTAGCCAGTAGTCATCAAAAACGACGATGGTTCTCTCATGCATTAGTTGTTCGGAATATTTCCAGTCATTAGCGATTGTATCGAGACTGTGACCACCGTCGATGAAAATTAGATCCATCTTGGGCAACGAAGGAGTATTGTCAGGCAAAGTCTTAAGAGTGTCGCCTTTAAATAGAGTGATCTCCGCACCAGTTTGTTCTAAAGCATGTTGTACTTCTGCTTGAGTTGGCGGTCTCTTAGATATTTCATGCACAAAAGATTCATCCGTCATACCTTCGAAAAGATCAAAACCATAATACTCAATTTGATCTGCGGGATGGAAGCTTTTTGCTAAGGAGATCAATTTAATTGCACGTGCTCCTGACCAAGTCCCTACCTCCATAATCTTACTAGCTTTTGTCTTTTTAAGTGCTGAAAATAAATTACTATACCGTTTCGGACCAAAAAGCATGTGGGTGACTTGATTCACCGTCGGTGCGTAGAAAGGTTTGAGTGCCTGTTTGATTTTTCGTAATATCATAAAAGCTATTGTGTAATGTGTAAAAATTCTTGCTCGTACATATCGGCAATGTAGCTCCAGTCGTAACTAAGAGCATTAACTTTTGCATGATGCCTATACAGATCCCTCGTTTTCTTGTCGGTCAGTAATAGTTCCATGGCACTTGTGATTTCAGGGATGGTATCGTTTACCAACAGCCCAGTCACACCGTGTTTTATTGCAGCTTCCGCGCCTGTATCATATGTTCCTATTGAAGTCGCGCCACACAGAGCCGCTTCAAGATACACCATTCCAAAGCCCTCTATAAATTCTTTTGTGCTGACAGGCAACAAGATGAAAAATTCTGCTCCACTATAGAGGTCCATCAGATCGTCGTCGGAAATCTTCTGTACGAAATGTACTCTATGGGTTATGTTTTCGGCCTCAATAAGATGCTTAATTTCAACAAAATAAGGGTCGAGCTCGTTGTGGTCGCCGACAACCACATAATGGAGGTCAGGAAATTTCTCACTAACTTTCGAAAATGCCTGTATGGATCTTAGTTGACCTTTTCTTTCTTTAATTGCCCCGACGCTCAAAATGTATGGTCTTCCATACGTATATGTCGGGCTGTTTACTGTATGAAACAGTTTCGTATCTACACCAACAGGTATGGTAGCTAAGTTTTTGCCAAATTTAAATCCGGGCTTAGAGTTTTCGATAGATTTTTTAACGAAAGTATTGATAATAAAAATTCGAAAAGATGCTCGATAAACCCACGACATTAGTAAATTTTTTAACTTAAAGCCAGGTTCAAAAAGTGAATAGGTGCCGAGCGTTTGAATAAAAATTGGTTTTCTAATGCCTATACATGCCAGATGAACAAAAATACCGACTGGCCTCACATCAAAAGCGAGCACGACATCATATTGCCTAAGAAACTGTCTCAGCCGATACAACGCTTCTACAGATCTAATGATTCTGGCGACGTTTAGATCCAAAGATAGGTTTAAAAAATCGGTGTTAGTAACACTCCTATTTTCAGAACTGACTATACCAACGTGATGTTGTTTTTCAAAAAACTTTTTTGCAAGGCTAACTACTACCCGACCAAGTCCAGCTCCTGGGTTGGTACTGTTGGTTACAATACAGATTTTCATCTTATATAATGGTGAATGGCAGATCTACTCGCACGGTGTCAGCTTCGTACCCGTCACCTTTTCTCCCTAGTGTCGTCATATCAATCATTGTGCTTTCTTCTAACGCAAGGTATGTATGTACAATCCCTGGCGCCACTTCGCTTCCCATCCCTGGTTCAAGGGTATAATCCTGACGTTCACTACCGTCGGGTAAACATACGATTAATTTTAACTTTCCAGATAATACGTAATCATACTGTGTGGATTGGTGGTGATAATGTTTACCGCGTATGGCACCTTTCGCAAAAGTAATAAGCCCGACGTGACCAATATTTTCATTTAAAACATCGGTGATGACCCCTCTGTCGTCACTGTGAACCGGATTCACTTTTTCAATTTTCGCAAGTTTTTCTTTCATAAACAGTTTGTTTATACAATTTTTGGATAAGGAATGGGTATTATAAATTTACCACCACGTTCTTTAAATTCAGACATATTATTCATAATCTCGTCTGCAAAGTTCCAAGCCAGAATTAAAGCAAAGTCTACTTCTTGATTCAACACTGCTTGATCTTCAAGTATTGGAATGTGGGTCCCGGGAGTATAACGTCCGACCTTAAGCGGATTTTTTTCAGTCGCGAATTCCAAGTAACCACTATGTAAATTACAATAATTAAGCAGTGTGTTTCCTTTAGCCGGCGTGGAAATGGCCACAATTTTTTTACCCTCTTTTCTCAAGGAGGTAATAAGCTCGATTAGTGCATTGCGTTGCTCACTTACTTTACTGGCAAATGAATTGATATATGCATCCTCGTAGATACCAGTCTCAATTTCATGGTTAATAAACTCCTCAACCGACGACATGATTGTATGAACACCTTTGTGTCCGACGTAGTAACGAATAGTGCCACCGTGGATATTTGACTTTGTCACGTCAAACAATTCGAGCCCAAAGCGCTCAAAGTATTGTCGCATCGGCAATACAGATAAGTACCCTATATGTTGGTGGTAGATAGTGTCATATTCAAGATTTTGGAGCAAATCCAAAGCTGAAGGAGCTTCTACCACAAACACACCTTCTTTTGCGAGTAGGTATGCAACACCTTCGACTGCGTTATCAAGATCATGAATGTGGGCAAACACGTTGGTTCCGGTAATGACGTTCGCTTTTTGATATTTTTCGACAATGTCTTTAGCTACTTCTAAGTTGAAGTAGTCAATGATTGTGTCGATACCATTTTCAATTGCCTTCTTTGACACCTCGGCCGGGTCAACGCCAAGCACGTTGAGGTTCATTAACTTGAAGCCCTGTAGAAGGACACCCACGTTACTTCCAACATCTACCGCTAAATCCTCTGAACCAAACCCAAATCGCTCTACAATCTCACGCGCCATCTCATGGTAGTGTTGCGCGCCAGTTTTTGTGGTTGAGGATTGATATAAGTAGTCTCCTCGATACAAATAATCGGGATTGACAAAATAGTCGATTTGAAACAGCTTACAGTCCTCGCACAACACCAGCCGAAGTGGAAACCGCGGCTCCATGTCATCTAACTCTTCCGATTTGGGGAAGAAATCTGAGTGTGGGTGATGTCCAAGGTCTAATACAGGTTTTAACTTAACACTTTTGCACATGTGACACACAACAGCCTTGCGACCATAATTTTGATTATCCTGCATACTCACTTTTTATTTCGGCAATATCTGCGTCGACTAATATACCGACCAATTCTTTGAATTTTACCTTAGGTTCCCATTTGAGCAATTTTTTGGCCTTACTTGCATCACCGCGGAGTAAGTCAACTTCAGAGGGACGGAATAACTGTTCTTTAACCTCGATATATTTAGTCCAGTCTAGACCCACGTACTCGAATGCTTCCTCAACGAATTCCTTAACTGTGTGACTTTCACCGGTGGCGAGTACAAAATCTTCCGGCTCGTCTAGTTGTAACATCTGCCACATTGCATCTACATACTCTGGCGCATAACCCCAGTCACGCTTTGATTCCAAGTTGCCTAGGTATATTTTATCTTGTCTACCTGCGAGAATATTTGCGACACCACGGGAAATTTTACGAGTCACAAAATTCGGCCCTCGCCGCGGCGACTCATGATTAAATAAAATTCCACTCGCAATAAACATACCGTACGCCTCTTTGTAGTTCTTACAAATCCAGTGCGCATACAACTTGCTCACTGCATATGGGCTTCGTGGATAAAATGGAGTGGTTTCATTTTGGGGTATTTCCACCACTTTTCCGTAGAGTTCAGAAGTAGATGCCTGATAGATTTTAGTTTTTGAGAGACCATTATTCCTCACTGCCTCGAGTATTCTCACTATTCCAAGGGCAGTAATGTCACCAGTGTACTCGGGGACATCAAAGCTAACTCTCACGTCGCTCATCGCTCCAAGATTATATATTTCATCCGGTTTTACTTCTTTTATGACCCGTTCAAGACCACTGGAGTCGCTCAAATCGCCGTAATAATAGTGTAAGTTTTTATGAGCCTCCAAGTAGCCGTTTTGATGGGATGATCCGTCATCGGAAGAGATGAAATTTTGGCTAGATCTGCGTATGATCCCATACACCTCGTACTCTTTCGACAAAAGTAACTCCGCTAAATACGAACCATCTTGACCTGTGATTCCGGTGATAACAGCTTTTTTCATGTTTTGTAAAACGACACTCGAAAGCTAATGGTTACATGAAAATCGATATTTTAAAAGCTCTAATTAGCCCAAAATATAGTATAATCATTGACATGGGAGCTGTACGAACTATAGTAATTACCGGAGCTACCGGTGGTATCGGACAAACAATCGTCAAAAAACTCGCCTCCGGTACTAATCAGCTTGTCCTAGTGGGAAGGAATTTAGAGGCTTTAGACAAAATAGTAGAAAAAAAAAGTATAACGCCCCCCGTTGTTAGTTTCGCGGTTGACCTGGAAAATAAAAGTGCCAGAAAACAACTATGCGATGACCTAGTCGCTCAATTTGGAACCATTGACTGGGTAATACATTCGGCAGGCTTTGTCTCTAAGGAAGATTCGATTTCTAAACTAGATCTCGAAGTGACACAAAAAACATTTGAGATAAACTTTTTTGCTGCTTTAGATTTAACCACTAGACTAAACGACCACATCAGTGAAGCTGGTGGTTCAATATTTATTTCGTCCACGGCTGGTCTCTCTGGCAACGGCTTTGTGCCTGCGTACGCATCTGCAAAAGGTGCTCTAAACACGTTCGCAAAATCACTGGCACTCTCTTGGCAAGGGAGTGCCAAGAGATCAGTTACGATTTGCCCGGGACCAACCAACACACCGATGCGTGAATACCTTGCCGGAGACAGTGCCGAGCAGCAGTCACCTTCAGTTATTGCACGAGAAATTTGCCAGATCATTGAAGATGCAAAAACATACCCCAATGGGTCCACCTTGCTCATTCGTGACGAAAAAACTTCATTTGTATAAATTTTGTATAAAAAAACGCCCGACATTACTGCCGGGCGGTTGTGAGCGGTTATGATCGTTCGGGAACCCTCGTGGCGATTCGAGCGCAGCGTTTCACGAAATCGTGAAATTCTCCGTTTTGAATTTCCGCCGGCGAATACCAACCGATCGATTGACTTTCGAACTCGTTGTTAGGCAAGAGCTCAGCAACGTCCGCTTCCGTCAAGTCGACAAGGAAGACGTGTGTGGTCGTGTGAGAACCATCTTCTTGAGGCAACTGTTCCCGTTTTTCACACGCAATCGAAGCCCACACCAAGAAAACAGGCTCCTTGTCAGCAATGTCGATCCCGAGTTCTCGTTTGGTGTTTTTCCGTAGCGTGTCAGGCACCGATGTCCCGGTCATTTGTCGACCTCCAGAAAACCAACACAGTCCTTTGAGCGGCTGTATCTGGCGGACAAGCAAAAGAAATTTGCCGTCCGGACGCCGACACAGGACATCATACGTAGAGAATACTGCGCAATTCATGGCGCGACCGTATTCTCCGTCGCCAAGCCAAAGTGGCTTAAACGCCGCTCTTTCTTCGCGATAGTCACAAATGAAGTCTTCACCAAAAATGTCAACGATTCGCATTCTAACCTCCTTATTCGCGAACTAAACTTAACTACTCGCATTATAGCATTTTTTAGTATAAAAGTCAACGTTTTCTTTGGGCTTTACGACTGTGATATTAGGAGCAAACTTGACAAGAGGTACAATTTAATATATAATGAACTTAGCAATGTTCATTGGCACTGCTGTCCCACGTCGGACCAACCCCAGCTTCAGTGGAGGGACTCTACTGAAGAAACGCGGCGGGATGCCGCAGGAGGTAAAGATGTCTCATCTACTGACTCAGCCACAGATTGAAGAGTTCTACGAGGAGTTCCCCTGGCTAAAAACACTTGTAACAGAGCAAGGGTTCCAAGTGTTCAGTTGCGAACGCATAACTGCGATTCGAATACAGCGCGTCGACGAGGAACTCTTGAGCCGAAAGCCAAAGTGGTTCTACCACGCCTTCGACTTTGGCGGGGACGAACTCTACGAACGGCTCTTTGTGCTTGACCCGCAGGGGCAACCGATGAGCCAGGTGGGAATGGTTCCCCATCTTCCTCCGCGCCGCTGGTGGCAACGTCACTCCAAATGGCAGATTCGTTTCGATAAAGACGAAACTGTGTCGAGCGCGCTAAAACGAATCGGAGAAGGAGCGGCTGCCCGAGCGAAATACGTTGTCTCCTTCAACCCGACGTACTGCTGCGAAGGTGTGACCAACGATTGGGACGCACTTGCTATGGAAGTGGTCATTAGTAAGTTCTGATCGAAAGAGGAAATGCCCGATGAGCGCGAGACAATTTTGTCTCGCGCTCTTTATTATTTTATCTATGCTGCACCTGTCAAATAGGTTCGAAGATTGTAAGCCTAGAAAGAAACTTGACTTTATAGTTTTATATATTATAATGGGAAAAGATAAGAAAAGGAGGCTCATTTGAGTTACGTTGACAAGCTGACGAAGAAACTGCTTCCCCACTACACGCCACCAGAGGGGACAGGGGGCCATGACGACACTCATGTGTTACGCATGATTGGCATGCATCCCACGTTACAACCCTATATCGACGAACCGGTCAAACAAGAGCTCTACGAGACTACAGTACTGCTACACAACATTGATCGCGCGCCCTGCTTTACTGAAAGCATTAAAGTGCGCGGACTGGCGAGTGTTTTGGAAGAACTGTTAGGTAGCAGTCCTTTTGAATTTTCAGATCAGCGATTGGTTGTTGACGCAATCGTCAATCATTCGAAATTCAAAGATGACCCCAACGACTCGGCTCTGATGCAAATGCTCAGACTGGCTGACAAATGGGATCGTTTGAGCGTTATCGGTATGACCTCAGGCATTGCGTGGCTGGGCTGCCAAAGACAGTTGTACGACCCAGAATCACCCTTCGGATTTGGCTCGACCGCTGAAGGAAAGGGCGGCTGGCAAACTCTTTACCAGAATTTTTTCAGAATCCTGGAGTGGTATGCAGTCTTTCCGAAAATACGACTACTGGTTGACGAATACCCAGAACGGTTCATGGCAGCAATCGCGTTTGTGCGCGCGTTTGGTGCCGAAATAGCTGCTACCCACAATATTCCCAACAAAGTTGAAGACGATCTCAATAAAGTCTTCGGGGAGTACTACGTTCGATTCAAACCGTAGCTAATCATGCACAAACTTAAGCGTCAGGTAACTCTGACGCATTTATTTTTATTTATTTTTTAAGAAGAAATCATTACTGACGTACCACACGAGATTGTTCCTTCAACCGGCATACTGAATCCTTTCTATATTTGCTGTGAAAAATTAGCGGTCTTGCATTTTTTACAGCCTAACCGTTGAGCACTCCTTTTTCCCACTCTTGGTTGTCTCTTTTAACAAACACTATGTTCGTCATGAGAAGTAGGCTGGTTTTTTTGTGATAGAACTGTTCAAAGATATCAAAAACATCAAACCCCCGCCTGTCCATGAATGAAACTAAGCTAGTGAATGTCGACGAATTTTTAAATCTTCGGTACACAAAAGCCTCCACAATGACCGCTTCACAGGTTTCAAGTGTCTTTTCGGCGCCGGCCAACACGTCAAGTTCAGCACCTTCCGCATCAATCTTGAGGAGATAAGGCCCACTGAGTCCGTGCTCCTCCACAACTGTATCAAGACGTTTCATTGGTACGATTGACTGTATAGAACCAGAAATCGGTCCCGAGTATCGGGAAGATTTGTAGTGATCTTGGTGGATAGTGAACACAACCTCACCTTCCTTTTCGCCACAAAATACCATTTCGGAGTGAGCGTTATATTTTTTGCAAAAACTCTCAATTTTTTCCTTGAAGTGTGGATTTGCGTCAATTGCCAGATACGTACTTTTTGTCGGAGAAAATGTTTCAATTAGTTCCGTGGTGCCGGAAGCAAAACCAACATCAATCACGGTTGCGGGTGTTCGAATCAACTTAGACAAAGATTTTAAACTGTCTACGAACCTACGTTGGGCAGTCAGTTCCGTCGATATACGAAAACCAAACCAGCCAAGGGGAGTGTTGATTGAGTTTTTGATTCGTTGAATAATTTTCATTTTGTCGAAACTTAAAGGGTTATTGTGCCACTTCGCTTGATGCTCGTTTGGTCGCAACTACATAGTAGCCAGTCGTTAAGATGTCAGTCTCATTGGTTTTTCGACGAATGTCGCCAAATTCTTTTTTAATTAACGTCGGCAAGTGGCCGATACACCAAGTAATCAGATACAAAACACCCTTTGTGAACTTTCCTCCCCTCATTGTTGTCTGAAAACTGATTCGCTGTAGAAGCGCAGCGATTGTTACTATCGTGTTAGTTTCAGGCACCAACTCTTCAATATCCCAGGCACGCAGCAGGTGTCTCAGGCCATATTTTGTGTAACGGTAGAAATCATTTGGAGCATCGTGGATTGGAAACACAAACCGTGTGGTCAAAATGAGGCGACCATTTTCACGTAGCACCCGATGCATTTCATCAATTGCTCGCTGGGGAGTATGTAGGTGTTCAAGCACTTCAGTGCATAGGATATGATCGAATGACCCGTCACCAAATGGCAACTGATGAACATCCCCGACCGTGTCTGGTTTTCTTAGTGGATCTATATCAAGAGTATGGCGGTTAGGAAAAATGTCTCCATATGAGTGATTATTTTCTGCGTGGCCGCCGCCTATGTCAAGAATAATATCCTTGGTGGCGTGTTTTTCAAGAAATGGACGTAAGTTTTTTCTGGTAATTTTTTGCATGTTCTATTTGACTAGATACATATAGTACCCGGAAACTTGGCGACTACCCTTTGTATAAAAAAGTCCATCGAGTACACGCGCGAATAGAATAAAGAGATCCCACCGCCCTAGTGGAGTGAGCCTCGTGAGCGTTTCAATTGGCATACGCACTTCGGTGATTTCATACTTCGAAAACGGTTTAGCTAGCATTACGAGGGTGTCATACGTAAATCTCCAATAGTCACCATAGTACCCTTTTTCGGCATGATAATAATACAGAAATGGCACATAGATCAAAAGCCGACCACCGGGACAGAGGACTCTGTGTAGTTGTTGCATGGCCAAAATTGGATTCTCAACATGTTCCAAAACAGCTAGGCACAAAATAGCCTCTTTGCTATTGTCGCTAAACGGCAGCGCATGAATGTCTCCAACAATATCGGGGTTGTAGTCTGGAACCGGGTCTAAAATCCGATAGTTCACTCTCTCAACGTACTCCCGAAGCCAGTCGTTTTTTTTGTCTACACGATTGCTCCTTCCAGTGTCCAAACGGAGACTTCCGCCGATGTCAACAACTTCTTTTGAGTTTAGAAATATATCCAAACACTTTTCTTTAAAAAACCTCTCCCACTTTGGCGTGTTCATACGATGATTATGTATCTGCTCATTGATTGAGTGCCACTTTACACCATTACGGCTGTTTTTAACACTAGCTGAACCGACTAAATGTATTTCCCTTGGTTAAAAAATCAATAATCTTTTTTGCTCGATTTTTCCAGCTATAGTGCTGGGACTTTTGGTAGGCACGTTTTGCTTTTGTCTGCGCGACCGCATAGTCGCCAAACATGTGTTCAATAGTAGCCGCCATTGCGTGTGCGTTATCAGGTTGAAAAAAAGTCGCTTCTTTATCAGATAACACCGTAGATACGCTCGGCACATTACTCACCAAGATCGGTACATTGGAGGCCATGTGAGCAAACAACTTTAGAGGTGAGGCATATCGCGCCCCGAGGTCAGTTTCGTTTGAGTTGGGTATAACCAGTATGTCGGCAGCTTGTTGGTTATTTTTTAAATTTCTATATGGGTGCGATCCAAGAAATATGACTTTCGGATACTTCATTTTATACAGTGATATTTCATCAGGTTTACCGCCGATAACCGAAAACATCACCTGGCTTACGTACTCTGAAGCTTTAAAAAAACACTCAACGCCCTTCCATTTGTCGAATCCACCAATATACATGACTACGCGAGCGTTCTGTGGCAAACCAAGTCTTTCTCTGGTAGCAGTTCGATCTTCGACAGATGTAAAGAAACCGTCATCTATACCGTCATACGCAACAGTCATTTGTGCACTTGGAATATTGCGATGTAAATACTCGTTCAAAACTCCTTGTGAGATGCAAATTATTTTAATTTTCATCTCAACAAGTTTACGCAACGCAAAATTATACTTTGCTTCATGCGATTCAAAAACAAGTTTATGTTTTGGCACTACAAACGACAGAAAGTAACAGAGCCACTCATCCCGTGTATAAATGACATCGGCTTCACTGAGTTTCAGCTGTCGAGTTAACAGAAAAGTAAATACTAGGTGATTGAGAAGGAACGTTAGTATGATTGTTGGTGCAAATACTATACCAAAGCGGATTTGTATGAACGAGAAGTTTGGCACAAAACCAATCCAACGTTCTATGTCTCGTAACGTGGCTTTTGTTCGATCGTTAGTCACCAACGTCACTTCATTGCCTAGTTGTGAAAATGCTTGGCACATGTGCGCAATTTGAGTTGCGTGTGCTCGTTCACTAGGGAAACGAGTATTTGCTACGTACAGTAATTTCATACACTAGTACTAACTTGGTGAACAAAACAAGAGTAACACCGAAATCTCACGGTCATTTGGTTGAAGTTACAGATATAAATCATGAGTATGTGTCCACACTTGTAATTGTGCGAGATTCCATATTGGGTTGACTGCATATCGCTTACCCTCAACATGTTCTTGGTACAGCTGATTAACTTGCTGCCAATTAACCATTGAAGAGAGTTTATCTGAGTATTCGGGTGAGATAATACTCTTAATACGAGTTGCTACTTCCCCGTTTCTAAACCACTTTGACGCAGGCGAAAACCAACCACGCTTTTTTTTGCCAAATACATACGCGGGTAGAATATTTTTATATGCTTCTCGAACCATTTTTTTCCCCGTGAAAAAATCTATATGTTTCCCAGGAGCATATCTGTTTGCAAACGCAACGAGATCTTGGTCAAGAAAAGGCACCCTGTACTCAAGGCCATGCGCCATTGACGCCTTGTCAGTGCTGATGAGAGACTCGTCTGGTAACCAGAGTTTTCTATCAACCTCCATGTACGCAACGGGACCGGAAAGACCGTAGGCAAAGTTTCTATATTTAGGCTCTAAAACAGTGAGTAGTGCTAACAGCATATCTTTTGAAGGAGTGTGTAGCAAACGAACGATAGTGTCTAGCGAATTTAACATCTGTCGAGCATGAAAGTTAACATCAATGCCAGCGTCAAGAATCGAAAGTCGAGGAGATACTTTTTTTATCACTTGTTTTGAAAAGGTAGGCAAGTTGTGGAACGCTTCTGTTATCAGCGCTTGCCGGTATCTTCGATATCCTCTGAACACTTCATCTCCCCCGTCGCCACCAAACGCAACAATAATTCCTTGCTCGCGCACCCACTTACTAAGCATATATTTAGTAAACGAGGTTGGATTAGCTACAGGTTCATCAAGCCTTGAAAATGCATCTTCGAGATGGTTCGACACATCACTATGAGTCAAGGTAAATGCAGTGTGTGTGGTATTAAATTCCTTTGCGGTTTTTTGCGCTAGTTGTGAATCAAAGTTGAATTTATTTAAATTCTCAAAAGACATATCTTCGAGCTCAAATCCAACGGTAAAAGTATGCAGGTCGGTCGCGCGGCGCGCCATATGATACAAGATCACGTTCGAATCAATACCGCCAGAGAGAAATAGGCCGATTCTACGATCAGAAACCAGCTGTCTTTGGACAACCACGTCCATAAGATTTACCAAGTCATCGCCCAGTTCGTTGTGGTCAGATGGTAAGTGAAAATATTCGGTCGATACATTTGAACCAGCGAAAGTTAGCATCTGTCCTGGTTCAAGTTTTGAAACTCCCTTAAGCAGGGTATAAGGACTTGGAACATATTGACAATAGATGTAGAGCTCAACGTATCTAGAATCGAGCTCTCGAAACCCGGCACTTATCAAACCGTTTAATTCTGATGAAAAGTAAAGAACATTATCTTTTAGAGCGTAATAAAGCGGTTTTACACCCATGTGGTCTCGCACAAGTAAAACAGAACCTTGATCCTTATCAACAATAGCAAACGCAAAAATCCCCTTGAGTTTTTCAAATGTTTTCTTACCCCATGTTGCGTACGCAGCCAGCAAAACTTCGGTGTCACCCTTGGTTTGAAAAGTGAATCGATCTTCAAGTTCTTTTCTTAGTTCCCTAAAGTTATATATCTCCCCATTAAATACGATTGTGTAACGACCGTCATGGCTGGTCATTGGTTGATTTGATCCTGGAGATAAATCAATAATGGCAAGTCGATTATGACCAAGTGTTATGTTTGACACAGTTTTTACTGCCGTGCCATCGGGACCACGGTGACTTGTGGCGCTGTTCATAGCGAGGACCATGTCCGTATCAGCTTTGGTAATGCCGTTTATGCCGCACATATAAAAGTTAATAAAGAGATGTAGATCGACTATTTCTTCTCGGCTGTAATTGAACAACTAAACGCAAAGCCTACTTTTTCACTCAAAAACCGCTGAATCTTCTCGGGAACTAGAGAACCTAGGGACAGTGACGCTACCGGCCAATTTTCCCACTCTCCTGGGGAATAATTTGCGTGCACTTTTACGTCCACAAACCCTTGTGATGCAAATAGGTGTCGGAGCTTCCGACGTGAAAAAAACTCTGTGTGCGGATTACCACCTTGGTGTGCGCCATCAGAGTACCTGCTAGTGAGCCGAAGTGGTTTTAGGCCATAGCGTAAAAAACCACCGAACAGTAACCCTCTTAGAAATAGTACGCCAAACCAAAAATACCAACCCCGGTGGTACATCCAAGCATAAATCTTTCCACCCGGCTTCAGTACTCGATAAATCTCACCGACCGCCTGACTTGTATCAGGCATGTGCATTAAACAACCGTGTGCACAGATATAGTCAAAGTAATTATCTGGAAACTCTAGCTTTTGCGCATCCATTTGTATGATTGTTCCAGATAAGTTTCTTAAGAAAAAATTTCTTTTTGTAGACTGCACAGCAAAGTCAGTCAGGTCGATGCCAGTCACTTCAGCACCAGCTTGAGCAAACGAGGCGGCGGAAAAACCCATACCAACCGCTATATCTAGAACTCTTTTTCCTTTCAAATCAGCATAGTTTATGAATTTTGAGAACACAGGTTTGTCCAGATCCTGAGTAACTCCATCTGTATTTTTTCTGTATTTTCTTTCAACAGTCTCAAAAAAAGACACGTCCATCTTTTCAAGAGGAACAATTTTCCCAACATTAATTTCTCCATTGTAGGTAAAAGGATTTGCATTCCACCAACTTTCAACAGCTTTTGTTTTATTCATACAAAACTCTTATGTCTTAGCTTGCATGATAGCACGCATACGCCATTGTTATCGAAGGTTTAAATGACGCACAATCTTCGGTATCAGGGCGCGTAAACTATGATTATTTAATACATATTCATGAGACTTGACTGAATCATAAGTGACTTTTGAGGTGAGTAGATGTGTAACACGATCCGCTATGTTAGTAGTGTCTGCAGCAACTTCACCAACCGGAGTATCAAATAAACTGTCTGACGTTGAGACCACGGCGACACCACAGGACATTGCTTCAAGAACAGCTTTATCCAGACTGCCATTTTTTGCTGTGTGGATAAACACTCTCGCTCTGTTTAATAGTTGCGGCAGATTTTTTTGCGAAACTTTTCCTATAAAATGCACGTGAGGAGTCAGCTTTTTTTGTTTAATGTATGTACCGAGACGTTCGAAATAGTGTTTTTCGACAGCAGTGAGCGCTACACCCACCACCGTTAGTGTCGCAGGGTAGGTTTTTCTCACTTCTTCGAGTACGTCAATTTGTTTCTCCAAATTCTTTATAGGAGCAATACGTCCGACAGTGATGAGGTCAATTTCTTTGTCCACCGCGTAAGGAACGAACAATTCGGTATCAATACCGTGCCCAGTCACAAGTACTTTGTGACTGCTGATTCTGAAACTCTCAATTGAACCTGTGAAAACTTTGTCAACCAATATCTCAGCTACCTTAAGTGAAAAACTTGTTTTCCCATGCATGTACCACAGACCGATTTGTTTTTTTTGCCAATGCCACAGTAACCCGCCAAGTATGACGTACACTTGATTCATGTGTACAAAGACGTGGTCGTAGCTATTACGAAGTTTCCAGCAGTACCTGTAAAAACGCCAGATATATGTCAATTTGCGTGCACTCGCTTCCTTACCTAGAGAATGTACGGTCACGTTTGACGGTAACGAATGCTGTCCTTCCTGTAAACATATAACATGTACCTGCTCATAATATTTGGAAAATTCTTCTATCCATCTATGGAAAAAGCCGAGCACAGGATGCTCGGAGTCAACTACCTGTGTAATAATGAGGAGCTTCATAACTATAAAACTGCAACGATGTCGTAGTGCACGGCGAACGAGGGTGCTAACGAGTCTGGAATAATTCGAGACAACAATCCATTAAGCGGGTTCGCAAAACCAATACGGTACATTTTTTCAAATGGACCTGACAAAAAAATGAGTGTTTTGGGTACAACAGTCAGTCCGACCGACTTGACCTCTACCTCGCTAAATCCCCCAAGTAGCTTCATGACTTCCGACTTACGATAATACCTCACTGGGCCATTTTTGTACGGCTTTCCCAGTACATTTAAAATCATCTGATACAACTGCCCTTGGATTCCCATGGCCGTCCATACACGGGGAAACGACGAGTACACCAGCAGCGTTCCTCCCGGTTTTAGTACTCTTTTGATTTCGTCCATGGCCCTTTTCACAATGTCTTTGTGGTTGTGGAGAAACACCGCGCACACCACCACCATGTCGACAGAGTGATCTTTTAGCGGCGCGGTGTGAATGTCGGCACTGAGTAACAGTACCGGCGTCTCTTGTTCGGCTGAGCTTTTGTCGTATCGCTCTTTAAAGATAGACAGCATCTCGAATGAGCTGTCCATTCCTATGTAACCGGCAATCGGAGTCGCTGGTAACAAGTATTTGGCAATTCGACCGTATCCCGATCCGTAGTCAAGCAGTACATCGGTTGGTTTAATGTGCTGCTTGATCTCGAGAATTTGCGCTTCTGATTTTTTTTGCGCCGCGGTTTCGTCTTCGGCGGAAATAACGGCATTGGTTGGATTTTCAACCGCTAAAGTGTCCCATACGGTTTTTTCGGCAATGTCGTGGGCGACAAAAATACCGTTTCGATCGATGGTCTTGTTCGGGATAAGCAGTGATTTCAAATCGGCGCTCATAATCGCACGCATCATACCACACCAGTCTGGCGTGCAAAATCTACTTGTTTGCTTTCGATTTCTTGGGCACTTTGGACGCTTTGGCTGGTTCAACAAAGAGTGCTTGTTCTATGCTCATGCGATAGGCTTCTCGATATTCTTCGGGGTCTTGGTGGAATTTTAGTGAGATCATTGCTTGAGCAGTTTCGGTAAATAAGCGTCTGGTACCGATGTTGTTTAAAAGCTCGTTGATGCGATCCGCAAACACTTGCGTGTCAGTTGGTTCACAGAGGTAGGTGGACTGCCCGTCAATAAATACGTCAGCGCGACGCTCTGTTTCAGCCATGACCATCGGGATGCCAGCGGCGGCTCCCTGGAGAACAATCTCCTCGCTGTCAGCGTCAGTGTCGGTGACCACGAGCAAGTTGGCGGATTTTATATAGGGCACGATGTCGCTTTCTCGTGTTTCAAACACTACTTGTTCTTTAATTCCAAGTATTTCGGTTCGTTTCTGAAATTCCAACCGGGCCGGGCCGTCACCGAGCACGACCAAGCCGACCCGCGGGTTTCGCAACACAAATCGGGTGGCATCAATCGCTCGAAAGAGCGTGCTTTGGTGAGATAATTTTCCTATGAACAGTATGATAAATGTGAACGGTCGGTACTTTTCTTTCAGGTCGAGAGTTACCGGCGCAGAAATGAGCGACTCGTAGCTATGAAGTCGCGGCAGCGTATTTATGTCTGGCGCTTTGAAGTACTTGTGCAGCATGTCTTCTATGAGATCCGTGGCAGTGCGAATACTCAAGAACTTGGTCACAGTGAAGCGGGGTATAAATCGACGCCAAAAATTTGAATGGTGCTTCTTGAGAAACGACTTAGTGGTAAAGTCTTCCAACACGTGAAGCTGAGTTGGCCGTTTGTATTTTTTGCCAATGCTGAGCGCAACGAGTGCAGATTCAAATGGGTCACGAGCGACAATGAGATCCGGGCGAAACCCGGATGCGAACACCAGCTGATCTTCAATCACTTTTTTCCCAGCCGCTGGCAAAAGCCACCAATAACGAGCCGAGGCGGTATACATCCAGACGTTAGTCCCCACCCGCAACACGGGGTTTGTGGACGTAATGCCTCGCCTCAAAATCAAAATATGTACCTCATCAAATAAGTCTGAAAGATTGACGTAGCCGTCGAGAGATTGCGTCGTCGGGTTGAGGAGAGCGGTATCGGTTGATATGAAAAGTACTCGAGTCACATCGCGGCTAGAGTCAGCTTGGTAGACGCGCTTGTGCGTCATGGCCTCTTCGGCGGTAACCCTCGGTACTACCGGTTCACGGGACTTTTTTTCCTCATCGAGCACATACTCGAGCTCCGAAGTGGCATGCTCCGAAATATCTCTTGTTGAAAGATCACGACGCGGCATTGTGAATAGTATAGCAGGAGTAGTTACACTCGCGGCAATGTCTCAGCGTATTTTTTTACGTACTCTTCAGGTTCAAGAGTGAGTTCCTTTGAAGCTGTATAAGCCTGCGTTCCCAGTTTTTGCAGTAACGAAGGGTTAGAATAAAATTTACCTACAGCTTCCGCGAACGCTCTGTCGTCACGAACTGGCACGATAAAACCATGTGTCTCTGGTATCACAACCTCGCCAGCACATCCGACATCCGTAGAGATAACTGGTAGGCCGGCGGCCATTGCTTCGAGCAATACCATTGCGTACCCTTCATGATCTGAGGTTAGACATAAAATATCGTGTTGACCCATGACCGTTGCCACATCGTTAGTCCACGACATAAACGTGATCATACCTCGCAATTCCAACTTCGCCACTTCGTTGACTAGTTGTTCTTTTTGTCCTCCTTCACCCAAAAGTGTGAGGGATAATCTAACACCACTTTTCCGAGCCAACGCACAGGCATGGAGTAGCATTGAAATATTTTTTTCTCTAGAAAAACGTCCTACATAAAGCAATTTGAGAGTGTCATTAAAAGAAAATTTGCGCTCGGAACCAACTGCCAGAAACTGGTTTAGATTCGCTTGTATTGGTAATACCGAAATGTTGTGTTCTGTTAAACCTTTCTTTAGCAAAGACGACTTGATGCGATTTGATACTACTCGTATGGAGCGCGCACGCTTCAATACAAACTGAGCAAAAAGTAACCGTACGTGGTCGAGCGACCAGAGGCGAGGAAAAAAAGAACTAAATATATCACCATGAACTTGAATGTGAAGAATGGTATTTTTTTTAAAAGACAACAACCATCCCACTAATGAGGTCTCGAAAGGATCTTGGCACGTAATGACCCATCGCGTTTCGGGAGTGCTTTTAATAATTTCTTGCG
Organism: Patescibacteria group bacterium; assembly: GCA_038065355.1. Lineage (GTDB taxonomy): Bacteria > Patescibacteriota > Minisyncoccia > Phycocordibacterales > UBA918 > OLB19. The sequence goes on from JBBTRC010000012.1 coordinate 33,982, forward strand.
CAATATGGTACGCACGCAGAAGCATGCCAATTTTAGTTGTAGAGTTAGTTGCGTAGAGCGTCAAACTTCCCTCTTCTTGGCGTAGTGGATACCTTTCGGCTTCTCGTGTAAGCACAATCAAGTGATGTTGTGCGAGTACTTGATTGTATGAAATCATCCGCTCTCGTTCCCGACTGCCGGTCACCAGCGCGCGCTTTGCAAAACTAATCGCAATTGCATTCGGTTTAGGTTCCATCTTTAGTGTCTGCGAACAAATTTAAGAGCTGTTCAACAACTACCTCCTGAGTAAATTCCTTGGAGCGGGCGCGGGCGGACTGGGTGAGGTGTTGTTTGATTTCTTGATTACCCACAATGCGCAAAATGGCTTGTTGCAGTGCCGCTTCATTATTGAACGGCACCAAGAGACCATGTACTCCGTCGGTGATGAGTTCTCCGTTACCGCCAGCGGTCGTCGTCACAATTGGCGTACCAAGGTCCATGACCTCGAGCAATTGATGCGACAAACCCTCATACGCCGTGTTTAACACAAACACATCGGCCGCCTTGATAGCCGCACCAAGCGCCGCTTTGGAAATCGTACCGGTGAAACGCACGTGCGCGCCTAGGTTTAACTTAGCCACTTGCGCTTCGAGTGCCGGCCTTTCTTCGCCGTCGCCAACGATAACGAGGGTGATGTTCCTATGGGTGGATCGCAACGTGGCCACAACGTCTATCAACGTTCGAAAACCTTTCCATGGCACCAGGCGGCCAGCCGATACGATGGTGGGCTCTGTGTACGACAGTTGCGTGCGGAGCTCCTCGCGCGTGCCCTCGACCACGAGCGGAAATAAGGCACTGTAAATCACAGTAATCTGCTCGGCGGGCACACCCCATTTTTGTACGACACCTTTTAGGTAGTGACTCGGCACCACCACTCTAAACGCTCGTCGTGCCACATACGACTGCAGGCGTGCCAATAGTCGTACCGGCAGCGGCGCAGGTATTTCACTGTCCAGGTACGCATCGAGTGTATCGCGGAGACCAAAGCGTAGTCGTCCTTGCTCCCACGCGTAGTCGCCGCCGACTCGCAAAAGAAACGGTTTACGGAGCACACGCGATATGAGGAGCGTAGGCAGTCCGACACTGACCGCATCGAGCGCGTAGAGCGCGTCAGCGGACGTGGCGCGTCGCCACAACCGCGCGGCGTAGATTAGGTGGCGAATTATTTTTGGCCATCGTCGCACCAGGCCAAATGGCACCACCACGACCTCAATTCCGTGCCGAGGTAATTCTTGTTCCAGCATGGCCGCGTAGGTGGCCGGGCCGCCAATCTCCGGAGGATACAGACCCGTCGCTAACAGTAGCTTCATAACGTTGTAATCATAACATTGCGGTCACCCGAAGCCGGCCACCACCCGAACGTATAACGTCGCAAAAACACGGAAAGATACTACAAGTCCATAAAACATGTTACATTAATGTCAATGTCAACGCCCGCGACGCAACAAGGAACGCTAGTTATTTCTCTCGATTTTGAACTCATGTGGGGAATGTTTGACAAGGTTACCCACGAAGAGTACGGCACACATCTCGACGGTGTGTGGGAAGCGATACCGCTTTTGTTAAGGACGTTTCGAGATCGAGACATTCACGCAACCTGGGCAACGGTCGGGCTTCTTATGCATGAAGGCGTTGAAAACTTATTTCAAAGTGTGACGCTCGTAAAGGACAAACCGCATTTTGAACAGCCCTCCTACTCAGCCTATTTTCACTTACATAAAGAAACAGTGGAAAAATTTCCACAGCGGTATCTGGCGTCAGAACTGGTGCGCGCCATTGTTGATACCCCCTACCAAGAGCTTGCGAGTCACACATTTGCGCACTTTTATTGCAAAGAAGCCATGGCGGATACTGAGAACGCCAAGCGCTCGTGGGAAGCTGACATTCAGGCACAGACTAAAGTTTCGTCGATCTTTCAGCGTGAGATGCGCTCGATTGTGTTTCCGCGCAATCAGTGGACGAGTGATGCGCTCGTGGCACTACAAGAGCATGGATACAAAGTGTATCGTGGGACAGAATCACATCTGCTCTATAGACCGCGCAAAGACTCGGAGCAACACCTTGGCCTACGTGGACTACGCCTCCTTGATGCCTACCTCAACCTCTCCGGACACCACACTTACGATTTTGCGCAGTTTCCGCAAACAGAAAAACTCATCAACGTGCCGGCCAGTCGTTTTTTGCGGCCGTACAGTCGGCGATTAGCCTGGCTTGAACCACTAAAATTGGCCCGGATTACGAGCGCCATGACCCACGCCGCGAAGCATGGCGAAGTTTTCCACCTTTGGTGGCATCCTCATAATTTTGGCGTGCATCAAAAGGAGAATATTGCACAACTTACCCACCTTCTCGACCACTTCGCACAACTGGAAAAGCAGTACGGGATGACCAGTCGCACGATGTATGAGCTGTCTACACACGCCCGCGCACAAATCGACGCCACGACTTAGGAAGCGATACTCCCCACCGTGCCAACGCGGCATTGAGCATTTTCCCAGAAGTAATCACACCGACCGACAAACTACTTTGCAACCTTTGTCTTAGAGTTGGTCGCCACACTCCGGAAGCTGTCACCATACAGCCTTCATGGCCAAAGGTGTAGTACCCGCTCTTTAGTGCGTTTTTGACGGTCGCCTCACTAAGAGATTCGGCTTCGATGTGCGTGTGCGGCTGACCAAAGTGTTCGATGCGATGCAAATCTAAGCCGCCGGTTGCGAAAAAGGGCTTCTGTTTACGTTCGGTCGCGATAAGACGAAGAGAGCGAGTACGCGGCGCTGATTTCCCCTCGTACTGCTGATTCCAGATTTCAATCCCGTCAAGACACTCGCGTAGAGTCGCGTCGATTTTAAACTTGTTCCGTACAGGGTGTGCGAGCACTACGAGTGCAGTATGGGCTCGCCAAGCGCGCAATTCTTCTTCGGTTGCGATTTGTGAAATGAAAACGTCCGTGCCGATGTGGAGCACATGCGTGTCTTCGTAAGGCACTTCAAAGCCGGGTACAAATACAAATGTCTCATCAGACAGACGACGACACTCCGCCACAAACAGGGCGGCGGCTTCCGGTGTGAGGGTGTCGGTGTGTTCGGTCATGCACGCGAACGAGAGTCCGTGTGAAGCGAATAAACTTTTGAGCTCTGATAATGACAATTTGCCGTCGTACGAGTGGGTAGAGTGGACATGTAGTGCGCCGGAATATTTCATACGAGAATTTTTTTAACGATAGTATGCACTATTTCCATAAGGCCAGGTAGCGGATCTCGCCACGACCAGACGTCTTTGAGGGTGAAGAACGTGTCGAATAAAAACATTCTGAGAGCTGACCATCGACTTGGATAGAGCGTCGGCCGGAGCGGATCATGTGTGAAGAGGACAGAGAGGAGCCAGCGAGCATCACCGAGCCAGTGCTGTGTTCTTTGCACCGTCCTTCTAGTTGGCGTGGCTTTCTTTTTGAGCAATTGTCCAGTCGCACACTCGGCATAACGCTCTACAAAGGGCACTCCCGCCCGCAGTGCGAGCGGAAGCGAACCCCAGAAGCGCCCGTTGACCTCCATGAGGTACATTTTTTTAGTCTGCGTGTCCTGTTTAAACTCCACCATCATTGGACCGTTCCAGACCGTAGCTACCGCAAGCGCGGCCGCGTATCGTGTAACCTCTTTGAGTATTACGATATCAGCGAGCACCTGCTTCACTGTCGCCGCGCCGCCGCGGGGAGATAAAGATCGAACACGCTCATGAGCAAACTGTAGTAAAACCACTCCGTCTTTACACAGGAACTCCACGCCGTATTCCTTTCCTACCACGAGCTTTTGTACGATAGCTGGCAGTCCGGTCGTTGCGTCTATTTCCGTCTCGACGGCGCTCTTTTCTGCTTCATTAAACACGATGGTCGCGGTTCTATTCACTCCTTTCAAAGAGTGCCACGATACGCTCACCCGCGGCTTTACGACGCAGGGAAAGCCTGTGTCGGCTGTCCAATCTGGAATAGCGGGAATGTGAAGTGTGCGCGCCAAATCGTAGGTTTTCTTTTTATCAAAGAGAGTCTCGACTGCTTCCGGCGATGATAAAAAGAGTTGGCAGGTCTTTGCCAGTTCTTCTCTATATTCGTACACAGTGAGGTGGGTCGCGTCCGAAAAGGTCAGAATGATCGGCTTTTCTTTGAGCGAAGCTGCCTGCTTCGCGAGGTCAGCCACGAACGCGGCGCGGTCACTCTGCGGTCGGGTGTAGGTGAAGCTTCCGGAGGCGGCGCGGGAGTAGCGCGCCGGAGCGCTTCCGTACGCCGAACCGACCAGCACCGTCACACCGGCGCTCGCCAGCTCCCGCGCCGCACTGAGTGCGCTTTTCTGTTCACCATCTAAGACGAGCGCGTACATACTCACACTGAGGTAAGCTCTTCAAAAAAGAGTTCCATCTCTCGACTCACCTTTTCCCAATTGTATATATCAATCACCATCCGTTTAGCTTTTGATTTAATGCGGGCAATTTCTCCTCCATCAAGTGTTCGAATCGCGTTGATGGTGCCTGCGATACTCTCCCGACTGCCGATTTCAACCATAAAGCCAGTTTCGCGGTCGGTCAAAAAATCAGGAATGCCGCCGGCTCTGGTGCCGACCGTTAGCAACCCGGCGGCCATAGCCTCTAAGAATGCGTTGCCGAGACCTTCAGTATGCGACGGTCTGATGAATATGTCTGACGCCTGAAGCAGAAGGGGTAATTTGCGCGGCTCTACAAAGCCAAGAAAACGCACCCTGTCCGCGACCCCAAGCTCACTCACCTGCTGTTTGATTTCGGCTTCAAGCGAACCACTGCCGCACACAACAAAGCACACGTCCTTCGGCAAGAGCGGCAGAGCTGTGACGACATCGCCGATGCCGTTTTTCTTTTCCAGCCGAGAACTAGTGATCAGGATTGTGTTGGCGGCCGGAAACCCGAATGACGCCCGTGCTTCTTTAATTTCGTCAGGGGAATAAGTCTTTGTAAACGCTTCGATAGCCACACCATTTGGTATCACTTTGCCAGCAGAACCCTTGTATCCCATATCTCTTCCCCACTTCATAAGGTAGTGAGAAATTGCTTGCACTCCATCGGCGGTTTTGAAAATGTTGTTGAAGGCGCGTCGGACTAGCCTCACCCGGCTGTAAATGTGTTCAAACGAGTCACCCTCCTGCAGGGTGAGTAGAAAAGGTAATTTTGTCTGGCGCTTCACCCTGACGGCGGCAAAGGCGCCGTAGCTGGCCATGATCGACCAGATAAGGTCGTACGTGTGTTTTTTCATGAGCTGGTGCGCAACGAGATGCCCGAAGAGTGCCAAAAGGATTCCATCCACCCGCGGTATGCCAAAACCAATCCGATAGATGTGCACGTTTTTAACTGTCTCAAATCGCTTGGCGGAGGGTCGGAGGCGGGCGGAGATGAGATCAAACTCAATGTGCGGCAAGCGTTCGCTGATATTGCCAAATGCCTGTTCGGCGCCGCCCGCCGGATAGAGGTGGTCGTCGGTTGAAAATACCAGCACGCGGGTTACCTTTTTCATAGCGGCTCTGTGAGCGAAGCGATGTAATCTGGCAAATTGTATTTTGGCTTCCATCCAAGCTCAAGGAGTGCTCGGTGCACGTCAACGCTCGACGTCATACGGTTACCCGGACGTTCTTCGAGCATTTCTACTTCGCCGCCAAATAATTCCGCCACCTCAAGCACCGAATACGAATCACTATGTCCCAAGCCATACTCATCGCCCTCTCCGCGCTCACCGACCAAGAGAAGACCCTCCACAATATCAAAGACATGCGTGAAGTTGCGGCGTTGCGTACCTGGCCGCCGCACTGTGAGTTTTTCTTTTTTTGCACACTTGTCGGCAAAAATAGCGATGAGCGTACCGGAGTGGCTGTCGCTCCGTTCACGCGGGCCGTACACGTTGTAGAAGTAGGTAATCGCATAGTTGATGCCATACCAGTCGCCGTACCGTTGCACCAAGCTGGTGTTCGAAGCTTTCGTCCAGGCATACGGACTCTGATCTTTCCCGATGCCGGCATCAGCAAATTTGGTGGAGGAACCGGCGTAGATGAGTTTCGCACCTCCGGCGCGTACAAATTCAAGCACAGCCGCCGTGCCGGAGATATTGGAATCGATCACCGTCGCGATGTCCTCAAAACTCTGCTCCACCCGCGCGTACTCACCCAAGTGAAAGACGAGCTCAACCTTGTCTGTTACTAAATCGGCAACGTCTTTAGTGTGTCCTTTGATGTAGGTCACGCCATCGATATGATTGCTTTGGCTACCGGTTGAATAATTATCAAGAGAAATTACCTCGTGGCCCTCACGTACCAGTCGTTCACACAAATGCGAGCCAATAAAGCCAGCGCCGCCGGTCACTAGAATTCGTTTCGCGTTATTCATACAAGTATTAAATAGTACCAAATATCACACCAGTTCGTTACGCGGTGCGCGCACAATCAAGGCTAAAATGGCGACGGTCAAGAGCCCAATGAGGCCGAGATAGGGCCATTTTTGTGCCACCGGCGACTCTACTGTGGCGGCGAGAAGCGGCACTTCTTTTGTCACCAGCGGAGCTTCGAACAGAATGAGCGGAGTAACCGTGCTTGAAGTTCCCACTCTTTCAGCGAAGCGAAAGGCTTCGCTTTTTTCATTTACAGCGGTCGGAGTAGAGACAGCGCTGATGTGTGGTGCTGGTGTCACGACACTCTCGCTGGCCGTAGCGAGCGCCACACTGGCGCGAAGTCGGTGTGGTAGCCAGGTGTAGAGGAGGGCGCTTTCAGTGTCATAGAGAGCAATGAGCCGTTCGGCCGTGTTGCCAAGCCGCAATCGCGCAATCGTAATCGTTTGGTTGGGTAAAATGATTGATCGAGGTGGAAACGTAAACGTGCGCTCGCCCCGAATGGTGTAGCCGGAAATATCAATTTCGTATGGTGAGTCATTATTTATCTGCACGTCACCGGTCAGATTTTGCGTCAACGATAGCTCTACCGGGAGCACCGTGATTTCGTGCCGAGCCACTTGCGTCTGCCTCGCGTACTCACCTTTTATCGTTGTCACATAGGTACCAGGAAACGCGAACGCGTGCGTTACTTGTTTCCCATTTGCACTGTCACCGTCTCCAAAGTTCCACTCGTAGACTAACGAATCGCTTAAGTGTCGGCCGATACCTCCCGGCTCCACGTCAAATGCGACAGGCTGATGCACGTAGGCAACCATTTGTGCAGTCACGTCCAGTGTGAGTGTCACACCAGGCACTATCAACACGACCGGTTCGCCGCTGTTGCCGGAATTCTTTTTCTTTGTGGCCGACTCGGTAGTTGACTGGCTTTCGCTAGTGTCTTCTGGCGTTTCCGATGTGTCATTTGACGAAACTTGATGGTTCGAAGCGCCTGGAGTCGCTGGCGCGGTTATCCAGCCGGCACTGGTGTACTGGGCAGTTTCTTTGGTGGTGTTATCGCCGCCGATGTTCTGCCAATCGGTGCCTCCGGCCACTTGGTCCTCAAGTCCTCCATCCGCGCGGGTCAGAGCCAAAGTGGCGCCAGTATTGACGAGCGCGCCGGTATAAATCAAAAATGCCGCGCCCGGCGCCGACTCATCGCTCGTACGCTCAAGCACAACATAGGCGCCGCCACTGATAGTTCCGGTCAATGTAATAGAAAGATTCATACCGTCAGAAAGCGTCCAACCAGTGATATCGACCGCTTCACTTGAAGAGTTATACAGCTCCAACCACTCGTCATTGGCCGATACAGCTGAACCCATCCACGCAACCTCATGTATCGTCACCGCCGCCAAAGAGACGTGAGGAATAAAAATAAAAAACAGAAGAATCAGCCAAGTGATGCGCATACTACTCGAAGGGTGAACGTTCTTGAAGACTGCCATCGCGCAACATGCGCTTCACAGTCGCCGCATCGATGGTTGGTCTATCTGTCGCTTCAGTCGTTTTTGTGTGAGGCAACGGCGGCGAGGGAGGGCGTTTTTCGATGCGAATAGTCGGGACTGGCTTGGCATTTTCATTCGGAGCCGGTTGGGCCAACGGCACCGCTTCTGACTTTTCCATCACGCCAGCGAGCGCGTCCTTAAGTGAAGTTTTTTCTCCGTTTGGAACCGGTTTGGTTTGTTCTCGGAGGACGTTGCTTTGTTGACGACTGGTGTCGTGAGCGAGTTTGGCCAAGACAGCTTTTAGTTCTTCGGGTTTTTTTGTAGGCTCAGAGGTTTTTTTGTTGCGGTCGGGGAATGGTTTTTTGTCGTTGCGTGGTGCGTCTGGCGGCCGCTGGCCGCTTGGTGGCGCAGGTGACACTTTCCTCTCCGGCTTCGGCCGTTCGGCAGGCAAGGTAGGGTTGTGCAACTCGGCCACAATTTTTTCTACCCCTTCGCGATCGCTGGCATACTGTGTGCGACTGGCTTCGATGACCATGCCCCGATACGACACCGGCGGTCGCTCAAGCGGCGGCAATGTTTGCGCTGAAAATGGTTGTGAACCAATACCGTCAATCATGAGTGTGAGGTATATTTGCGCGAACCCGAGATTTACCAAGTCAGTGGCGATAAACTGCGGAGAAAAAACGGTCTCGAGTACTTCAGCGTCAAACGGGCCGACCCGAAACGCGATCGTGGTACCGACGTTTCCAAACACTGCGTTGCGCACATCTTCTTCCATTTGCTCAATGTACTGGTGAGCGATGATGAGATTGAGGTGATACTTTCGCGCTTCAGAGAGAATGTTGGCAAAGGTAGAGTTGGCAAATGATTGAAATTCGTCCACATAAAAGTAGAAATTCGGCATCTGCTTCATGTGCTCGACCGAAAGCTCGGCTCGGCTCATGGCCGCCAAATAAATGCGCGTGGTCAGCATTGAGCCGAGCAAGTTGGCATTTGTTTCACCGATCAAGCCTTTCGAAAGATTCATAATGAGAATTTTCTTCTCGTCCATCATCTGGCGGATGTCAAAGCTTGAGTGCGGCTGGCCGATGATGTTGCGAATCAGGGGGTTGCCGGTGAATTGGCCGATTTTATTTTGGATCGCCGGCAAGGCTTCAGCCGCAAAGCGTTCGGTGTAGTTGGCGAATTCATCCACCCAAAAAGCCTTGACGGTGGGATCTTTGGTATACTCGACAACTTTCTTCCGAAATTCTTTGTCAATAAACAAACGGTTGACCGAAAGGAGCGTGGTATCAGGATACTCAAGCAGAGCCAAAAGCGCGTTGGTGAGAATGTATTCCATACGCGCACTCCAGGCATCAACCCAAATCTTTTTAAAGGTTGACATGAGTCCCGATACGACCAAGTGTCGCTTGTCTGCGCCAACGTCTTCCATGACGTTGAATGAGATGGGATGATTCACATCAAACGGTGCAAAGTACACTACGTCTTTCACTCGATGTTCCGGTACGTACTCAAGCAGTGTCTCCGCCGCCGATCCGTGCGGGTCGATAAAAGCCACGCCCTCGCCATTTAAGATGTCTTGGGCCGCCATATTCTCGAGGAGCGTTGACTTACCCATGCCGGTCTTGCCGATGACGTACATGTGGCGCTGGCGATCTTTCGCCTTGATTCCAAAAGGGATATTCTGACCGCGCGCGTCGGTTTTGGCAAAAAATGTGATCTTTTCGGGATCAAATAATGTCATGACAGCTACAGTATACCACTGTAATTAATGGCTGAAATTATTCTCGACATGCGCCAGTAATGCCTTCACATCTTCCTTGCGCTCATGAGAACCGAGAAGCACTATCATCACCGTTCTCGTTTCGCCCTGAATCTGAAGTTCGTGAAGGGACACGGACGTTTGTCCGGCGGCTGTGGTCTCCCCCACTTTGCCGCCGCGGAAGTTTTCTAAGTTTTCGATTTTATTAAAGTTAATCAAATCAGCAAATTCATTCCCGACGTATGCACTCGGCATCTGCTCATGGGCGGTGATTTCAAAAATAAACCGTCTCGTATCATACACGTACCGCGTGAGACGATACAGGTCTCCGGGCGTCGAGACGTTGTCGTCGTTCCGTCCGGCTGGGTCGGAAAAGTGGGTGTGGAGCATGCCAAGCTGTAAAGCCTTCTCATTCATTCGTTCAATAAATACATCACGGCCGAGTTGACTGGCGATGACTTCAGCGGCTTCGTTGGAAGACTCGACGAGAAGAAGCTGGAGGAGGCTGTACATGGAAACGCTGCTGCGATCGGAAAGGCGCGGAATGAGCGACGTGATAAATGTCGGTTCCGTCACTTTGACGCGAGTGTCGAGATTAATCTCCTCGGCTGCTATCACAGCGGTCATGAGTTTTGTTACCGACGCGATTGGCGCTTCCTCTTCAAGAGTGCTGGCGGCCAAAATGGTGCCGTTTTGTACGTCGGCGATGAGATAGTGCGGCGCGTCGATGCCAGGAACGGCTGGTTCGTAGGTGAACGAGTCGATAAGATTTCGCTCAGCGTGCACCAAAACCGGCGTCGCCACAGAGATGGCCTTATAAATGTCATCAATCGCATCATTCGAGAGTCTGATGCCGCCGCCAGTGAATGATTCCTTGACCGTCGACGAGTCTGGATACTCGGGCCAGCCGTGCAGCATATAGTTGCCACCAAAGGTAATCGCAGACGGCAAATAGACTTGTGCAAAACTTGAGAATAGCCGAGGCTGTTTGCGCTCAACCTGGTACAGACCAGCTGGCGTGTCCCACCATGAACCTTTTTCTCCGGTAGCTAAAATGTCTTTGCTAGAGAGCAGTACACCCTTCTCAAAATACCTCACTTGTTTCTGCGATAAATCAATCTCCAGAAATGTGAACGCCTCATCAATAAAACTATCTCTGGTTTCAATAAAAAAATTTGGTTCGGAGAGGGCAATCTGCGGACCGTATGACAACTCCGTGCGTTCGCTTGTATATGGATCAACAATAGTCACTACCGGTGCTGCCGCGAGTTGCTGTTCTACTACAAGGCCGTAGCCGGCAGTGGCAAACACCGCGAGCATAAAAACTGCCGAGAGTGGGAGGAGTAAGAAAAAAAGAGTGCGCGCTCCCGAGACGAGCATTGGAAGCATTGTCTGCCGCACCTGCGGAAGCGGATGATGCCCTTTACCTTTGCGGGGAATGAGCGAACCACGTAGCTCTTTTGGGTGATCGTCGTCATATGAGAGCAGTTGAACAGACTTCCTTGAAGTATCAAACATACCTCAATGATACCTTAACAGACGTTTTAAAATGGCACTTTTCTCACAGATAAGCGGCGCCGTAGGCGCCGCTTTAATAGTCACGATTAGGCCGAACAGTTCATGAGTTCGGCAATCCCACGAGCTTTCTTGCGATTTGCGAGCTCTTGCTTAATCGCGTCACACAGTAGAGCGCCGAGACTCGTCTCACCGTTCCGACCAAACTGTTCGAGTGTTCTCTCTAGCTCGTCGTCGGACATTTGCTCGTAGCGCCGTTTACATGCGACGACGTCTTGCATAGAGCGCTCATGGTCTTGTGTCAGTTGGTTTTGAGGACAACAACCAATACCCATAATGCGTCACCTCCCTTTCCTCTCTTACTATACGACACACATTATTCTTGTACAGCCTCGGCTGTTTCTAAGGCGGCGCGGGTGTAGATGTTGCTCGGCGCCCAGATCATCCAGCTCATAACCCCAGCATCATAGCTCGCCTGAATCTCAGCTCGTACGTCGGCCGCGTCGTAGTCGCCGCCATAGTCAAAATCTTGTATCCAGGTGCGGAATTTTTCGGGGCCGTACGCCGGCTTGCGGTAGCTTGCCGGCGTTGAAGTGCCGAGACGCTCGTGCGCGAAGCCGCGCATAGGGGTCACCGGCGCTTCCATTCGTTCAACACCAACTTTCATCGCGTGGTACACCACTTGATAGGGGTGATCATTCGGATTTCCTAAACCAAGAAAACTATTAGGGTAGTGAGAGGGGTACACCATCGGCGCGATGAAGTCAAAATACGGAGCCGCCCGATCTTGCACTTGGCCAATCGATAGATCATCAAAATTTGTAGTGGTCATGCCAAAGAGGTCAACCGACGTCCACGGGGTGCTCGATGCCCGACCGGTGTTCTCGTGTCGGTAGCTTAAAAAACGTGACTCGTCATCCAACTGTGCATTTAAATATTTGAAAAACGCCTCAAGGTTTGCCTGCCGGTCCATTCCATACTCACTTGCGATACTTTGCGGATAAAAAGTGTCAGCCATATTACCGTCAGAGGGATAGCGCACGTAGTCGTAATTTAGTTCGTCAAAACCTAGATTATACGTATCCACTGATAGTGCAAGAATATAGTCCCAGTAGGGTTTCGCGGCTACATCAATGAAGGTCAACCCCTTAAAATCTCTCCATACCTGTATCCCATCGCCGCGTAGCACCGCCAACTCCGGGTGTTGCGGCGCATAAAATGGATCTTGAAAGACGGTAATGCGGCCAATGACAAAAATTCCGTTGTCGTGAAGCATCTCGACCAACTGCCGCATGTCCTTTGTGCCACAACGGGCATTCTGCCAAGCTGGCTTCAGTGGCTCGGCCGTCGGGGGAAATGAAATGGTGCCGGAATAATCTTTGATGTCTATGATGATGCTATTGATTTCAGTCTCTTGTGCCAGCCGTACCAACTGCTCTCGAAAACTCGGCGTACCGGCCACACAGGAGGTCATGTAGATTCCTTTCACTTGCTCAGGGAGCGGTATATGTCGAACAATCGGACGTGTATCCTCGGGAGTATTTTCTGATATTTCTCGCGACACCGAAGACACAATCGTTGTGTCTGACGCATCCGGCGGTAGTCGTTTGTAGTGCACATCAAACACTGCCGGCGGAAAAAAAGTGATTGTGGCAAAGACACCAGCCAGAACTAAGAGGGATGTTGCCAAGATGGGCATAGGTTTATTCTATCGTACGATCATCCACGTGCGCGTTGGTCGTTTCGGTGAATGAGTCGGTTCCTCGCTCACCGTTTCCTTTGTCGATGCGGGAGAGGAACACTTTCCGCCGTAACGCGTAACCGACCAGGACCAGTACGATACCGATACCGACTATCAAATACTGCCGCCACAAAAGCGGAATGCCCAAAAACGGCACAATAGTAAGCAACATTCCCAGTAAAAATACAGTTGTTTCGCGTGACATGGCAGCAGTATACCCTACCCTATCGCGCCTCCACAATCACTACGAATTTAAATGAAGAAAGGAGTGTAACAACTATTCTGAATTGACCTAATTTTTAATGACTAGAAGGAATATAAAAATGGAAATACTCTTGTGGTGAATGTCTCAATTTTGGACTTTTCCCCGTCCGAAATTGCTGGACGCTACCTCTTTTATTTTTGACTTTCAACTAGAACGACAAACTCACCCTTTTGCTTCACCGGCTCTGCCTGCAGAATCTGCGCGAGCTCGACTGCCGTGCCGGTCAGTAATTCTTCGTGAAGCTTCGTGAGCTCCCGAGCGAAGTAGATAGTCGCCTCTGGTACAGCCGCCCTGAGCGCGTCTAGGGTTTTCATGATCCGATGCGTTGATTCAAAAAACACCACTGGTTGTGCGTGGGTGTGAAGATTTTTAAAAAAAGTCTCCCGTCCCTTTTTCTGCGGTACAAAGCCCAGAAAAGTAAATTGGTTGCCAGCGATACCCGCGAGTGCGACAGCGGAGGTCACAGCCGATGGGCCGGGTATTATTTCAATCCGCACGCCTGCTTCACGCACGCGCGTTACCAACAGCACCCCAGGATCGCTAATCCCGGGCGTTCCGGCGTCACTCACAAGCGCGACATGCTTCCCCGCGAGCACGTCCTCAATAATTTGTGTATGTACGTGCTCGCTCGTGTGCGCGTCGTACCGTCGGAGTGGCTTCTTAATCTCATAGTGCACTAGGAGCTTCCCCGTCACTCGCGTGTCTTCACAGAGCACATAGTCACACTCCTTAAGCGTCCGCAAAGCCCGCAGTGTAATATCCTCCAAATTCCCGATGGGAGTCGCAACGAGTGAAAGTAGTCCGTAATTGGTCATAGTGCCCTTTACACTACCATTACATCCTAAAATGAAAAGCGTTGACCCTACTAGTCAGTGTTCGCCATGGCGAAAATCGTCACGCCGTCAACGCATCAGCTAATTTCGTGACGTCCCCCGCACCCATAATAATGAGCACGTCATTTTTGGTAATAGTCCGTCTTAGCTCATCGAGGGCGAGTGGGAGAGAGTCCAGATAGCGGGTATTCGGTGCGTATTCGAGCGCCGCGACCGCGAGCTCGCGGCTGTTTACGCCAGTCGTGTTCTGTTCACGAGCGGCATAAATCGGCAACAAAATCACTTCGTCCGCCCTCGCAAACGATTTGGCAAAGTCCTTAAACAAAGCGACAGTACGAGTGTAGGTGTGCGGTTGAAAAACCGCTACAATGCGGCGATCGGGGTAGGCTTCACGCGTTGCTTCGAGGGTGGCTTTTATCGCGGTTGGGTGGTGTGCGTAATCGTCGTAGACTGGCGCTCCGTTGAGGTCGCCTTTGAACTCGAAGCGGCGCCAGGTACCGGCGTAGCTCTTGAGCGCCTCATCAATGGTGTCATTCGCAACCTTTTCGTGTTTTGCCACCGCTTTCGCGGCGGCGGCATTCTGGCGGTTGTGGAGACCTGGGTGCTTCAGCGGTAGCTCGAGATCAAGAAATTTTTTGTAGTCGATAATCGTACCGGTAAAATCTTTGAGTACTGGAAGTATATTTCCGTGCGAAGCGTCGGTTACGACCACTCCGCCCTCATTTACCCGTCCTATCATTTCACGAAAGGCAGATTGCACCTGAGCGAGAGTTGGGTAGAAATCAGTATGATCAAGTTCAATGTTGGTAATCACCAAAACATCTGGCGTAAGGTGCAAAAAATCTTTTTTGTACTCACAGGCTTCGACAACGGCGTATTTACTTTTACCCGCTCGGTAGTTGCTTTTTGTCTTCGATCGCAATGAGCCAATGACCGCCGTCGGATCTTTCTCGGCCGCTTCAAAAATATCGGTAATCATGGCGGTGGTGGTGGTCTTGCCGTGCGTACCCGAGACTGCAATCAGGTAGTACGGATTCATGGCGACGCTAAGCGCTTCAAAATAATTCATCATCGGTATATGCAGTGCTCTGGCCGCTTCCATTTCTGGATGATCTTTTGACATCGCTTCGGTGTATATCACAAGGTCGATATCTTTGGTGATATTTTCTGCTACCTGTTCACCAAAAATTTGAATTCTTTCTCGGCTCAGCTGTTTGGTGATTGGAGACAAGCTACGGTCGGAACCACTCACGATTTTTTTCTCCTGTTTCAAATGTCGAGCCAACGCCGACATCCCGATGCCGCCAACACCTATAAAATGAATTTTATGTATGCCTTCCATGTTTCCATTCATTATACAGTTTGATTTCTTTGTCTAATTTTTCTCGGCGCGGATTTGGAAGCGCGTGTAACGCAAACCAGCCGGCATCAATAATCTCTTGGTCGTCAATTATAAGAGCGTTATCTTCTGAAGAACCGACGAAAAAATGATTGGTTACTTCGGCTCCGTTGTTGTCAAATACTGTTTTAGTGACATACGTGAGCGAGTCTAGCTCGATGCCGGTTTCTTCTTTCGTTTCTCTGATAGCCGCCTGTTCGAGCGTTTCTTTTCCATCAACTGCTCCGCCTGGCAACACCCAACTTTTATGGCCATAACCGATCCTCACGAGTAAGAGCTTGTCACCGTTGAAAATAAAACTTTTTACTCCCTCACCGCGTGGTTTCAGAACCGCATGATATAGTCGGATGAGTGGGTTATAGACGGTGTAGTATGCCTCTCTAAGATTTCGATAGAGGAACGATCGTGGTTTATGTTGCAGCATGCTGGTTGATTATTTTCACGAACGCATCATTGCGTTCGTACTCGTTTTTGAAAAGGCCAAATGAAGCGAAGGCGGGGCTGAAGAGAAGCACGTCGCCGGGCTGGCCAAAGGCCAGCCCGGCTTTCACCGCTTCTTCCAAACTTCCGACTACTTCCGCCTCAATTTTTCCATTCAGGATATCGGTACCCGTTCCAGGCAACAACAGCACTTTCTTGCAGTAGTGTGGTATCTCCGCAATGAGCGGTGTCGGGTCAACATTCTTATAGGTGCCGCCAGCGATAAGTATGACATTTTTAGCGTCTTGGTCGCCAACTGCGCGCAAGCCCGCTATCGTCGCTTGTGGCGTGGTGGCATTGTTGTCATTGTAGATTTTAAGGCCGTCTCGCTCGCCAAGATATTCCAAGCGCCCAGGCACACCGGGAAAACTCGCAAGACCGGAGAAAATCTCATCATCCAAAAGCGAGACGGCCTTCAGCGCCTCGTAGGCCAGAGCAGCATTCAATCGATTGTGCTCTCCAGGCATGCTAAGAAGTGTGTCTTCGGGGATTTCCGAAGCGTCAACCAAGACCACTTCCTGACCCAGTGTCACACCAGCTAATTTTTTAGCTCGTTCAAACACTTCTGGGGTGGTAATGAATACTCCGCTTTCATCTTGATACTTGAATATGTTTGCTTTGTCCGCAAAGTAACTATCCATCGCTTCAGTAACAGTGCGGTCGGTGGCGGTGTAGTAGTTGAGGTGATCTTCCATGAAATTGGTGAACACCGCCACCGCTGGCGAAATTGTTGACCAGCCAAAACCCTGGAGCTGCCACGAGTCGAGTTCCATGACGCAGAGCGAGTCGTCTTGTACTTGGTTGAGAAGCTGCAAGTTTGAGACCCCTCGTACATTCCCGCCGAGCAGAATGTCTGCTCCAGTCACTTCTTTAAGCACATGGTGAATCATGTGGGTCACGGTACTTTTGCCGCGCGTGCCAGTCACGCCAATTATTGGCACTCGTGACAGTTCGGCAAACAACGCCGCGCTCTGCGTGAGTGGCACGCCCGCTTCGCGGGCGTGCGCTAGGTACGGAGACTCTATCGGAACGCCGGCCGCCACCAAAATAAAATCCCGGTCAACAAAATCTTCTTTTCGATGCTCTCCCAGTACAAAGCGGATATTCGGATATTTTCTAAGTTGAGCAACCGACTCCTCAAGCTCTTCCTCAGTTTTGAGATCGGTTACAACGATGTCAGTGGCGCCAGCTTCGGCAATATACGCGGCGTCTCCAACACCGCGTCCCAGAAGCCCCAGTCCCATAACGGTTACCCGTTTCCCAGCAAAATAGTCTTTAAACGACATGCACACCATCATAGACAAAAAACCTCACCAAGGCCAGTCTACGGTGCTATACTTGCATATATGGTAGTCAGAAAAACCGACCGTAGCTTTGAGTCTTTAAAAATCTTCCCCTACGTCGCCTGGGCCATTACCATGCTCTTTGCGTTCTTTGTGTATCATATCGCGCTTGAACTTGAGGCGGTGACACGAGACCTACAAACGCAAACGCGAGCCCTAGAGGAAAAGGTGAACATGCCGGTAGGAGACATTGAAGATTTCTCACTTTAAACACACATGACGTTTGACCGACTGGGTAGGCTGTCGAAGCGATTTATAAAATATACAACAGTCGGTACTGGTACCTACCTGTTTGATGTCTTTCTCATTTATCTTTTTAGAACCTTTGGTCACCTCCCAGACGGTACAGCGGTGGCGCTTGGCTTTATCATTGCTGTCAGTGTAAATTTTCTCTTTAGCTACTTCTGGGTGTTCCAGGGCACCAGACGAACAAAACTTTTGGGCTACGCGTATTTTGTTGGGCTCGCGACCATTGGCCTTTTTATTATTGTGAACGGCACGCTCTACCTTCATCAAAACCTCAATCTCAATCTGTACTTGGCTCGAACGATTATCGCTGGTCTAGTGGGCACTATGAACTTTCTTATCAATACCTTTTTCAATTTTAAAATGACGCATTAAAAATCCCACTTCGCTGTTATGTAATTTGTCCGTGCGCCAGTATTGAAAGAAGCAAGTAACTATTCAATAGGGGTGCTCTAGGGTTCGACCTAATTTTCAAGGAGCCAGCGACTGTGAAAATGGAAGTGCCCTTGTGGTGTTACGTCCCAATTTCGCCCTCCCGTAGGCGAAATTGCTGGACGAAAGAATGCTCTACCAACCCTATCGCCTCATAAATATCGGCGATTCGCTTCGCGATCGGGAAAAATTTGAAGCAGTTCAAATTTTTCAGCTCGCACGGCACAGTTAAACCCTCTGTCCGTGCTCTAGGGTTCGAACCTAGGACCTTTCGAGTGAGAAGTGACTCAATGTCACTTCGCAAGACTTTACTAGATATTTTGCAATTTGCGCGATTCGTCCGTGCTCTAGGGTTCGAACCTAGGACCTTTCGAGTATCAGTCGAATGCTCTACCAGCTGAGCTAAGCACGGACGAATTAAACAAACAAAATATCAGTAAAGTGGACAGCTCCTGTTAAGGAGTCAGTCGAATGCTACCAACCCTCAGCCTTGTTCGTAAACTCACAACAGCTGCCGCTACGCGGACGGGAAAAATTTGAAGCGGTTCAAATTTTTCAGCCCGCACGGACGAAGAATGTCGCAAGTGACGAGCACTATAGCAAATTTTTTTTGGAAATGTAAGAGGCAAAAAATAAGCCGGCAAGGTAATACTTGCCGGCCGGAATAAAGTCATTTTGGTTCGAATCGAGCCTTGAGCTCTTCGTACGTCATGCCGGGCGAAACCTTGATCGGTCGGTACCTCCCTTCCGGAAGGAATTCGCAAGGCTTAAGTTCGCCACCGACCCTGATCTCTGCAATGCATAGATTGAGGTCGGCATCAACGTACACGATTGGCGTCGTCAGCCAACCGATAATCGCTACGGCGGCCATCAAAAACAGCAGCCCTAACGTCGCGCAGTTAATTTTTGTATTGGTAGTCATCAAACACCCTTTCTGTGCTCAGGACTACCCCACCGCCACCGCTGTAGACAATAGCATTATTTTAATAATATGTCAAGAATGGATACGGGGCTTTTCGTGCGGGCGGGTGCGATATAATTTTTGTATGCGCCTTAGACATACAGTGGCACTCTTTGCCCTCTTATTGCCGAACGTGATATTTGCCCAAGCTTCACTGCAAGCGTTTGCGGTGAACATTGTGCTCTTTATCAACAACGTCGTAATCTACTTCCTGCTTGGACTGGCGTTTCTGATGTTTGTCATCAACGCTATCCGTTATTTTGTGCTGGGAAGTACAAGCGAAGAAGGGCGGGAGAAGGCGAAAAATCTTGCCCTCTATAGCATCATCGCATTCGTGATTATTATTATTTTCTGGGGGATTGTGAATTTGTTTGTGGTCACGCTTGGTCTCGACACATCGGCTCCCCCGTTTGATTTTTGCACGCAATTTGGTGCTCCGGGCACGTGTATTTAGAATTAGAAATTTAGCGCACAAAAACAGCCGCCAGATTTTCTTGCGACCTAATTTTTAGGAAGCGTCAGAGCGCGACCATAAAAATGGAAGTGCCCTTGTGGTGAAAATCTGGCGGCTGTTCGTAGGAGTTCTTTATGAGCAAAAATTGTTTCAAGACTAGGCGCTGGAGGAAAATAATTCGAGCGGGACAGAAGTCCAGTGAGAATTATTTTACCGAACAGCAACGCAGTATTGGGGCAATTTTTGCTCATAAAGTCATATGCTCTTTTGTCTTATCCTTTGGTCCTGGTCTTTCCCAAGCGTCTGATACCAGTTTCGAGAATTGAGTATCATGTCTCGTTATGTGCTCAATTGAGGCACATAACACCGACCAATTAGCCGTTATTCGCTCTTCAGTTACCTGAATTGCAACGACGTGTCCAATTGGAATTAATCCACGACCAGCTTCCGCTAGCCGTGCCTTGTTACGACTTAGTCCTTGTTATCGAATTTACCGTAGGACCACACGGGGTGGTACTTCGGGCACTTCCGACTCCCCTGACTTGACGGGCGGTGAGTACAAGGCTCGGGAACGTATTCACCGTGACGTGCTGATTCACGATTACTAGCGATTCCGGCTTCATGTGGGCGAGTTGCAGCCCACAATCCGAACTGAGAGTAGTTTTCTAAGGATTTGCTCCACCTTACGGTATTGCGTCCTGTTGTGCTACCCATTGTATCACGAGTGCAGCCCGAGGCATCTAGGGACATGCTGACCTGGCGTCATCCTCACCTTCCTCTCCCGTGAGGGAGCAGTC
>JBBTRC010000013.1:0-40634 GCA_038065355.1 Patescibacteria group bacterium
GGCCGGCGACACTTTTTTACTATCTCCCACCCCTCGAATCAGTGTCCAGTCAAAATCAACCGGTACTTTCACTACTCCGACCGCGACCGGTCCCGCCAAAGGCCCCCGCCCCGCCTCGTCTACTCCAACGAGATATTTCATGTTTCGTATTATACTTTATGCATGAAGTGGCTTTACGTCTGGACCGCCAATCTAATTTTTATCATTCACTTCTGCCTGGGAGTTTTCTTTCTCATTGGGTGGAATTTTCCTAAGTATCATTTTGTCTATTGGTTTCTTATGAGTAGCTGGATTGGTTCTTGGATTTTTCTCGGCTACTGCCCACTATCAAAATGGGAATTTACTTTGCGAAATAAATATGACAAAACCATAAATCCAAACCGTGAAATAATCCAACATTACCTAGAAAAATTCACCGGAATCAAGGTTCCTTCCAAAACAATAATAACTTGTGGCATTCTAGTATATTTCGTGCTTTTAAGTTTATCCATTTGGAAAATTTCAGTTTAAATTGCGGAGAACACTAACGAACACAAGTGAGGAGGCGCTTTAAAACTGCATTGCGAAAAGTCATAGATTTGTAACGAACGGACATAGAAAATCGCAACTGTTTGAGCCTTTAGGCGAGTTTTGTGATTTTCGTAATGTACGGAGTATACAAATCATGGCTTGTAGCACTCTGCAGTTTTAAAGCGCCTCCGAGCGATGCTATAATGCCCCCATGGCTAAGCTGACCGCCGACTTCGTCCACCTGCACGTCCACTCCCACTACTCACTTTTAAGCGCCATCCCTACTCCAAAGGAACTGGCCAAAGCCGCCAAAACCGATGGGCAGGACGCACTCGCCATCACCGACAACGGTGCCCTCTACGGCGCCATCGACTTCTACAAAGCCTGCGCCGCCGCCGGAATAAAACCAATCATCGGCATCGATGCCTATCTCGCCCCACGAACCCGTTTCGATAAAGAGACCAACATCGACAAGCCGCGGTCACGGCTGGTCTTGCTCGCAAAAACTTTCGGTGGCTATCAGAATCTCATCAAGCTAGTGACACGCTCCAACCTAGAAGGTTTTTACTACCGTCCGCGCATAGACGATGAGCTTTTGCAAGAATTCAAACAAGATCTCATTTGTATCATCCCTTCCTTTGCTGGCGAAGTTGCCCAAGCGCTCAAAGATCACAATCAAGAAAAAGCGGAACAGCGCCTCGACTGGTATCGCAGTGTGTTCGGACAGGACTGCTATTTAGAAATTTCGTACCATCCGGAAATCCTCGACCATGAAGAAAATCAAAAACGCATTCGAGACATCGCACAAAAAAACCACACGCCGCTTCTGGCCGCACACGACGTGTACTACCTCAAACCCGAGGACAGGCTGGCGCGGGAGACGATGGTGAAAATCCAAAATGGCGGCGTCGTTGATACCACAAACGAGCGCGATGGAGCAGAAAATTTTTCGTTCACTACCCAAACACAAATGAAAGAGTGGTTCAGCGACGCGCCTGAAGCAATCTCGAATACCATCAAAATCGCGAACGACTGCAACGTTGAGATTGAGATCGGCACCCATTGGTACTTTCCAAACTACATCATTGAGAGTGGTCGCACGCCGGACGAGGAACTTCGGGTGTCAGCGTACGCGGGAGTGACCTGGCGCGGACTTAGCCTCGATGAAAAAGAGGTAAAAGATCGACTGGATTATGAACTTGGCCTGATCAAAATGAAGGGGTATGAAAAATACTTCTTGGTGGTAGGAGACCTGCTTCGCGAAGCCCGTGAGCGGAAAATCCTCACCACCATCCGCGGGTCGGTTGCTGGTTCTCTCACTACCTACGTGCTCGGTATCACGAACGTAAACCCGCTTGAGTACAAACTTCCCTTTGAGCGCTTCCTCAACCCCGAACGTCCGTCAGCGCCAGACATTGACATGGATTTTGCCGACAACCGCCGCGACGAGATCATTGAGTATGCGAAAGAGAAATACGGGGCTGATAAAGTTGCTCAAATCGGTACCTTTGGCACCATGATGGCGCGGGCGGCGGTGCGCGACGTGGCGCGGGCGCTTGGTCACTCATACAACACCGGCGATCGCATCGCCAAACTCATTCCGATGGGTAGCCAAGGGTTCCCGATGACCATTGATAAGGCCTTGGAAATCGAACCCGACCTCGAAGAACTGTACACCAAGGACTCTGAGTCCAAAGAAATCATTGACTTAGCAAAACAAATTGAGGGTCGTGTGCGGCACCTTGGCGTCCACGCCGCTGGTGTCGTCATTGCTCCCCTCCCTCTTGATCAATTTGTACCCATCCAACCCGACCCTAAAACCGGCAAGTTTATTACGCAGTACGAAATGAAGAGCGTCGGCGAGGATGGTGTCGGTCTTCTGAAGTTTGACTTCCTCGGCATCAAAAACCTCGCCATACTCGCCGACGCGGTCCGTCGTGTACGGAAAATTCGCAACATCGATATTGACATCGAGCAGATCCCGCTCGACGACAAAAAAACTTTTGAAATTCTGGCGCGCGGCGCGACGATGGGTCTGTTCCAACTCAACGGCTCCGGCATGACCGCCTTTTTAAAACAGCTGAAGCCGACCACCATCCACGATATCAATGCCATGGTCGCGCTCTACCGCCCCGGCCCGATGGAATCAATCCCGCAATACATCGAGCGCAAACACGATCCGAAGCTCGTGACATTCCTCGACCCGCGCATGGAGGATATTCTTGATCGTTCGTACGGCGTGATCACCTATCAAGACGATGTGATGATGATTTCCATTAAACTGGCCGGGTACTCTTGGCTTGAAGCCGACAAGCTCCGGAAAGCAATGGGGAAGAAAATTCCCGCAGTCATGGCGGCCGAAAAAGACAAACTCATTTCGGGGTTGGTAAAAAACGGCATGAGTGAGCAAAAAGCCGACCAGCTCTGGCGGCTCATAGAGCCCTTTGCCGCCTATGGATTCAACAAGGCACACGCGGCG
The DNA here is from genome assembly GCA_038065355.1 of Patescibacteria group bacterium. Classification (GTDB taxonomy): domain Bacteria; phylum Patescibacteriota; class Minisyncoccia; order Phycocordibacterales; family UBA918; genus OLB19. The sequence continues at coordinate 2,990 of JBBTRC010000013.1, forward strand.
AGCTACGGTCGAGTCGCCTACCAGACCGCCTACATGAAAGCCAACTTTCCGGTCGAGTATATGTCGGCCGTACTCACGGCCGACTCCGGCGATACCGAAAAAATCGCCGAAATTATCTACGAATGTGAACGGATGAACATCGAGGTTCTGCCACCGGACATCAACGAGTCGTTTGCAGACTTTAGCGTTGTGCCTGGCCAGCAAACCATCCGCTTCGGGCTCACGACCATCAAAAACTTCGGCGCCGGCATCACCGAAGTGATTGTGGAGGAACGAAAGAAAAATGGCGCGTACTCTTCTCTCCAAGATTTCCTCTCTCGCATTCAAGACCGCAACTTGAATAAAAAATCCCTTGAAGCATTGGTCTGCGCTGGAGCATTCGATCGCTTCGGCGACCGCGGCGAACTTTTCGGCAACCTTGAGGTGCTCTTAGCGTTCAATAAAGAACAAGTGGCCGGCAAAGAGTCGAGCCAGGAATCATTGTTTGTCGACGTTGGAGCGGTGAGCAATCTCGTTCTCAACCGTACTCCCGACATTCCCCTGGCTCAAAAACTGCAATGGGAGAAGGAACTTCTTGGCGTGTATGTATCTGGACATCCGCTTGACGACCACACCGAAGAAATGAAGAAGCGTCCCCGCATCAAGGCGGTGCGCGGTGGCTACCAAGGCGCACCAGCGATCACGACCGGTATGGTCGAAAGCGTGCGCGAACTTCTCACCAAGAAAGGCGACCGTATGGCATTCGTTAAATTGGTTGATCAGACCGACTCCATCGAAATGGTGGCTTTCCCCGACTCGTATTATGCTGAGCGCGACTTACTCCAACCCGGACAGTGTATCATCGTTAAAGGTCGTCTCAATATCAGAAGCGGCGAACCAAGCATTGTGATCGAAAAGCTGAAATCACTGACACCGACCACGCAATCTATTGACACAATTTCGGTTGAAGCGTAGGTTACTCTCGAAACAAACGGAGGAGTTCTTTAATGGCTATCACTGTTGGCAAGGCCTTTCTAGAGATTGACACCCGAGCGCGGCTCACGTCTGTAGGGGGACAATATTCGGCGTACATGCAACTGCAATTCCTAAAGGGAGACGTCCCTGTAAGGTTATGGAAGGGTGGGTACCCTAGGGTTGATATTTCAAAATTGGCTTTTGATCCCATCATGTTGCGTAATGAACTAGGATCTAACATCATTACTAACCTGAGCGCTGTCATCGCAGATCATGTTGAAGATCTCTTACGACAGCATCCTATTTCAGTCACTCAAGGCCAGCGGTACTATGATCGAGACTACTTTGACGGGGATGGCTTGTACAAACTAAACTGGTCTGGAATCGAAGCTTTTCCCGGGCTGAGCATTGACAAGACTGCCGTCGCACACAAGAAATGGTTCGAGGACTGAGTAGCTGGCCGCGCCCACACATGCATCGGGCGCGGTTTTTCTTTGACAAAATTTCATGACGCGATACGATGAGAAGGCAGAGATTGCAGTGGCGACCAACCACCGGAGCTTTGCTCGAAAGCACGCTTTCCTAATCTGAAAACAAAGAGTGCCAGGTTCGCCTGGAAGCGCGGTGGAACCGCGGCTAGATCGCCCGCGCAAAAACAAGAATTTTCTTGTTTTTGCGCGGGCTATTTATTTAAAAACGCCAAAGCGAGGTATGGTGCGTGCGTACTCAGCAAGGAGCGACTAGCGGTGGGAGGGTTTGGCTGGGGCACCGCAGGAGCGTACGAGTCGAGTACGTACCACCATCGACTCGCCTTATTAATTTTAAAAACAGCATGGACAAAAACCTTGAACACAAACGTCACACCCTTGCGCACCTTTTGGCCGCAGCGGTCTTAGAAAAATACCCGCACGCCAAACTCACTCTCGGCCCCGCTATCGACACTGGCTTCTACTATGATATCGACTTCAGTGATAGTGCAGCGCCGGGCGATGACGACCTAAAAGACTTGCAAAAGTCGATGAAGAAACTTCTCAATAAATGGACTGGATTCTCGCACGAGGAGGTTTCGACGGAAGCAGCGCGAGAGTACTTCAAGGGAAATGAATTCAAACTCGAGCTCATTGACGAGATTGAACAAAAAGCCGAACCAGTCACCCTCTACACCTGTGGCGGTTTTACCGACCTTTGCCGTGGCGGCCACGTCGAGCATCCGAATAAGGACATTGATCCAGACTCATTCAAATTAGACAAAATCGCCGGCGCCTACTGGCGCGGCGACGAGAAGAATCCGATGCTGACGCGCATCTATGGCCTAGCCTTCAACACCAAGGAAGAACTCGACGCTCATCTCACCCAACTCGAAGAAGCCAAAAAACGTGACCACCGCAAGCTCGGCAAGGAACTTGGTCTATTTACCTTCTCCGAACTTGTCGGACCAGGATTACCATTATGGACGCCAAAGGGCACTGTGCTTCGTCAACAAATTGACGCCTTTGTGCAAGAACTTCGAAAAGCTAAGGGTTACCAACCGGTTACAATTCCTCACCTTGCTAAAAAAGCGCTCTACGAAACTTCCGGTCACTGGAACAAATACAGTGAAGATTTGTTTAAGGTACGCGCTAAGGAAGGTGACGACGGTGAGGAGTACGTACTCAAACCGATGAATTGCCCGCACCATACTCAAATATTTGACTCGGAGCCTCGGTCGTATAAACAACTTCCCCAACGCTATGCCGAAACCACTATGGTCTACCGCGCCGAACAATCTGGCGAGCTCGCTGGTCTTACCCGCGTACTTTCCATCACGCAAGACGACGCGCATGTATTCTGTCGCGAATCACAGTTGCGTAGTGAGATTGAGGCAATTTGGGATATTGTCGACACCTTCTATAGTGCGTTTCACTTCTCACTTAAGGTTCGTCTCTCGTTCCATGATCCAGCCCAAAAAGATAAATATCTCGGTGACGAGAAAGTCTGGGCTGACTCGGAAACACTAATGAAAACAATCGCCGAAGCGCGAGGGGTCGAATATTTCATTGGCGTTGGTGAAGCATCTTTCTACGCCCCTAAGATAGACTTTATGGCGCTCGACTCAATCGGTCGCACACATCAGGTCGCCACCATCCAACTTGATCGTCTTCAACCGGAACGTTTCCACCTGCACTGCATTAACGAGAAAGGCGAGAAGGAGCCGGTTGTTATGATTCATGCCGCTATTGCAGGTTCGCTTGAACGCTTCATCGCGGTTCTCATCGAGCATCTCGGCGGCAACTTCCCACTCTGGCTCTCGCCGGTGCAGCTGGCAGTGATTCCGGTCTCGGATACCCATAATACCTATGCGCGTGAGGTAGCGGAAGTTTTGCGTAAGCAAAACTTCCGCGTCGAACTTGATGATTCCAATGAGGGAATGGGTAAAAAGATCCGCGAAGCGAAAAAAATGAAACTCCCCTACTTTATCGTTATCGGAGACAAAGAAGTTGAGGCGAAAACCATAACACTAGAATCACGTGATACCGGTGGGTCGACGACAATGACGCCAGCCGAACTGCTGGTGAAATTATCTGGTGAAATGAACGTAGCAAGATAATAGAAGCACGAAAAAAGCCGCCCGTAAGGGCGGCTTTTTTCGTGCGGTGCAATCTACTTTAAAACTTTGACCGCTTTCATGATAGCCATCTTCACGGCTGACGGCTCATCAGTATAGGTGCCATCGAGCGCGCCCGTGAGCGCTTTAATCATGTCCTTGATCTGCTCATCGGATAAATTCTTGGTGTGTTCGCGGAGCAAATCAGAAATCTTGTCGGTACCACCACGTCTGACTCGATAAAGCGAGTCGAGGTCAGCCGCCGCATCAGCGAGTGCAAACATTGGTCGACGGCCGATCATCTCATACGCCGCCACTAGGTTGCCGGTGACGATCGCTTCCGCGAGCGACCCGCTTCCGTCTGGAATGGTCGTCGGAACGTACGGTGTGGCTTGTGGTTGCCTTGCATTTACTTGGCAAACGGCACAGAGATTCTGCATCCGCGCCTCATTGACGACAACCCAGCCATCTTCAAGCGGATAGCGCTTTTTGGCCTCAGCAATTACTTGATCAAGTGCTTCGTTCCGCTCGACGACGCCTTCGGTCGTGGCGATAAAGTGTCGAACAGCATCACTTGAAAGAAGGGCTTTTTGACTGTGAGCACGGTTTTCAAGCTCGGTCACTTCGGCGTCGGTCGCATGATGTGGATGAGCTGACATCGCGTCAGTTGCCACGTTCGCGTACCCAATAGTTGGCGCGCCGGTTGGCAGATTGGTTGGTAAACTAGAGACTTTTTCTGGAACCGAAACGGCTGGGAAAATATCAGGTCGAACCGTTTCTGCCTGTTGCATGGTGAGACGGTTGCCGATCACCGCAGCTTGCTCGAGCGTTGGCATTTCGCGACGTCGGATAACTAGCAGATATGAGATGTAGAACGCCCACGCCACGAGGACAGTGTAGAAGAATAGCGTGAGTACAGGACCGGCTTCGAAGCCAGTGTATGGCACTTGGCTCAAAGAGATACCAGCGACGAGCGGTTGCTGGTCGCGAGTTTGTACTACCACCACCGAATCCTCAACATCAACACTTACTTCACATTCGTCATCACGGGAACCTCGCTCGGCCACCAACGTATATTTAGTATCGCGAGTCGGCTTTAAATCAATTGAACCATCGTAGAAATCTGCCTTGTCACGATTCAATAGGTCTTCGGTAGTGAATACTTCGTTGCCGCGATTGTCGGTAATGCTGATTTCGGTGGCGCGTGAGGTATCCCAGCGTAAAGTAATTTCCTCGCCCGCTTTAATCTTCGTGTCAGAAATCGTCAACTCACATCGTGGAGAGGCGCTACCGCCGCCTCCACCGCCGCCGCCAGAATCAACATCGATTGCAACAGGACACTCAACGCTTGATCCGTCTTTCGTGGCCGTGAGGACGTACGAGGTGTCGGTGCGCGGCGACACGGATTGACTCCCCGAGAGAGAGGAGGCGTTGATGCCGCTGATTGCTACTGTATCGACGTCAGTCGTAGACCAAGTGAGTGTTGCAGAGTCGCCTCGGTCAATGCTTGTGTCGGACGCGCTAAACACTACGTTGTTCGCACAGCTAAAGACTGTTTGTTGGTCACGTGTGACTGGTGCTTGGCACGTCACCTCGTCGCCGTCGCTGTCAGTGGCAGTAAGTAAATACGTAGTCGCGGAAGACACAAACACATCACGAGTACCGGTCGCAGTGACGCTACCGATAGTAGGGGTGATATTTATGTTCGAGCCGCCGGTGATTGACCACGCGAGCGTGGTTGTGCCTCCAGAGGCCGCCACTTTATTTGGCGTGGCTGTGAAGTTCTCACACATAGGCACCGAATTGGTCACCACCGTGACCGGCACCTCACACGTGTCGTCTACCTGACCCTCGGAACCAAATACAGAAAGTAAGTAGGTTGTGGTGGTAAGCGGACTTACGGATGTCGTACCGGTCGCTGTCACTTCGCCAATGCCGTTGTTAATGACGACACGACTGCCGTTCTGTGTACGCCACTCCAAGATTGCTGAACCACCCCTCGAGATTGTACTCGGAGTCGCAGTAAAGAGATCGCAGCTCGGCGCATGGGGTTCAGTCGGTTCTGCGCACATGGTCACGATGTCGATAGTTTTTGAGCCATTCGTAAGATCGGATGCGTTTATGACTCCCGCAATGCCGCCTGGGAACGCTTGCATAAAACCGTCAGTCATCAGTACCGATGCAATAGTCTTTTCGATCGCAGGCGTTGCTGTCCACTCTACTCTGGTCTGCGGACCGGTTACGGACGTAGTGTATCCGGCGGCTTCGGTATTCTTTTTGAACGCGCCTGATTCGACGTTCCACACCCACTTCGCGACGGTCGTGAGACCAAAGTCGCTACACTCGATCACTTCATCGGGCGGACACGTGCCGTCGATAATTGTACGGACAAGGTTGCTGTCTACACCGGTTTCAAAGTTATCAAGCTCCTTAGCAGAAGCCTTGGCTTGGTTTGTAATGGTGATATTTTCACAGGAAGCCACCTCCTTCACCTTGGTTTTGATGGTGATGGTGCCGGTCTCGTTTGGCGTGAAGGTACCGCCGTTAAATTGCAACGTGCGAGTATCAGCCGAATAGACTGGACTTTCTCCATAGCCCGGAGTGATGTTATCTGAAACAGAGTAGCTCAAAAACGTCAGCCGTTCGGAAAGCTTATCTTCGATCTTTACACCACCAGTACAGCTAGCATCGCCGGTATTTTTAATAGAAATTGTGTAGGTAAGTTCATCACTAGATTTTGCGTGTTCTTTGCTCGCAGATTTTTCAAGCTGGAGCACACACTCCGTTGGTTCTTCAATCTGATCGCCACAGAAAAGCGCTTTTTCAATCACATTGGTGCCGTCGCCGACGTCCGCTTTAGAAATCGAACCGCTAAGGCCGCCCGGAAATTCTTGGCTGGCCACGCTGTTATTCGCAATAACGAGCACGCCAGAGACCGCCGGACCAGCCGTCCACGAAAACGCATGTTGGTTGCCAGAAAGACTAATGCTATACCCGGGAGCGATTTGACTGACTGTCCATGGACCGCCAACCGGCCACACGAATTTGGCAACCTCGAAGTCAAAACCAGCCTCTTTACACGACAAGACTGGAGTCGGCACCGGCTTGTCACACTTGATAGTGACCTTCGCAGTACAGTTTTGCGAACCATCGTCCGTAGTGGCGACGAGAAGGTAGGTAGTACTTTCTTGGATGTTGTTGAAAGTTTTGCTTCCCTTGGCATCAGAAAATGTCTCGCCGTTTAGGGTGATGGTGTCGAAACCGACGGTGTCCCATGAGAGGATCACACTTCCACCAGCGTTCACCACGTTCACGTTGGAGGTGAGTTTACAGGTCGAGAAGACGCTCTCGCTCACATTCGTTTCTGTGTATGATTCGGTGTGTGACTCTTGCTCTGCCGTCACGTTTACCACTGTCTCATTTACGTTCACTGAAGAGACTGAGGACTCTCCTGACTGTGTCTCTTCGGTTATTGAAACGGCAGTGGTCGTAGCCACTGCGGTACTAAAGGGCGCTACGACAGTGCTAATCGTGAGCGCAAAAACTACCAGCACGCTGGCGATTGATTTAATTTTTTTCTGCATACGCTTTCTAGGCTTAATAATGTTCATAAACTTAATATTCCTACCTACACATACACGCAGGAATAAGTAAATCCACAAAACCAACGGGTTTTCAGAACCCAACTAGGAGCACAATATCACTTATAATATGAAGTGAAAGTGTTGTTTTGTCAAATAACTACGAGGTGAGCGCTTCCACTTGCTTGGCCTCTACAATGTAGCGGTCGTCGGTACTCCCGAAACTGTTACAGGTGGCCAACGTGAGAATATTGCCAGTACCGGCTATTGGCACGACCGTGCCGGCCACCTTGGCCTTGTACACCTTCTCGACGCGGTACACGTATACCGACTCACCGCTTCGCACCTCGATGAGGTCACCCCACTCTAAGTTTTGAATGCCGTTAAAGGCTTGGAAGTTGTGGTTAATAACGTTTGGCAAATAGCTCGAGTGGCCGAGAATAAACATATTTCCCTCTTGATCAAGCGACGCTGAATCAGGATGACGAACAACGCCATCTAGTAGGGCCGCATCGAGGTCGGCAATCGTGCGCGAAGTCGGGTTTAACACCGCCACCGTTTTGTTGAGCCGGGCTATGTGAATAGAGTCTGGTAGCACCGCACTCGGCGACGCGTTCACCGCGTCGTCCGAAGCTACGGCCACCTCGTTCTCATCATCACCACTTTGGCTATTGGCCACCACAACGATGTCTTCTGGTTGAATATTCTTTATGCTTTCGGCAGTGGCGGCGAGGGTGTCGCCGACAGTGGTGGCTGGTTCTTTTGGCTCGGGGACAAAATCAATCGCCACTAGAAAAAGGTAAGAGATACTGAAAACCAGAAAAAACACCCCTAGAAAGGCTGTTTTTTTGGCCCAAATGTGATCAAAAAGTGGCAGCATGGCTTTTTGTTAACTTGTTTTTGTAGTATATCACCTTTTTTATGAAAAGTCAATGTTTTTTGTCTTGTCCTCTGTCCGACTTCGACTACACTATAGCGAAGAAGGTACGAGGTATTTATTGACAGAGGGTATCTAATATGGTAGTCCATACCATCGCTATGAAACAGGAATCTACAGAGACAGCAGAAAAAAAGAGTGCAATCTTAAAGTCGCTCGCCATCATTGGGTTTTTAAGCCTTATAGTGCTTATTGCGTGGTTGTCAGTGCAAATCGTCGAACGTGTGCCGGGCGCATTCTCCTCTCTGGCCTCTCTCGCCGAGAGCGTCAGGCAATACGAATTACCAAATGGAGAGACAAAGAAGAATACGCCAACTGACGGATCATTGATTGTGACGAGCAACAAAACACTGCTCCAGTCCGGCGAAGAAGTTGAACTCGCCTGGACAAAAGCTCGAGTGCCGGGAACGTACGTATTTCGGTATGAGTGTAGAGACGGAGTGGCGATCGATATCAAAGAGACCGAGGGTCTACGGAGTCTCGCCTGCGCCGTCAACTACAACCTCGGAGATACGAAGACGCTCTCGCTCGTCATTGATTCAGAAAAAAATCGTTACACCGACATTGCCTACTCGCTCGCCTTTCTTGGCACCAACGACATCAAACCACGCGTGTATGATAACGCCACTCTTACCGTGGTGAACAACGAGCTGGCTGAGGCAGTCGGAACCAGCACTTCTTCAAGCGACGCCGGTGAAACGGAGCCTAGCGCGCCGGCCACTAACGAAGCTTCCACGGGTAGCGTGCCTGATTTCACAGAGTCGTACACGTACGAGATTCCTATCTCTGATCCGCATGGCCGCGCCGACCTGGCGACTCGTTTTCTGAACACCGGCGGAATTGCAAATAATAGTTTCTTTACACAAGCCATTCTGAAAAATAGTACTGGAGCCCTGCAGTTTGAAGTGAAAAATCTCGGCACCAAGACTTCAGACGACTGGACGTACACCGTGTCACTGCCAAATGGTGAAGAGTACACGTCATCAACACAAACACCACTAAAACCAAACGAGCGAGCAGTAGTGGCGATTGGTTTTACGACTGGCAGTCAGTCAAACCACACCTTTACAGTCACGATTGATGAAGATACCGACCTCAACACCACCAACGATAGATTCTCGCAGGTGGTAACGTTTAACTAAATAAAAACATAAACAAAAAAGCGGCGCGGCCAAAGGCCGCGCCGCTTTTTTGTTTAAATATCCAAATTCGCCATCTTGGCGTTATTTTGGATAAATGACTTGCGACTTGGGACATCGTTACCCATGAGAACATCAAAGACTTTGTCGGCACGAAGTGCGTCTTCAATCTGCACCTGTTTCAAAATTCGGTTGGCTGGATTCATAGTAGTTTCCCACAGTTCTTCAGCGTTCATCTCACCAAGACCCTTGTAACGTTGAATACGGACTTTACCGGTTTTCTTGCTCGTTTCTGTTTCTTCAGCTTCGGTTGGCTCCTCTCCCGCCTCTTCCTCAACTTCGTTTTCGTCAACCACCTCCTCACCCAGGTCCTTCAACACCGCAAACTTTTCTTCGTCAGAAAATGCGTAGGTGACCTCTTTCCCCTTTTGAATTTTATAGAGCGGCGGTTGGGCGATGTAGATGTACCCATCTTCAATCAGTTGTCGGAAGTAGCGGTAGAAGAGTGTGAGCAAAAGCGTGCGAATATGCGCACCGTCGACGTCAGCGTCGGTCGCGATGATAATTTTGTGGTATCGCAACCGCGACACATCAAACACATCACCAATGGCGGTACCGAGCGCGATCACTAAATTCTTAATCTGCTCCGACGCCAACATCTTGTCGATACGCGCCCGTTCGACGTTGAGAATTTTGCCCCGCAACGGCAAGATCGCCTGCGTGCGGCGGTCGCGCCCCATCTTGGCCGAACCGCCCGCCGAATCCCCCTCCACGATGAAAAGCTCCGATTCTTCGGCATTTTTAGTCTGGCAGTCAGCCAGCTTGCCGGGGAGCGAGAGTCCCTCAAGGGCGCCTTTCCGAAGCACGCTATCTTTGGCCGCTTTGGCCGCCTTACGGGCTTTCACTGCCAGAATGACCTTATTGATAATAGCTTTAGCGTCGTCCGGATTTTCTTCGAGAAAGTTATTGAATGCTTCTCCAAACACCGATTCGGTTGCGCCGCGTGCTTCGACCGAGCCCAGCTTGGCTTTCGTTTGTCCTTCAAACTGAATTTCCGGCATCTTCACCGAAATGACCGCCGTAATACCTTCAAGCACATCATCGCCGGTAAAGCCGGCGTCTTTGTCTTTCACCGAAAAGAAATTATTCTTCTTGGCGTAGTTGTTGAGCGTACGGGTGAGTGAAGTTTTGAAACCAGTGACATGTGTTCCTTGTTCCGGATTATAGATGTTGTTGGCAAAGGCAGTGATGCGTGGACTGATGTCGTCGACATATTGGAGCGCGACCTCAACTGAAAGTACTGCGGCATCTACTTCGTTTTTTTCGACGTAAAAAATATTTTTGTGAATCGGCTTTTGGTACTGGTTGTTAAACGCGACCAGCGACCGTAGCCCGCCTTCAAAATAAAAGTGTTCGTGTGGGACTTCGAGGTGCTCATCAGCCAAGTATTGTTTCCCCACCAGATCAAGTGTCTCCTGCTGTTTCTCGTCAAGTTCTCGCGCATCAATCACTGTCAGCTTCATGGCTTTCACGAGGTAGGCCTGCTGGCGCAAGTGGTTGACGATGCGCTTGTAGTCAAATTTGATTTCTTTGAAAATGTCGATGTCGGCTTTGAACGTAATGATCGTCCCTTGGAGTTTTGAGGTGCCGACTTTCTTCACTTTCGATTTTGGCTTGCCGATGTGATACTCCTGGATGAAGTAACCGTCGTCACGGTGGACTTCGGCGATCATGTGCTCGGAGAGTGCGTTGACGACCGATGCGCCGACGCCGTGGAGTCCGCCTGAGACTTTGTAGCCATCGCCGCCAAACTTGCCGCCGGCGTGGAGGGTGGTGAGAATGGTCTCTAACGCAGAGACTTTGGTTTGTTTATGTGTATCGACAGGGATACCGCGACCGTTATCAACGACCCGCACGTAGCCGTCGGGCAATAGCGCAACTTCGACCCGATTGGAAAAGCCACCCATCGCCTCGTCGCGAGAGTTGTCGAAAATCTCCCATACCAGGTGGTGGAGCCCGTCCGGGCCAGTCGTCCCGATGTACATACCCGGACGCTTGCGCACCGGATCAAGCCCTTCGAGCACCGAAATAGATGAGGCATCGTAGTTTTTTTTCTCTGGTTTTTTGGCCGCCATGCTGAGTCTCAATATCTAAAAATAATGAGTAAATTATAGCATATTCTGATAGTTTTTGCTTGCTTAATCAGCCTCAAAAATAATCGCCGCGAGAGCCACAAAAACATTGACTTATGGATATTTTTGTGATTTTATATTAAACGTAAACATCCTGTTTACGTGTTCTTTAACAAACGGAGATAACCCATGAATGGGATTACTCAACCTACCAAAGCGACTGCCGGCCAAATGAAGCAGATTAGCCGACTCGCGGCTGACGCTGTCGAGAAAGTTCTCACGGAATCAGACCTCAACAAAGACGAACTCCAGCTCGTCATTGAGGACGGCGACAAGTTTGTCCGCGCAATCAGAGACGCGGCTAGCAAAACAATGACGACTCTTTCGATCGGTTACTTCTCGGGCTACAAGCCTAGAAGTATTTCCGAACAAATAAAGCGTCTGCGAGAGCTTTTTCCATCGCTCGGCACGGCCGACGAATTGATTGCAGATGGGGCACTGCCACTTGAAGCCGAAGGATGGTTCGCTATCCCGCGCTGGGAAAAAGTTGCTCCGCATTACGACGAAGCGGTGCAGGTCGTACTTAAGATGCTCAAAGCTACTCGCCGTGACATTTTTCAGAGCCGTTTTAAAGACGATGAGCTCGATTCTATACACCTCCGACAAGCAAATCGCTCAGTTGAAGCCTGGGGAATACTCGCGAATAATCAGAGGGAGAGCGATATCATCATCATACCAGCACAATTTGGTCTAAGGCACCGCAGACTTTCCTATCATGATGCGCGTGGGAATTTTGTTTCAGGCGAGTTTGGTCTTGGCGCATTTGCTGTCGGTATCATGCTTTTGACTCACCCAGAACGACTCATGCACCGAAAAGACCTAGGGGTCAATTGCGCCGGTGACGATCATGTCAGCTTACCATCCACTCGTCTCCGAGGCAGGAACGTTACCGTGTTTGTGTTTGACGACTACGAGAGATTTGATATCGGTTCGATGAAATTCGACATCGGTGACAGGGACCACTACGATTACAGACGCTTTGGGTCAGCCTCTGGTTTTGTCACTTCGTGTCTTTAGTTATTTATACGTTCACGCCCCGCAAGCTGTCGCAAGCGGGGCGTTTTCTTTTTTAAATCCTTCAAATTACCCCGCTTCTGACCCTCCGTGCGCACACTACAGCCACAAAACTTTTTTAATATTCTTCTTTACCTCATCCAGATCTTCGTCTTTCGGGTCATTCCGTGAGTAAAGTTCTGGTTCGTCGACCAAAAAATAAAAACTCTCCGAAGACTCGTTTATTTTTGTAATTTCCTGAAGCTCTTTCCTTTCTTCCATACAAATATGTATGTTATCGCACTTCCCAACCCTTCTCTTTCACCGTTAGATAAATTTTTTCCATCACTGCGTTCACTTCAGTGTCAGTGAGGGTACGCTCGTAGGATTGAAATACTAAGCGAAAAGCGTAGCTCGTGCGGTTGTCTTTGGTAAAGGTGTCAAACAAAGCCAGCCGAACACAGAGCGGACCAGCGGTGGCGCGTAAAAGCGCTTCAACGGCAGTGACGTCGGTTTCACTACCGACCCACAAGGCAATGTCCCGCGCCACCGCCGGATAGACCGACGGCGCTTTGTATGAAACATCCTTCCCTTTTATAAACGGCGTGTACGCGGTTGGTTGTGGAAGTCGCGAGAGAAGTTCTGTAAAATTGATTTCAGCGACTCCCTTATTGGCGCTAGCGACTATAGCTTGTCCGAGTGACTGTGACAGCGCTTCAACGGCTGTTGTAATCGCCACATCGTCCTTTGGCGAGTGTCCACCACCCTTAAGACGCACCCCGAGCGTCAGCGAAATATGTTCTGCCACTCCTTGGTCGGTTTTCGTAAAGACAGTACCAATTTCAAACACCCGGACACCGTCAATGCCAAGAAGATCAGTGTGTAGGAAATTTTTATCGAGCGCTTCAACGAGATTCTTTTTGAGGTTACTCCGCAAGTAGCTCTTGTCGCTCGCCACGGCATTTTTAAGTTGTAGGTCACCTTTCTTTTGAAATGAGGTGGTGATAACTTCCGAAAAGCCGAGGTCAAGGAGCACGCTGCGTACCTGCTCGCTGTAGTAATGGCGCGCGTTGATTTCGGTGATTGGCAGTGCCGGTGGGACGACTGACGCGATATTTTCAAGACCATACAGCCGACCAACTTCTTCGATGAAGTCTTCCTCAATGAGGAGGTCGGTGCGCTCGAATGGACCAACCGCTGTGACACTTATTTCGTCTTCACGCACAATCTGCGCTCCGACGCGCAGAATAATATTTTTGATATCAGAAAGAGAAAGCGAGAGACCGAGGAGTGCGTTTGTTCTTGCCGTCGTCACGACGACGGACGGGTTATCTTTCCGTTCTTTATACTCATCAATCATTCCTTCAAATGTGCCGCCAGCGATATCGGTAATCAGTTTGATAATTTCACTTTGGGCATAGAGCGGTAATTCGCGGGATGGTTCGTTCTCAAAGCGCTTGCTGGCGTCGATGACAATACCGAGGCGACGGGCGGTCTGACGGGTGAGTGTCGGATGAAAATGCGCCGCTTCAATAATGATGTTTTTGGTACCCTGATGTACACCCGCATACCGCCCGCCTTTCACGCCGGCGAGCCCTATCGGAATATCAGATGAGCCATCAACAATCAGAAGTTCGCTACTGAAGAGCTCTATGATTCTGTCCTCTGTCTTGCCAGCTTCGGCGAGCAGGCTGACCGTATCGCCCGGACGGGCGTCGCGCACGATAAATTGCCACTTCCCTTCAACTTGCGGAAAAAGATCGGCGTCATAGGCGTGAAGCGGTTGTCCGAGCGCAAACATCGCGTAGTTGGTGGCGTCGACGATGTTGTTGATCGAGCGTTGTCCAATCGCCTCAAGTCGAGCCTTGAGCCACGCTGGCGACTCTTTAACCACCACCCCTTTGACGAGCGAGGCGGTGAAACGCGGGCAGGCGTGTGGGTTTAAAATCGACACAGAGAGCTTGTCGGTCTTGGCCAGTTCAGGTGGCGTCGTCGCCAGCGGATCTACCGCCAGTGGTCTTCCGATGATCGATGCCAATTCACGAGCAATACCACGATGCGAGAGGCAATCGCTCCCGCGATTCGGCAAAATTTTTACATCAAACACCGCGTCGTTGTCTAATACTTCAGCACCATCTACCTCAAACGCATGAAAGGTTAAAAGCCGCTCCGTCTCTTCAACCGACGGCATCGCCTCACCCAAATATTCTTTTAGCCAACTATATAAAATAAGCATAGAAAATTTAGAATTGATTCACAAAGCGAAGGTCGCCGGTGTAGTAGTCGCGCACGTCTTCGATGCCGTATTTCATCACTCCCAAACGATCAATACCCATCCCAAAGGCAAACCCCGAGTACACTGCCGGATCAATACCAGAGTCTCGCAATACATTCGGATGCACCATACCGGCGCCCATCACCTCGATCCACTTTCCGGCTAACTTACTGTTACCTTCAAGAAGTCGCATGTCGACTTCCACTCCCGGCTCGACGAACGGAAAAAAGCTTGGTCGAAAACGCACCTCCGTCTTGCCGCTGAAAAATTTTGAAAAAAAGTACTCGAGCGTGCCTTTAAGATGTCCGAGGTGTACCCCTTTATCGACATGGAGCCCTTCGAGTTGATAAAACTGCGCTTCATGCGTCGCGTCGGTGGCTTCGTTTCGAAACACTTTGCCGGGCACGATGATACGAATCGGCGGTGTGTGACTTTCCATGTAGCGCGCCTGCACGGGGCTCGTGTGGGTGCGTAGTACCATTGGCTCCGGAACGTCTTTTGGTTTAAACCAAAATGTATCCTGCATGTCTCGTGAGGGATGGTCTTTCGGCACGTTCAGGCGGTCAAAGTTGTACACTTCTGTTTCCGCTTCCGGCCCCTCGGCAAACACAAACCCGATGTCAGCAAAAATTGCATTGATTTCAGCAATCATCTTGGTGAGAGGATGCTGGTGTCCGGTCGGAGTTTCCATAGAAGTTTATACTAGCACGAGACTAATTGTCTTCAATTTCGGTCAGAAGCTCAAAGTACGTGCCCGCTTCGGCAATGAAAATGCTCTGGTTATTTATAACAACCTTAAACTCGCTACCCGGATAGATAAGTTGTGTATTTTGCCACGCACGGTCGTCGATTTCTGTTACGTAGAGACCATCCTCAAGCTGAATGAGCACTAAGTCAACAGAACCAGGGAAAAAGTCGTAAAAGTAAATATCCTTCCGCTTGCGGTCAATTTTTATTTGACTGCGGCATACCCGATCATTATCGCTAAGAAGCGGCGTAGTGGTGGATAGTCTCTGCTCCTCTACCTGTGCCGCAACGTGTGTTCCGTACCGCTCAGTAACAATTGGCGAGAGGGTGTGTGTTACGCAGAAGTAAAAAGGAACGCTATTGCTGCTTCCTTGCCAGATTGCGACAAGCTCATTCCCCTGCTCCTCCAAACGCATATTGTTTTTTTCTACAAAGTCGAGCGTTCGTTCTAGCGCTGTGGCGGTCGTGGTCGAGAACCGAAAACGCGGCCTGTCCGTTCCGATAGGACTAAAGACCGATGTGGAAGTCGCGGTCGAAGTACTAAATAGACTTTGCACAAACGGATATTCCTCATTCTCTACATATGAGCTGTTGGCAGTCGCGGCTGAGATCAAGAAGGCAGTGGTCGTCGTGGCCTTAGGAAATAAAACCGTGCTAGTACTTTTTGCCAGGAATACACCGGTGCCGGTGGCTGTTTCATACTCAGCGATTGGTCGAATGTGCGGAATGAGTGGCATGTTAAAGGCCGCCGCCTCAACGACCATGTAGGGATCAATGGGCAGTTCCTTTACCCACGTGTACAGTCCTTCACGTTGTACCACGACGCGGTGTTGGCCGGTTTCGATATTTTGGATGTAATAAGCGGAGCGAAACAGCCGCGGACGTTCAAATTGCTTTTCATCAAGGTATACGTCGACGTTGAGGTCATTGGTCGTGACGTACATTCCGCCGGTCGTGATGATTTTGGATAGAGGGTCGCTTAAGTTGAGCCGGTGCCCAGTCGTGTAAAAAATGAGGGTCGGCAATGCCACTACAAATATCACTAGCAGTAAGCCGAAGAACTGTTGGCGTTTTTTGTACGGAAGCAGTTTGATCTGTGGTTCGCTTGGCATACGTTACTTTATCCGCTTGGGAGTGACCCAGAAGCCCATATATTTACCGAGCATCAGTCTGGTCTGTGCATCGAGGCCAGGAATGGCACTAAACGCAATCATGGTGATGGGCACCATAATCCACTGCAGAGCCATCACCACGTAAGTGAAGCGACTGTGGTGCGGAGGCCTTGGTGGAGTGAGAGACAATGAAATAATTGAAGACACCACGAGACCGACCATAGCCACGATCATGAGGTTGCGGACGATAATTGGTAGCTCATAGGAGAGCACCGTCTCATGAAACTCTCGTGTTCCCAACACAATCGGCGCCCATCCAAGAATGAACAGTATGATCGGATTCGTCACCAAAGACCAATACCCTTCGCCCTGCATAGCCGCCAGAGTAATGCGCTGGCGGAGCGGTATCGTTTTATTTTTTATGAAGTGGTACACGAGGTAGCACCAGTTTTCGGTACCGTATGTCCAACGGCGGTGTTGGCGGTAAATGTTCTTGACGGTGCCAAAGAACGTCGGCGCCACCGTCGCGTCCATGGCAATCGGATAGGCAATCGGCACAATCTGGAAGTGGCCGTTGTTAGCGACGAACAAATTCCAGAAAATTCGAGAGTCTTCACTCACTACATTTGCCTGGCCGTAACCGATTTCATACAACGCTTGGAAGCTCACTGAATGTGAAGAAAATGTTGCTGCGCGGTCGGGACGTTCTTGCATAATCATTTGCCAAAAAGTGCTCGACATAGCCATGACTCGCGAGAGCGCCGGCGCTTCCCAAAGATTATTCGTGAAAAGCGGTACTGGTTGGAAGGCGCTCTTGTATGGTTCTTCGGCGGTCAAAAAGTGCCACATGAGGCAGTTGAGGTAGTCTTTATAAATAACAGTGTCTATATCAAACACCGATGCGATAACGTGGCTGTAAGGAATGTGATGGGCATCAATGATGTGTTCCCTTACCTGATGGAGCGCGTAATGAGTATTTGAACCTTTACCGGCGATTTCTCCCGGAATATCAGCGGGGTGAATAGTCACCAAAAAGTGGCCGAAGTGGTGTGCGTATTTTTTTTCCATCGCGCGCGCTAGATCAGCGGCGGCCGTGCCGGCGCGTGCCTCGGCGGCCAATACCACGATGAGCTTTTTGCAATCGTACTTGGCCTTGATCAGACCCTCGAGCGCATCTTCGAGCACCTCCTGAGGTTCCTTATAAAACGGAAAAACGAGCAAGTGATAAAAGTGGTCGTATTTAAAGCGTTCAACCATTTGCTGCCAATCGAGTTCCATGTGGTGTTTGAGTCGTTTCCAGTTGTAGCGGACGTGGTACGAAAGGAACACCGTTTTCAGCACCCAGTAAATTGAAAAAGCGATAATGAAGTAGGCGGCAAAAAAAGGTGCGTAGACTGACGCAAAGAGTAGCAAAATGAGCGTGAGCCAAGCCAACAAACCAGGTATCATCTCAAGCAGCCGGTAAAGACGGCGATTGGCGCCAGAAAGCTCGGTGGCGCGGGCTACTTTGAAGTCGGGCCGCCGTGCATACGGTAGCAAATGGGCAGTAGATTCCTCCATGTGTAAGGGCGAGTATATACCTATTTTGGCCGGAAATAAAGCTCCTTAATGAGCCTAGTCAAAGCTGTATTTTTTTGTTAGGATGCGCTGCCGTACGCCACCTTAGCTCAGTTGGTAGAGCAACGGTTTTGTAAACCGTGGGTCGTCAGTTCAAATCTGACAGGTGGCTCAAGTGAGGGTCGCAGAAATGAGTGAACTCATTTCTATGACCGAGCGCGAGTCACCTGTATGCTTGTCATACAGGTGGCTCAAGAGTGGCAACGCTGCTGTGTCCTTGCTTAAAAGATATTTGTTATTTTCTTGCTACAAGCACAGACTGCGGGGTATTGATATCCCGATTGTCGGGAAAGCCAAGAAACCGAGTTTTTGGCACAGTAAAACCTGCATCCCCAAAAACTTTCTTCCAATTCTCAAGAGTTCTATAAGCAAAAGGTACCGGCATTGTTGTTCGCATACTGAAAATTCTATTGGCAATCCAGTCGAGTGCCCCCATAATTTTATGCCGATCTTCGTGGTTCCGCTGCATAAATTTTTCGTAGCGTTCCTTACCGGACTCAGGTGGTAGAGTTTCTGAGTACGAATCTTCTAACACAACGACAGTTGCTCCTGGTTTGAGCACTTTATGAAGCGCAACAAGATAACGTTTTTGTTCCTCGTATTCCATGTGGTGAAATACCCATGTGACCGCCACATGGTCAGGTTGCTCTTTTTCTAAATATGGAAGAAACTCGGACTCTTTTACCACTTCAAGTCGCGCATCTTTTGGAAAAATTGCATTCCATCGCGCATTAGGCATAATATCTATGCCTACAATTTCCTCGTTTTCTCCTCGTTGGATAAGACATTGAATTAAAGTAGCCGGACCGCATCCTAAATCGAGCACCTTGCCTCCAGACGGTATTTCAAGAACCACGTTCTCTCTAAAATAAATCGGTACCAACTTTCCAAAAAAGTGTTCGTTTTGAATTTGCTGGAGCTCGTCTTTGTGTTTCGCGATAAAAGCAGAAATGTTGAGTGTGTCTATGTTTTTCAAAAATTCGTCGCGCAAACCATCTGAAAACCCCAAGTTTGTCATTGACTCGTAAAGGCTGGCGGTTATAAACGTCTTCTTTCCAGAATCAGAAAATATATTATTTACTAAATCCGTGTATTCCATGCTCTAACTCTTTGCGTGCTTTTCGACCATAGTCCGTGCTTCTTGGTCGGTGCATTGACGCAATGGATGTTTGAAGAAATATGAACTCCATTCTTGATATCCAGTGAGCCCTTTATCAAGGGATATTTTCATTGAACGGATTGCGTCGACCATTATGCCAGCACTATTGGGACTATCCTCAACACTGAGCTTGGTCTCTATCTCAAACGGAATGTCGCCAAATTGCCGCCCGCGAATGTTGATATAGGCAATCTTGTTGTCTTTTAGATGTGGAATATAGTCAACATTTCCAAGTTTAATGGCACCGATTTTGCCATGCCATGCAACTGCTTCAGTTTTGGATTCTCGTTTCAATGCGTATCGCTCACCGATCATCATATTTTCAAAATCGGTGTTGCCTCCGATATCAAGTTGATAAGTATCATCAACTGACTGCCCCCGATCGAGAACAAGTTGTGTGAGCGCGCGATGCACAATCGTTGCTCCAACTTGGCTCTTGATATCGTCACCAGCACACGGAACACCTGCTTTTTCAAATTTTGTAGACCACTCCTTATCACTACACACAAAGACCGGAATGGCATTAATAAACGCAATTTTATGTTCAAGTGCTTTTTCTGCCCAAAAATGCGTTGCGTCCTGAGAGCCAACCGGTAAATAACTAACGATTATCTCCGTGCGGCTTTCTTTTAGAATTGCATCTACATCATCAGACTTTCCCACTAACGGAAATTTGTTTTTCATGTGAGAGGCAACACCGTCAAGTATCGGCGCCGCTGAAACCCTTATTCCTGTTGTTGGCACGTCAGATATTTTCTTTGTGCAATTTGGTTCGGCAAAGACCGCTTCTGAAATATCCTTGCCAACTTTATTGGCGTTTACATCGAAGGCGGCAACAACCTCAATGTCGCCGATACGATATCCGCCTAGACTATTATTCATGAGTCCGATAACCGGCTCTGATTTTTCGTCAACGTCTTTATAATATTCAAGGCCTTGAATAAGAGAACTGGCGCAGTTGCCAAGCCCTACTATTGCAACGCGAATTTTGTCCATAAACAACATTGTAGTAAAAAAGCAACCTGTAGTAAACGCCTTTCAGGTAAGGAAGTGACACTGCTGATTGTTTAGTAAAATCTCCCGTTTACTTCCCCTCCAGTTGCTTGTGCTTGAGTCGGCGTTTTTGAGCTGGGGTGAGCGCTGTCTCTACTTTGTGTGCCGCCATCTGACTCAAATGATTTTCAGTTGATTGCTTCTGCTTCTCTCTGCGCAGTTCTTTGGTGCGGGCGCGGTTGTGTTCAAAGTGATGTTCGAAGTATCGGTACACCGCGCCCAAGAACACCAGCACTGATCGTAAAAATGAGTGAACACTGTAGTACCAGTTGAGCTTGACCACGAAATGTACAAAGTGATCAACGGCGCGCGTACAGCGATGCGTGACAGCGACAACGAATGCGTCAAGCCGCGCCCGTGTCGAAGACAAAAAAAGACGGTGACCACGCCGCCTCTCCATTTCGTATAATGACGTAAGAGCAACAAAGAGAATACTACTTGTGATAAAGCCTAGCGCGATGGGTACGATCATGGGCCTATTTTACCGACACTCGAGTGATTTCTGTAATAATGATGTTCTCACCAAATTTTTGCACAGCACCGGTCACCATTTCGCCAATGGTCACCTCAGGATTTTTTATAAATGGCTGTTCCATGAGAATTTGATCCTTAAAGTATGAGGCAAGCTTTCCCTCCATAATTTTTTCCTGCATATCAGCAGGCTTGCCAACGATCTCACCGGCAAACACTTCCTTGGCTTTTTCTATCGCTTCAGGCGGGACGTCGGCTTTGCTGATATACTTCGGATCAATCGCCGCTACCTGCATCGCGATATCTTTTGCCAATGCAATGAATTCTGGGTTTTTTGATACGAAGTCTGTCTCACTCGCAAGGAGCACCATGGCGGCGACTTCATTCGTGTTGTGTACGTACGCGCCGACCGCACCAGCCCCGAGGGCTCGGTCGGATTTCTTTTCGGCGGCTTCACTGCGGCGCTTCTTGAGAATAATCACCGCCTTCTCCATATCACCATTAGCTTCTTCGAGTGCCTTTTTGCATTGCATCACTGAAATACCGGTCTTGTCACGAAGTTCTTTTAGCTGGGCTGAGGTGATTTCCATATCTAAAACAAATTAACAAATAGCGGGCGCCGGATTCGCTTGAATTCAGCAGTTAGGTAGTCCGACGACGCAGGCCGTTGTCTTTGGCCACGGTCGGCTTTGGTACGTACGCAACCTTTCCCTCTGCGTAGGCGGCGGTCAGTTCCTCAAGAATCATCGAAACGCTTGATTGTAATGCGTCGTTAGCAATGACTGGGTGAGTGATTTGCTTTGCATCGCAATCAGAACTCATAATAGCGATCACCGGAACCTTCGCGTCGCGAGCTTCGCGCACTGCGACATGGTCGTGCCGCGGATCAACGACGAGCATGAAGTCCGGCATTTTGCCCATCTTGGCGATGCCAGCAAAGTTGAAAGTGAGTTTATCAATTTCCCGATCGATCACCACGCGCTCTTTTTTGGTATATTTTCGCTCAAGTTCGCCCGATTCTTTTTCGTTATTGAGCGCTTCGAGGCGGTTGATGCGCTTTTTGATCTCGCCATAGTTAGTGAGCATGCCGCCAATCCAGCGATTGGTCACATGAGGAGCTTCCACTTTGAGCGCGGCATTTTTGACGATGCGAGAGGCTTCGTCTTTGGTACCAACAAACAACACTGTCTTCCCGAGCATACCGGCCTGCTTCAAAAGTTCTTTCGTTGACTCGATGAGTTCGGTGGTTTTTTCCAAGTCGAAAATATCATTGCCGTCTTTGGTGGTGAAAAGATACGGGGTCACTGTTGGGTGACGACGGCTCTTTTTGAAACCAAAATGAGCGCCGGCAGAAAAGAGGCGTTCGACGAGTGAGGTGTTGTTGTTGGTTGGCATAATAAAATTAAAGCAAAAAGCGCTCAAGCGCTTAGCGGGACGATGGTACCACAGCTATTTTTATTGCGCAATAGCTTTCGAACCAGCCCTTTTGAGCGCCGCAAGCATAGGGTCGATGCGGCCGGCCATGATTTCTTCGATGTTGTGCCACGACTCTTTGATGCGATGGTCGGTAATGCGGCTTTGCGGAAAGTTGTAGGTGCGGATTTTTTCGGAACGATCGCCGGTGCCGATTTGGTCTTTACGGACGCTAGCGTGTTTTTTGGCCTCTTCTTCTTCGTGGAGCGCCTCAAGCTTGGCAACCAAGATATTCATGGCCTTCTCGCGGTTCTTGAGCTGTGAGCGTTCGGATTGGCTACGCACCTCTACCCCCGTTGGAAGATGCACTAGCCGTACGGCGGTTTCTACCTTGTTTACATTTTGTCCGCCCGCTCCTCCAGCGCGCGAAAATTCCATTTGAATATCGCTCGGGTTGATTTCAATGGTTGGTTTTTTGCGCATAGGCAGGACAGCGACCGATGCCGTAGAAGTGTGGATGCGGCCGACTTTCTCCGTCACCGGCACGCGTTGTACGCGGTGGACGCCAGTTTCAAAGCGAAGCGCCTCGTAGACTTTCGGATGGATAATTTCAAACACTGCTTCTTTGTAACCGCCGGCGGTTGCGCGCGACTCGCTTTCGGTGGTGTAAGGCCAACCGTTGCTTTCGGCATACTTGAGATACATCTGCGCCAATTCTTCGGCAAAAAGCGCCGCTTCGTCGCCGCCAGCTCCCGCCCGCACTTCGAGTATGACACCGTACGGTTTTTCCTCTTCAACTTTGCTCGCTTCGCTGATTTCCTGCATCTGCACGTAGAGCGCTTCGAGTTGCGACTGTATGTTGGCGATGTCATCTTTGGCAAGTTCGGCCATTTCCGGATCGCTCGCCGCCATGGCCTCTGATTCGGCTCGTTGTCGGAAAAGTACGTCAAACTGCGACGCCAAAAATTGCGTCTTTTGATTTTCTTTAAATTCCAGCAACTTGTCTCTGTCAAATTCCATATTATTTGTGGTTTTCTCGTCCAGCAATTCGCCTTAGGTCAGAGGCGAATTGGGACATAAATTCAGAATAGTCGCGCTCGCTCCTTTCTTCATTTAATTCCATATTGAGTAGTGTACACAAAAAAGCTGGCGAAGGTAACTTCGTTACCTTCGCCAGCTTTTTATCGTTAGGCCTTTTTCTTGGTAGTCGCCTTGATGCCAGCCTTAGCTGCACGCTGTTTGAATCGATCGACGCGGCCGGCCGTGTCCATCAATTTCTCGAGTCCGGTGTAAAAAGGATGCGAGGCGCTCGTCACATCGACGTAAGCAATCGGGTACTCTTTGCCATCAGTCCACTTGTCGGTCGCTTCGGTGTCGATAGTCGAACCAACGAGCACACGCTCGCCGCTTGAGTTATCGTGGAAGATGACGAGACGGTAATTGTCTGGGTGAATTTCAGCTTTCATATGTGCCGCACACTATAGCAGAACTTAGTTTTTTGGCAACTGTACGCTCACAGTTCCAAGCTCGAAAGTAGGTATGTGGGAAAGAGCCTCACAGTCCTCAGCTGAAACGCATCACCTAAACGTGGCGCGCAGCGCGCGTTTCAGCTGAGGACTGCGGGGCCTAAAAATATCTCCTTTTATTGCCCCAAAATCTTGATTTCGTTGGCGAGCCGAGCTTTACGGTTCATTACCTGATCGCCATAAAACGCATTGGCTGGGTTGCTTGCGCCGCCCCAGCCAGCGTAGTAGCGAAGCGCCGCCAAACGATCGCCAGCATAGGAACCGTTGGCGCCATTGTCACGCAGGAGGAGCGCTGTCGCAATAAACGCGTCTTGGTTATTGAATGGGTTAGCCGGCAGGCCACTACCGTTCATTCGACGTATGGCGTCAGCGTCTTTGCTGTAGACCCACCCACTGCCGTTATTTACAATTCCGCCATAAATAGCCCAGGTAGAAGGAATAAACTGCGACGGACCCATGGCTCCGCCCCAGCCGACACGCGCTCCGGCGCTTGTGATCGGACATGAGACCGTCCGCGTCTTGGCGTCAAAACCAAGAATGTCCGCGATGGCGAGAAAAATCGGTGCGTCACGGTCTGGATGCATCACCACCTTGCCGCCCCGCATGTCGTTGTACACGCAACTACCGAGATGTGAGCCGATATTGGTTTCTTGTTCAAGAATGGCGAGAACGAGTGACGCGTCGACGCCAGTCACTTTGGCGGCGTACTGTGCAAGTGCTACCGCTTGTGGGAACGGAATACCGCCGCCACCGCCCAGCAGTTCGAAGAGCGCATTACGAAGCTCGGCGGCGGTACGCTGCTGTGATTCAAGCAGTTCTTGGTACACTCTCTCCTGCCCTTTCGTGACGGTGAGTATTTGCTCTTTCTCCCGCTCTTTGACTTCAATGTCTTTCTTCTGGAGCTCTTGGATACGTTTCATTTCCGCTTCGGTTTGCTGCTTGTTTTCGAGTTCGTTTTTTTGCTCCACCGTGTCGCGACGAATTTCGTGTAAGACGCCGAGCGATTCGTTCAGTGATTCCTTGATGTTTTGATATGAGGCAACGTCGGTGAAAAATTCAGAGAAATTCTGTCGGCTAAGCATCACTTCAACGAGCGAGTAATCTTCGATGACTGAAGATTTTCGCACTAAGTCAGCCAGTGAGTCTCTTTGCTTTTTAAGTCTTTCTTCTAGAATCGATAACACGACTTCCTTCTCGCCAATCTGGTCGGAGAGCTGTTCTATCGCGAGCGAGCGCGCCTGGATCCCCAGCTGTGTTTTTTTGATTTCTCCCTCGATAATAGAAATGTCTCGCTCAAGTGATTGCCGTTCGAGCTGTTTGTCTTCAACCAGACGTTGTTGGGTCAAAATTTGCCGCTCTACATTCTGGAGTTCGGTTTCAAGCCGCTTGCGGCGCTCAGCGTCTGTCTCGCCATGTGCGCTAAGAAATGGGTACGCCAAAGCGACAACAAGAAAGCACGTGATGAACGTTCGGGACATATCCATTATTGTACAGTATACCAAAAACCGGCCACTGTGGCCGGTTTTTCACTACTCAGCGGGAGCCTCTTCTTCGGGAGCTTTGCCCTTGGCTTCGACTTCAATCGCTGACATATCAATAGTGGTTGGTTCTGGAGGCGCTTCTTCTTTGACCACCGTCACCACCGCCACGTTTTCGGTAGGATCATTGTTGATTTTTACTCCGGCTGGTACAGCCAGGTCAGAGACATGGATTTTGTCTTCAATGGTGGCGAGCACACTCACATCAACGTCGATGTGATTAGGGAGAGCGTTGGGACGGCAGGTCACTTCGACTTCGTGGAGCACTTTGGTGACCACGCCGAGGTTGCTCTTTTCGACCGGTGCCGCACCGATGAATTCAAGCGCCACATTCACTGTCATATCTTTACCTCGTTCGATAGCGTAGAAGTCGACATGCCGTACTTCTCGTTTGATAGGATCAAAGTCAACGTCTTTTACCAACACTTCGATCGATTCCTCGAGACCAGAGAGCTCCACGATGGTTGACTCGCCGGCTTCTTTGAGCACTTTTTCAAAATCTTTGCCTGAAACGCTAATCGCGACCGGGGTCTGCTTTGGACCGTAGACGATCCCAGGCACGCCGCCTTCTTTGCGCACAACAGCGCTTTTTTTTGATGTGTCACGAGCGGTGACCGCTAAGGTAATTGTCATATCGGACTACTCTAGCACGACTTTGTAATGACGCAATGGCGGTGGATGAATCACAAAACGCCCAGGGTTCAGTGCTACACTAGTACCATATGTCACAACAGTACGATTTTGTCGCGCTTGGCGACATCCTTATCGATGCTTTTATCGAACTTAACAAAGATAACGCTGACGTTTCGACCGACCTCGATACCGGGCGCAAAACTCTCCACATGCCGTTTGGAGGAAAGATTCCTTATCAAGACGTAGTGGTGGTTCCGGCCGTCGGCAATTCGCCAAACGCGGCCGTCGCCGCTCATCGCCTCGGACTTGAGACCGCGCTCGTGACCCACTTGGGACAAGACAAGAACGGCAAAGAGTGTCTCGATGCACTGCGTAGAGAAGGTGTACACACAGATTTTGTGAAACTCCATGAGGGCAAGGTGACCAACTATCACTACGTGCTCCGCTATGGGCCAGAGCGCGTGATTCTCATTAAGCACGAGGTATTTCCGTACGCCCTGCCCGATTTTCCGGTCGCGCCGCGCTACTTTTACTTCTCCTCGGTCGGAGAACACGGAGTACCCTACCACCACGAAATCGCCGACTACGTCAAAAATCATGACACCAAGCTTGTTTTCCAACCAGGCACGTTCCAGATAAAACTCGGCTACGAAGCCTTGCGAGACGTCTATGAGAATACCGAGATCTTTTTCTGTAATAAAGAAGAGGCGCAGGAAATTCTGAAGACGACCGAAACGCATATGCCAACTCTTCTACGGATGTTCCGCGACCTTGGTCCGACCATTCCTGTCGTCACCGACGGGCCAAACGGTGCCTACACTGTCGACGCAGACGACCAAGCTTGGCACATGCCGATGTATCCTGATCCAGCGCCGCCGGTCGACCGCACTGGAGCTGGCGACTCTTTCTCTGCCACCTTTACCGCGGCAATTGCCCTCGGCAAGAGTCCGGAGGAAGCGTTGTCGTGGGGGCCAATCAATTCAATGTCAGTCGTCCAGAAAATCGGTGCCCAAGCCGGCCTCCTCACTCTCGAAGAGCTCATGCAACTCCTCGCCAGCCGCTCCGCTGACTATGTCGCCAGCAAAATTAACTAACTTGCACTTACCGACAAAAAATAAAACTCCTCTAACGAGGAGTTTTATTTTTTCTAGATGAGTTTCTGGGCGGCGGACACGATAGATGGAATGTCCATGCCGTAGTGAGCGATGAGTTCGTCTGGTTCGCCGGATTGGCCAAACCGGTCGTGGACGCCGATGCGAGCGATTTTGGTTGGTCGTGCTTCGGAAAGATACTCGGCAACTGCGCTACCCAGCCCCCCGATGATTTGATGTTCTTCTACTGTCACGAGTGCGCCGTGTTCGGTAGCAAACTTTTCGAGCATCGCGCCATCAAGCGGCTTGATGGTGGCCATGTGGAGTACCGACGTGCCGATTCCCTGTTTTTCGAGTGCGACTGCCGCCATGAGTGAGTTATATAAAAGTGAGCCGGTTGAAACGATACCGACTTTTTTCTCTAGTGATTCATTTCTAAAATACATCTGCTCGGCCTTGCCGATTGTAAACGGCGATTCGGGAGTGGTGACAACCGGTGTGTTGCTGCGGCCAAGACGAAAGTAGACCGGCCCGATGTACTCTGCCACTGCCAGCGTCATTTTATAGGCCTCGTGCACGTCGGCCGGTGCAATAACTACCATCGTCGGAATAGCTCGCATAATAGCGATGTCTTCAATCGCTTGGTGGGTGGCACCATCAGGACCGACCGACACACCAGCGTGTGCGCCGACGATTTTCACATTCGCTTCGTTGTAGGCGATGGTAGTGCGAATCTGCTCCCAGTTACGACCGGGTGAGAACATGGCGTAAGAAGAAATGAAAGGAATTTTTCCCATGGCTGCCATGCCAGAACCAACCGACGCGAGGTTTTGCTCTGCCACGCCCACCTGTACAAATCTTTTAGGAAATGCGTTCGCGAAAGCATCGGTTTTGGTTGATTCGGTCAAGTCACAACAGAGCGCTACGACCCGCTCGTCGCGCTTTCCGGCTTCGAGCAAGCCTTCTCCATAGCCGTTCCGGGTTGGTTTTTTTTCTACGGCACCGGTGTGTAAGTCTTTTTGTAAATGATCTGCAAACATATTATGAGTCTTGAGCTTCTATGGTGCCGGCGAGCGTGCGTAGATGCGCGAGCGCGACTTTCGCCTGTTCGTCATGCGGAACGCGATCTTCAGGCCCCTTGCCCGGCGGGTTGCCGTGCCAGCGAAAGTCGCGCTCAAATACGTCCACACCTTTTGAAGGGATCGTGTGCGCAATAATTATAGACGGCTGTCCGTAGACCGCTTGCGCTTTGCCGATGGCATCGTTGAGCGCGCGCATGTTGTGGCCGTCTACCGCTTGGACATCAAAATTAAATGATTCAAATTTTTCAACCAACGGCTCAAGCGGCATCACGTCCTTAGTGAATCCATCAATCTGGATGCCATTGCGATCGACAATTACGATCAAGTTGTTGAGTCTTTCTTTGCCAGCCAGCATGAGGGCTTCCCAAATTTGGCCCTCGTCGAGTTCCCCATCACCCGTGAGACAGTAGAAGAATTTTGACGAGTACGGGTTGTTGATGCGTTCAGCCAGTGCCATACCGACCGCCTGTGATATACCAGAGCCGAGCGGACCGGAACTCGTTTCGAGACCCGGCAAGAAAGTACGGTGCGGGTGTCCTTGTAGTCGGCTGCCAAATTTTCGTAGCGTCAAGAGCTCTGCAACGGGAAAGTAGCCAGCATGCGCCATGGTGGCATAGAGCACCGGACAAATGTGCCCGTTTGAGAGAATTAGGCGATCTCTGTCTTCCCAGTCAGGGTTTTTTGGATCATGCTTTAGAGCGCTAAAGTACAAAAGTGTAAAGACATCGGCCATGCCGAGCGGGCCGGCGGTGTGGCCACTGCCGGCTTCGGTGAGCATCTCAATGATGCTCTGTCGGATAATGTTCGCTTGTCGTTCAAGCGAATGGACTTCTTCGGGTGAAAGGTACCGCATAGTTACTCGCTAGTATACCATCGACAACCAATCAAAAATGCTACTCATTCACAAGTGTGCGCAACTCGTGATAGGCGGCCTCCGGGTCAGGCTGTTTTACAATCGCTGAACCACACACCAGTCGGTTCGCACCGGCCTGCTTCAGCTTTAGTACCGTGTTTTTATTGACACTGCCATCAACGTGGATTGGTTTGTGTGGAAATTGCTGTTTCAAAACGGTAATTTTTGCCAGTACCGCTTCGTCAAACGGCTGTCCTTGCGAACCAATCTCGTAGATGCCCATGAGCTGAATGTAGTCGGCGTGAGCAATGTAGGGAAACAACGCTTCAAGCGGGGTCGCGCCGTGCAGGCTCACGCCGAGCGACACTGACGTGTGCGTAGTAAAGCGCGTAAACGCTTCGAGGGTGATTGTCTCAATATGAAATACCAGCATGTCTGCGCCGGCGGCGATCCACTCCTCGGCGACCGGCAGGGGGTTCGCCACCATCAAATCAACTTCCAGTGTGAAAGCATCGGTGTGGGCCTTTACCATGCGCGCGTCTCCACTTGGGTTAAATGGCCAGGAAGTATTTTTCACAAACACTCCGTCAACCAAGTCGAGATGGAGCTCACGAGAAAAGCGTAAAATTTTGGTGAGTTCCTTTATCTCTTCAGCCGAGTTTGGTATCACTGCTGGAACAATTGGAATGCTCATAGCCAAGTAAATCGACTTAATGAATCAAGCTCGCGGTTCCGTCTTTGATATTTATGTTCGGGAGCGGGCCCTGTGTGAAGCCACGTCCAAATGACACGTTTGGCGGTCGCTTCGTCAACGAAACGGGCCGCGAGCGAGAGTACGTTGGCGTCATTGTGCTGACGCGAGAGTGGCACGATGTCTTCATTGCCGCCGTAGAATACCGCCGCCCGCACCCGTTTGAAACGGTTGGCCATCATCGCTTCGCCTTGGCCAGAGCCGCCAAACACAATCGCTTTGTTACGGTACGGATCTCGACTGACTGCCTTCGCTACCTTAGAAATATAATCGGTAAAATCGTCTTCTGATTGAAGTGTCAGCGCTCCGTGATCCACCACCGTAAATCCTTCGCTAAGCAACCACTCTTTCACCGCATCTTTGAGGGAGAGTCCGGCGTGATCAGTCGCCACATGAAGCGTCACTGATTGTGCGGGGGTGCGGCTCATGATGATTTGAGAGTCCGAGCAGCCGAAGCGACGTGCTCGACGAGCGTGGCGGTGTAGCTTGTTTCATTGTCATACCACGCCAATACTTTGACGAGGTTGCCGCCGACCACTTTTGTGAAAGACAAATCGGCAATCGAGCCGACGCGCGAACCAATGATGTCGGAAGACACCAGCTGTTCATCGGTGGCGGCAAAGAGATTGTTCCAGCGCGGATCTCCGGCCGCTTTTTTGAACGCCGCATTGACCTCTTCGACCGTCGTATTGCGCGATGCGATAAATGTCACATCGACAATCGAACCGACCGCCACCGGCACGCGCATTGAGATACCATCAAATTTTCCAGCCAGTTCCGTATGAGCGAGCGTGGTGGCAATAGCCGCGCCGGTGGTGGAAGGGACGATATTGATAGCGGCCGCTCGCCCGCTGCGAAAATCTTTTTTGGCCGGGCCGTCAACGAGGCTCTGGCTCGCTGTGTAGGCGTGGACGGTGTTAAGAATGGCCTTCTCAATGCCGATGGCTTCCTTGAGAATCGCAATGAGAGGGCTCGTGGCATTCGTGGTGCAAGAGGCGTTTGAGGAAATCTGGCAGGTGGCCAATTGTGAGTCGTTGACGCCCATCAGGACCGTCGCTCCCTGTACTCCAGCGGCGATTGGGTCATCTTTGACTGGCGCGGTAATGATCACGCGTTTTGCGCCCGCCGCCAGGTGTTTTTTGGAACCTTCATAGGAAGTGAAAAAGCCGGTTGACTCTACCACAATGTCCACCTTGAGAACCTCCCACGGTAACTTTTCCGGTTCTTTCTCTTGCACAAAGGAGACTTTTTTGCCGTCGATCAAGAGATCGGCTCCCGCCACTTCAACTGAAAATGGTGCCTGACCGTACACCGAGTCGTACTTGAGCAAATACGCCAGATTGTCGATGCTCCCGAGGTCATTGATGGCGACCACTTCAAAATCAGGATGGCCAAAGGCCGACCGCATAAATGTCCGACCGATACGACCAAACCCGTTGATTGCTACACGAACCATATCAAATATAAAAACTAATTAACTGTCTGTACTATACCGGTATTTTTATCTAACTTCACGTTTTTTATCCTCATCCCGTCGTCGCAAAAAGAAGAAAAACAAAAATAACAGGAGTATCAGCGCACCAAAAAGACCATAGAGGAGAGGGGTGGAAAAGAAGATATCAGGAAAGACCGCACGTGCGCTGGTCGGTTTCGGTTCCACTGTCACAAACGTGATATTTTTGTCGTATTTTCCGACGACAAACGCCTCGTAGTCGTAAATGCGAATTTTAATTTGCGACGCGCCCGTCACTTTAAGTGGTGCGATGACCGCTTCGTAGGCGGTGCCGTCTTTATTGATTCGGAGTAAAAATGAATAGGCTTTTCGATTATCGGTTGGGTCGGTGAGTGTCACGATGATCGATTTGAGATTTTTGGCGACCGCTTCAATCGGTATTGAGATCACAAAAGGCCTCTCCTCATCCAGCACAATATCAGTGTCAATGAAACTGAAAGTGCGCGCTTCTTGACTAAGGGTGATCTCAAACAATTCCGGCATGCGCGTATCAGGAAGCGTGCGTTCGGGCGGGTTTGGTAAAGTCGGAAATGGCGGCAACACTATTCCCGGCTCCGAGAGCGCTGGTGGCAGGGTGCTAGGTTGATCAATCTGGCTATCCTCCGAAACAGCGTACACGAGTGCCACTGCTCCCGATGATACGTTGCCGTCACTATCATATACAAAGGCCGTGTAGTAAATGGGAGAATACTGCCTTAGGACGTCGTAGTCAGTCACACCCTCTCCGGTTCCTTGGTAGATGATGGCACCATCTTGGGGGTGCGCCGGGAAACCAAGATGACTTCTCACAATGCGAACATATGCGAAATCGCTAGCGGGCGGGTTTGTCCAAGCAAGTACCGCATCGTCATCGCTTGCGAGGGCGGAAAATCGGCTGATGTTTTGCGGGGTGGATTCGAGAGTAGGCATTTTTGTGGTGAAACGACCCTGCTTTAAAACCGACGCAATGCCAAATGGCGTGTAGCCGATGAGTTCGTACTCGTAGGTTGTTCCCGGCTCCAAGTCAGTGAGCGTGGTCAAATAGTTTGAGAGGTAGTTGTTGGTCGCGACATACCCAAGTTCGTACGAAGCGGTCCGGCCCCAACGAATCTCAAAACGAGCGGGACGAGCGGTCGTGATGGCAAACACAGCCGACGTATAGTCCGACGTGATACTGAGCTCATCAAGAACGACTCGCGCCACACCGCCGCCGGTGTTACCACTTGCACTTCCCGGTGTGCTCGTCGGCGTCGGTGGTGGCACTGCAAAAGTCGTTGTGCTGAGACTGTTTGAGGTACTTGAATAGTTGAACGCCGCATCAAACGCACGCACGACATAGGCGTACGTCGTGGACGCCGATAAGCCAGAATCCGAATAGCTGGTCAGCGTTGTCGTCGCGACCGGCACGCCATCGCGCGAGAGCGAATAACCAGATACTCCACGGTCGTCGGTCGAGGCTGTCCACACCACATCAATTTGATCGGTTGATACCGGCGTGACCGAAGTGAGTGTCGGTGTCGAGGGCGGGGTGACGTCAGGCGTACCAAATACGCGTATATAAAATGTGCTGGAGTCCGCTTGTGCCAAGGCAAAGGTGGCCGCACCAAAAAACAAACCGAATGCAAGTACAAAAAGACGCATCAACTTATTATAACGGAAGTGCGGTCAATGTGCTGGTTGCGATATACTCACCGGCTATCACGTTGGCGTTACTGCCGACACCAACGCGAAAATAGACGGTGGTGGTCGCGCCGCTTGGTTGATTGGGGACGCTACCTTGTGCAATCATGACTGGAGAAACAGTGAGACCATCCCAGCACGCCAAAGCCGTTTCGTTAGAACCGGTGCTACAGAGCGTGGCGCCGTTATCGAGAAAAGCCGCCGCCACATCGGCGCCCGAGGGAGAGTACCCAAAGGAAGATGTGCCAGCGGTGACGGCAAAAGTGTAGTCCGGTTCAGCGCCGGCATCGTAGTCTGGTATGGAGTAGGGACTGTTCCGCAATGCCGGACTGTTTTCACCCTCTATTGTCAGCTGATAGCCAGATGGGCTATCGGTAATGACGGTCACAGTCGTAGAGCCGTTTGCGGTACCGCCAGTGATGCCTGGAAGCGACGGCGACATCACCACCTCGGACACACTCGAAAGACTAATGAACACTTCTTGCATCTGCTGGTAACCGGCCCGGAGCTGGTACGAAGTGCTGGTCGAGCGACCGGTTGCAATTTCTCCCACCGTACTTTCTTGCACATAGTTGGTTGAAGTAGAATAGCCGCCACCGATATTTATACTATCGCTCTGCAATAAATAGTTGTCGCTCGAACGAACCTGCGCAAACCCGACGGTGAGCGAGAGAATGAGAAGTGGAGTGGTAACGAGTGAGGTAAAGAACGATTGTCGAAGTAACAAAAACATGATCTAAGGACGTCGTTTAAATTCAAAGGTTTTGAAAAATGATCGAATGCCAAATATGAGGAGGAAGAGAGCCAAGAACGTGCCGCCGACGATCTTCCATGGCAGTACAAAGAAAGCAACTGTTTTTTCGTCAACTATATCCTCATAGCCGCGGTTAATTTTTGCATGAGCAGTATATCGTCCAAACAAAAATTCCCGATCCCAGGCGATTTCACGTACCCGCAGTGACTTTGGCAGGACAAACCAAGGTTCTATCTGCATGAACCCGACCTCTTCGCCAAACATGTTGATTATCGATATTTCTCCATAAGGATTGACGTGAATAGAGCCAGTGTTTTCATACACGATACCAAATTCAATCGGGCCTTCTTCGTACCACCACCTATCGCCCTTATTGATCAAAGAAAAGTCAGTCACCTGCCCTCCTTGTTCAACGTCGCCGGCGACCGTGATGAAGAACAAGGAACCGATGCGCGCAATAATGGGAGAGCGGGCGGTTCCCTCATTGGCGACCCCTTCGGTCCGCACCGTCGATACTAAAACGCTCCCATAAAAACCGCCCGGTTCAGCGTCGGCGGGAATGCTGATAGTGATAGGGATACGCGCCCGTTCGCCGAGGCCTAGCGTGAACGTATCTTTGGGAAAAGAAATGTAGTCGCGGATACTATATGGTCCGCGCGCGACGCCAGTAAGGCTGACCGCGCTACTGCCATCACTGCTACCTGTAATGTCTTCAACCTCAAGCTTAAACACACGTCCGTCGCTAATGCGGTTGGTCACTGATATTTCATATACTACTGTCTCGCCCGGTTTTATTTCGAGTTCGGTACGGCCCGGCCCGACCACAAAGTCCCCCACGTCGATGTTCCCGGCTATCTGTTCTGACTTGTACCACAGCGCTTCACTCGCCGGAGCGTCCGTCGACAGGATCGTGTCGGAGGTGGTCGAAGTACTGGGCAATTGCGCAAATACCTCTCCTTGGAGAGGTATCGCGAGAAAGATTATGAATGCAGTGAGTGCACGCGCCGTAGCCATCATGACTACAAGATTACCCTACTGCACGAACACTGACAAGGTGGCGGTCGCGGTGTAGGTTTGGGCGGTCAAAGTCGGTGCCGGGCTTGATGGCACGTTGACCTTAAATATGAGCGTCGAGGTGGCACCAGACGGCGCGGCGGTGCTTCTGTCGACAATGCGGAAAGCAGTCGTGCTTGGGGTCATCCAGCAGTGGTAGATGCTCTGCGAACTGGCACCCGCACCCTGACAGAGGTTGGAGCCGTTGTAGAGGAACGAGTCGTCGGTATCAAGCGTAGTGGAAGAGTTGATGGTGTACGCAAACTGCGCTGCCGTACTCGCGGTAAAAGTGTAGATTGGTGTAGAAGTGGCGCCGCTCCAGTCACGAATTGACTCGCTGTCGTCGTCGTCGCCAATCATGGCTTCAGGAGTGCCGTTGTCGAAGAAATCTATTTCAACGTAGTAGCCGGAAGCGTTGTTTGATTGCACCGAAAAAGGCGTCGAGCCGGTCGCGTTACCACCAGTGAGGCCGTTGATGTTGCCGGACATGGTGACGTTTGATGGATTGACCAAAAACGTCGTTTCGTCGGTGATGGTCTGACGGATGCGGAACGTGGCCGTATCGGATGCTTGTCCGTGACCAATCCGCGGCTCAGCCAACAAGAAACTCATCGCTAACAATGAAATAGCAGCGAGCGCGGCCGCGGCAGAAAACCACACCGACTGAACAATCCTTTTACGGGTAACTGTGAATGCAATCATAATAATTTATTTACTCCCTCATAATAACAGCTTACGTCTTGCTTTGTACCCTCTCCTACATATATATGTGAATAACTGGAGTGCCTAATTCCCTTGTTTTAGCCATCCGGAGGCACCTCGGCTGTTTCTGGTGGAGTTGGTTCGGGTAAAGGCTCCGCTACTGGAGCAGGTTCTTCCTCATCGGCGACTTCTGGGATCACTTCGGGGGTATCGTCAACAATAACCTCGGGCGATGCGTCGTCGTTTGTTTCAGGCGGCTCTCCTTCTGCTTCGTTTGTTTCTTCGGTAGTAGTTCCGTTATTTTGGTCGGATGTTGAGGTGGCTGGTGTGTTTGTGGATGAGGCAGTTTCTTCTTCGTTTTCGCTTTCGTCTTCAATTTCTGGTTCGTCGTTATCTGAGTGACCGGTACTGTGAGTCTCTGCTTCCAGTCCGGCCGCCGCCTCGAGATCAACGATCCGTTTTTCGAGTTCGGTAATTCGTGCTTCTACACCAGTCAAGCGACTGACGGCGTCTTCTATCATCGTATACAGTTCCTTAGTTGCGTTCACCAGCGCTCCGAGAATACCTCGTTCATTCACATCCCTTAACTGGCCGGTTAATTTGTCGTACCTTCCAAAACCCGCGTTTATTTCTGCTACCTGCTCGGCAATAAATCCGGTGTCATGATCGAGCACTGTGAAGCGAGTGGTTGACGACAGCGTGCCGTCAGCGTTTCGTTTCCAGTCAAATGTCACTGGTTGAAGTGCCAACACGTCTTCTAGACCAGTGTCAAAATCATCGACGTTTGTTTTCCATTGTGACAAAGAGGAGCAGTCTCCATACAAGGAACCCCCCGAACCATCCCAACATAAAGGATCGGCACCGACCGCAGTGTTGGTGAGTACGTAGAATGTGCCGCCCACAGTGAGCTTGCCCTCGGTTGGCGTGGAGTCGTTAATGCCAACGCCGCCGGTCGTGTCTATGATGAAGATGTCGCCGTCGGCCGAGTTGGTGACGCCAAAGTAGCCGCTCGTTGTTGTGCCAGCTGTCTCTAACCTAAAGTCAGGAGTGGTGTCGTTCACACCCACCGCTCCCGTTCCGAGTATTCGCAGCTTCTCGGAAATGCCGTTGGCTCCGGTGTCGGTCGTAAAGAAGGCGAGATTAAACACAGAGCCAGTGGTACCTGTTTCTATAGACTTTATCGCACTACGTGCGCCGGCCCCATTCGTGACATCGGAGGAGTTGAATATGATTTGCGTCGCTACCGAATTACTGGACCAGGTACCGTTGGAGGTCGAATTGAGCGAAAGTGTGACTGGTGTCGCACCGTCCAGCCCGCTCGCCCCTTCTATCGAAAGCAAGTCGGAGGGGCTGGAATCGCCAATGCCGACGTTGCCTGAGGAATCAATAGTAAAGCGATCGTTAGTGCCGAGAGCAGTATTATCTGAAATCTTAAAAGACGTGTCGTCGGTTCCTATCGCAAAAGTGTTGTTGGTTGTAGTGAAATATATCTGAGCGTCAGATCCGCCGCCCGTTATGCCCACGGTCGTGTTGGCACCAATGGTGCGACGGAATTGTGCTATATCGACACCGGACGCACCAGCGTCAACATTAAATCCAATCCCAGAAGATCGATACACGTCGAGTAGCGCGCTCGGCGTCGTCGTCCCAATACCGACGTTGCCGCCGGTCGTGAATACCATGCTGGCTCCAGAGCCACCCGTTGTTTGTCCTATATAGGCCTCAGTGCCAGCAAAACCGCTGGTGTCATCATCACCTAAGCCGAACATCCACGTTGCGCTAAGCGCTGTCCCTAAGCGATAATCCGCTCGGTCGGTGATCGCACCACGAGAAGCAAGGTTGAACGTGTTTCCGTTGGTTGATGAAAACGTGGCGCCTTGCTGTCCAGTGCCCTCCATGGCCAGGCGAACATTTGGACTCGAAGAACCGATGCCGAGGTTGCCGGCAGTTGTGATAGTAAAGAGCTCAGTGCCACCGCCACTCGCCGCATTAAAGAAAGACAGTCGACCGTTCGCACCATTGTTGATGCTCCAGGTCGAGGTGCCGATGTTAAGCGTACCGGCCCAGAGCGCGTTCCAACGAGCGCCGGTAGCACCAAGGTCGTAGGCGGAGAGGTTGTTCGTATACGTGCCAAGAGGAAGTATATGTTGTCCAACAATGTCGCCAACGACCGACAGCTTCTTGTACGGTGTAGTGGTGCCAATACCGACATCCCCCGCCGCCGTGACCACAAAAGGTGAAGAGTCCGGGGAGGCGGCGTCTT
>JBBTRC010000014.1:0-10827 GCA_038065355.1 Patescibacteria group bacterium
TAGGCCTCCTTAAACGCCGCGCCGCCAGCCAGTTTTTTTGACATAGACCTTAGTATAGCAAGCGGAGAAACCCCTGTATAACCAACCTTGCAATCATTAGATAACAGGCGTATATTCTTTGCTTACTACAAAAATTAAAGTTTCATTAGTTACTGCCACGTATGCTTTCCATCGAGTCAACCTTAGCTATTTTCGCCATGCTGGGCATCTCTAGCATTTCCCTGTTCTGGGTGAAATGGGCAAAAATTCCCCACACTGTACTCCTGGTCTGCATCGGCATTGTGATCGGCATTCTCTCATACATACCGGCCTTTTCATTTTTTGGACAATTTTCACTCACCCCGGAATTACTTTTCTACTTGCTTTTGCCAACGCTCATTTTTGAATCTGCTTACAACATCAACGTACGACGAATGGTTGAGGACACGCCGATTATTTTAATTTTGTCAGTTATCAGTTTGCTCGTTTCAACGGCGGTGATCGGGGTGGCCTTGCACTTTGCCTTGGGACTTTTGGGATTTTCAATTCCACTCATTGTTTCCCTACTCTTTGGCGCCCTCATTTCCGCAACCGACCCAGTCGCAGTACTGGCGTTATTTAAAGAATACGGAGCACCACGACGCCTGTCTCTCATCTTCGAAGGTGAGAGTCTTTTTAACGACGCCACTGCGGTAGCTTTGTTCTTGGTACTGCTTGAAATCGCCCGTTTTGGCTTTCATGGCTTTGATACCGTGCTTGAGGGGGCGGTCAGCTTCACCTCCATGATGATTGGCGGTGTTTTGTTTGGCGTGATAACTGGCGGCGTGTTTGCCAAGCTCGTTGGCATGTACCGAGAAAATGAAGTGGCCAGTATTACCCTTACCATCGTGCTAGCGCATGTGACCTTCATTCTGGCTGAAGTGCTGTCGCACCAACTCGTGATCGGCTCATTTCACCTCTTTCTTTCCCCAATCATCGCGACCACTGTGGCGGCACTCCTTATGGGCAACTACGGTCGTAGCAAGATTCATCCGCGCGCCGAAGAATTTATCGAAAAATGGTGGGGTCAGCTGGCCTTTTTGGCAAACTCGCTGATCTTTATTTTGATTGGTGTTCTGTTTGTGAATATTCCCACTCTCGATATTTCCATGATCACGGTAGTGTTGGTGACTATTTTGATAGTCGCTACGGCGCGCGCACTGTCCATCTATCCAGTCGTTGGTCTTTTCAATGCGGTTGCTCCAAAGGAGCAAAAAGTCCCGTCGGCCTGGCAACACTTATTGTCGTGGGGTTCGCTTCGAGGCGCACTCGCGGTCACGATGGTACTGCTTATCCCCGACAATTTAAGTTTTGAACCGTGGAACTTGCCGCTCTCGCCGAAAGAATTTTTGCTCTCTCTCACCGTTGGTTGTATTGCTGCCACCCTGTTTGTGAAAGCAACCACTATCCAAAAATTTATGCGTCGACTCAAGTTGGACGCGCTGACCCACATAGAAAAAATTGAGGCCGAGGAGGCGCGCGCACTTATCCATCACGAGGCCAAAGAACGGGTAAAACGCTATGAAGAGCGTGGCTACATCAATCCAACCACGGCGCAGGAGCTCTACCATGTTCACGAAACGAAATACAAAGAAGCGTGCAAAATCATGACCCATGTAGACACGAAGACTCTGGCGCTACGCGTGCTACGCATGTACGCCATCGGCATCGAGAAAAAACATCTAAAAGAGCTCTATCAATACAGTGAGGTCAACGAAACGGTGTTTCGACGACTCGCCGGCAAACTACAACTACAGCTTGAAGCGGTCGAAGTCGGAGAGCTGGCACCAAATACGTCGATACATACGGACGAAAAAGACATTTTTGAAAGCTTGGCCACCCTCCTTAAGAAACTTTTTGCCCACGAGACCGCAGAAGAAAAGACAGACAACTTATATCTGTACTACCGTGCCCAGACGATTATCTCACGTAAGGTGCTGAAGGAGCTACAGGCACATGATGCATCGAATGCCGAACATATCTTTACCAAAGAAGCGCTCATGCACGTGATCGAACTCTATACCACTTTTAAAACACAATCGCAGAAAAAGATGGGTGACATCGCCAGCACTAACCCAAAGCGATACCAAGAGCTTTCTCATAAATTGGCCGTGCTCGGACTCAAGAAAATTGAAGAAGCAACCCTCAGGGAGTTGTATGAACGCCAGCTTATTACGCCAAAACTCTTCATCAGTCTGAAAGAAGAAATAGCGAAGGGTTAAGCCCGCGGAATGCACCTTCATTCCCTTTTTTAATAGGGAGGGTATAATGGGGTGGTATGGAAGTCAAAGATATTATCAAACCAGCGGTGATAGTGTCCGAGTCTGATACTTTTGAGACTGCCCTTAAGGCTATGATGACCAAGCACACCAATACACTTTTGGTTGTAGACGAGGACGGCCGACTGGCAGGAGAGGTGACCGTTGCCGACCTACTCGACGCGATTGTTCCTGATACTCTCAATGGTAACGAAGTGATGGAGTATTTTTCCACTGACAAAGCGATGGCAACCGCAATCGACAGCGCTCGTTACACTATGGTTGGTGATTTTATGTCTCCGGACTTTTCGCCGCTTGAACTTAAAGACGACCTCATTGCCATTATCGCCACTGCTATTTCTCATCAACGAGCTCGCATCCCGGTCGTTGACGCTGATAATCGCCCCGTCGGCATCATTTCGAGGCAAGGTCTAAAATCGCTTTTAGCGAAATACTTGTAGCATGTTTGACTGGTTGTCGGCGCTTATTCCCTACACTCCATTTTTTATCTTTGTGGCGGCCTTTTTCGACGTGTTTGCTTTTACCGGCCTCTTTCTCTACGGCGGAACGTTGCTCGTTGCCATCGCCGGCCTTCACGCCAGCGGCGTTATCACCGCTCCTGAAATAGCACTCGCGGCGATTGCCGGCACCTTGCTGGGAAGCGGAACAAATTTCTTCATCGGCCGCCGGAGCAGTCACCTGCCATTTGTGCAGAAGCTACTACAAAAACGCATCATCAAACGCCTAGACGACCTGGCGAACAAACAGCACTTACTCGTTTTTATTATTGTCGGTCGCTTTATTACTCTGGCTCGGCCGCTCTACAGTTTATTTCTCGGCACTCTTGAAGTAAGCCCTCGTCGTTTTTTCCTCTACGAGATTCCGGTCGTTATTGTGTGGGTGTTGTTATGGCTCTTTATACTACTGCAA
Source organism: Patescibacteria group bacterium (assembly GCA_038065355.1). Taxonomy (GTDB): domain Bacteria; phylum Patescibacteriota; class Minisyncoccia; order Phycocordibacterales; family UBA918; genus OLB19. The sequence continues at coordinate 3,207 of JBBTRC010000014.1, forward strand.
GGAGAAACCTTTGTGACCAAGTACGTATTTTAAAATCGCCGCGCCCTTAAGGGCGCGGCGATTTTACAGCAACTTAGTATGATTTTAGTCTACGCGCCTTTTCGTGTTGACGGATTTTTTCAAGCGCCTTGGCTTCGATTTGTCGGATACGTTCACGAGTCACGCCAAATTCTCGTCCCACCTCTTCGAGCGTGTGGTAGGTGCCGTCAACCAGCCCGTGCCGCATCTCCAGAATCTTTCTTTCCTTTTCAGAGAGCGTGTCGAGAATTTCCATAATCTGATCAGTCAAAATGCTGTGCGCCACCTCCTGATCGGGTGCGGTAATTTTATCATCAGAAATAAAATCAGATAGGCGCGAACGATCATCATCCTCTCCGACCGGCAGTTCAAGCGAGATAGTGTCCTGGCTGATCTTTTCAATTTGGTAAATCTTCTCCACTTCTACTCCCATTTCAGTAGCAATCTCTTCCGGCATCGGGTCGCGGCCGAGGTCCTGTGCCAGTCGGCGAGACACCTGTTTGTACTTGGCCATGGTTTCGACCATGTGTACGGGAATTCGGATAGTGCGCGATTGGTCAGCTAGCGCGCGCGTGATGGCTTGGCGAATCCACCAGGTCGCGTAGGTAGAAAACTTGAAACCTTTGGTAAAGTCAAATTTATCAACCGCTTTGAAAAGGCCGAGGTTTCCCTCTTGGATCAAGTCGAGCAGTGTGAGGTCAGGGCTTCGACCGACGTATTTTTTGGCAATTGAAACCACGAGACGCAGGTTGGCACGAGCGAGCAGGTTGCGGGCTTCGTCGTCACCATCGACGATGCGTTTGGCGAGCACTCGTTCTTCAAGGGCGTTGAGAAGTGGGTATTGGCCGATTTCGCGCAAGTACATTTGAATTGAATCATAACCGCTATCAATACGCTTGAAAGCGTTTTTTTGCGCAATGACATCAATGCTGGGATCGTCGCCGAGCATGCCGCCGCTCTGGAGCACGTCGATGCCGGCGGTGGCAAACCGTTCGTACAACACGTCGAGAAAGTAGACGTCTTTTTCTATTTCAGGAAATGAACGCAGCAACTCGTCATAGGTCACGTACCCGCGCTCTTTACCAAGCTGCATGAGCTCGGCGGCTTTGGCTTCAAGAACACGTTCACTTTTGGTGAGCTTTGGAGCGGGAGAAGGCTTCTTCTTAGTCGCAAAACGAGCTGCCTTAGTGGCAACTTTTTTGGCGGTTTTTTTCATCGCGCGTGGGGCGGCCTTTTTTGCAGCTTTCTTTGTTTTGACCGAGGCGTGTTTTCCTGCCTGTTTGGTGGTCACTTTTTTCTTAGTTTTTACGGTTTTTTTGACCGCTTTTTTGGCGACTTTTTTTGTGGCTTTTTTGGCAGCCATAATGACAGGCACTATACAGAAAAAGTGCGGAAAAGTCTAGTCCGCGGAGGCTTTCCACAGTGAGCTGTCAAAAGGAGGTTTTTGGAGCTCCTTATGAGCAATTTGGAGACGAGTGAGGATTTCCCCGACAAGCGACTCATCTTCGCCAGCTTCAGCGGCGGCCAGTTCTTCCCGGAGCGTGGTCACTTCGCGTTTGACTACCACTTGTCGGAACGTGTTGAGCCTGGCCAGTATCTCCTCCAATATAAGCGTCGGCGCCAAGTGCTCGAATTGTCGTTCCAAGGTAAAGGTTGTTTCCGCAACCGCTTCAGTGTTTGCTTCTTCTATTTTCCACCGCGCCGAAATTTCATCAAGCGTAGCCTTCAACGCGTCGGTGTGTGGCTTGTCGACCAAGTACATAACCGCCTGTAGGTACGTCAGGTGATTTTGTACCACTGAACCAGTCCGTACTGATACAAGTGCAACATCAGTTTGTATATCCTTCCTTGGTACAGCGGTCGGCTGTTCGCGTAAACGGTCAAGTTCAAAACGAATGGCATCGTCTGTGGTATGTATCTCCTTGGCAACGACCTGTACAAAGTGTTCCTGATCAATACGATTGGGCAAGAGGAGTATAAACGGCAAGACTTCATCGCGCACTTTTAGTTTGAGAGACCGTTCGTCCGACACTGCGCTCTTGAGAGTCGCGAGCAAAAACTCAATCACGTGCACCGACTTCCCTACCGCCACCTTAAACTTTTCTTTGCTCTCTAAAATGGCGTCGGCCGGATCTTGCCCATCAGGCAAAACCGCCACCTTGACGTCGAGTCCGCGATGCAGCATAAGGTCGGCCGCGCGCTTCATGGCGGCAATACCGGCTTTATCAGCATCAAGCGCCAACACCACCCGCTCCGAAAGCCGTGCGAGCAAGTCAACATGGTGTGAAGTGAGCGCTGTGCCAGAGACCGCCACGGTGTTCGTGTAGCCAGCCTGATGGCACATCACGACGTCAAACTGTCCTTCGACAATAAGCGAAAAGTCGTAGTGACGAATGCCGTGCTTCGCTTTATCGTAGCCATAGAGGAGCTCGGACTTTTTATACAGCTCGGTTTCTGGAGAGTTGACGTACTTTGGCGCGTCGGTGCCTTTGCTTAATATACGACCAGAAAACGCCACCACTTTGCCGCTCGTGTCGAAAAGTGGAAACATAATCCGATCGCGAAAAACGTCAAACGGTTCCTTGCCGCCTTCGGTGCTTTTGATCAATCCGACTTTTAAAAGTTCGTCTTTTGAGTACCCGTACTTTTCAAGGTGGTCTTTGAGCATGCGCCAGCCGTAGGTAGGCGGCCCGGGCGCGAATCCAATCTGCCACTTTTGGATTGTCTCATCGCTGACTCCGCGCGTACCCACGTACGCCCGGGCCGCCGGTTCCCTCTCCAGCCAGTCTTTGTAAAAATCGGTAGCAGTCTGGAGGGCGGCGTACGAACGTTCGCGTTCGGTGCGTTTTTCCGGTTTCTCCGGAATAAGCTCAACGCCGGCTTTCTGTGCCAACACCTTAAGCGCTTCTTTAAAATCAACTCCCTCCATCACCTGTATGAAAGTGAACATGTCGCCGCCTTGGGAAGTCGAAAAGCAGTAGTACATACCGCGATCGGGCGACACATAAAACGATGGCGTTTTTTCGGCCGAGAACGGTGATTTGCCTTTGTAATTTTTGCCCGCCTTATGGAGCTCCACGTACGGCGAAATCACGTCCAAAATGTTCAGCCGATCCTTGATTTGCTGTACCGCATCACCCATGTGGCTATTATACCGTTTTTACCAGCACGCGGCTAAAAGTTGACTTGTTCGTTTGTTACGAGTAACTTTATGATGTCTAGTTCTTAGGAGGTAAGAATGCCTATTGTTTTGGCTCTGGTAATTTTTACGTTCTTGTTCTTACTTGGGTTGTTTGTGGCGATGCCGATAAACGGCGTGGCAAAGCCGCGTGTGGCCGTGTTCTGCGGTCTTGTGCTTGCAACCCTGTCTGCAGTCCCGCTTGTCCACACTTGCCTGGCTTTGGGATGGATCCGATGACTTTAAAAAGACAGCGTGCCCACGAGCACGCTGTTCTTCTTATTGTAAAACCGCGGCGTCTGACGACACCGCAGTTTCCAGTTTTCGATTTGCAACTTACTTTCTCTTCTGCAACTCTTCGATCATTTCGTACTTCTCGCTTCCTTTGAAACCGGAGCCAGCTGGGATGAGTTTTCCGATAATGACGTTTTCCATCAGGCCGGCCAGGTTGTCGCTACTGCCTTTGACGGCCGCATTAATCAAGACACGAGTCGTATTTTGGAACGAAGCGGCCGAGAGGAAGCTCTTACGAGACAGTGACGTCTCGGTGATACCGAGGATGAGACGTTCTCCCTTCCCTGGCTCTTTACCAGCTTCCTTCAGCTTTTCGTTTTGCTCTACGAATACCCATTCTTCAACAATTTCTCCGACCGTGAACGAGCTTCCGCCGCGATCAGTGATCTTCATACGTGACATCATCTGCTTCACGATGAGTTCAATGTGCTTGCGTGCAATCGTTACACCCTGGAGTTCGTAAATCTTGTTTACTTCAGAAATGATGTAATCCTGTGTGACTTCCTGCCCACCAAATTTGAACAACTCTGGCAAGTGCGCAGAACCATCGGTGAGGAGTTGTCCGGCAATAATCGCGTCCCCCTTTGAAACAGTCACAATGCGACGATAATGCGTCGGATACTCAACGTTGTCTTTCTTTTTTGGTGCGCCTTTGGCAGTCATGTCGGGAGCGACCACAATTACCTTTTCGCGGCCTTCGGTGCGGATAGCCGTGACAACGCCGTCGTGTTTTGCAACCACCGCCGGAATCTTCGGTTGGCGCTTCTCAAATACTTCTTCCACACGAGGCAGACCTTGCGTGACGTCGCCGCCGACGGTCGCCGCACCTCCTGCGTGTTTCGTGTTCATGGTGAGCTGAGTACCTGGTTCGCCAATCGCTTGAGCGGCCACCGTACCAACAGCTTCACCGATATCAACAAGCACATTCTTGGTCAGGTCGATACCATAACACTGCTGACAGACGCCGCGCAGTGTCTTACACGTCATCGGTGAACGGACCGCCACCGCCGCGCAGGTAGATTCTTCTACCGCAATGGCATCGCGGCGCGAGAGTAAGTGACCCTTTTTGAATATGACATTACCCTTGCTGTCGACAGCATCTTCGGCCAAAATGCGACCCTTAATAGCCTTAGAAAAGGCAATCTCAATACCAGAAGAAGAGACACGACCGATAGTGGTGCCTTTTTTCGTTTTGCAGTCAGCTTCGGAAATAATCGCATCTTGCGCGACCACGAAGAGACGGCGGGTAAGGTAGCCAGCTTTGGCGGTCTGGAGCGCGGTGTCTGCGAGACCTTTGCGTGAACCGTGGGTGGTGTTGAAGTATTCAATCGGACTCATACCCTCCTTCATTGAAGAAAGCACCGGAAATTCCAATGTTTCTCCCCGAGTGTTGACGATAAGACCCTTCATACCAGCCATCTGGGCAATCTGACCAAGCGATCCGCGAGCGCCCGACTTCCACATTTCGTAAGCAGATCCGTCTTCTTTGAGAGTTTGCGGAAGCACTTTTTCGATCTCTGTTTTCGCGCGGTGCCACACCTCTACAATCATGCGACGGCGTTCGTCTCGAGAGAGGAGACCGTCGTCATAGTGTTCAATAATTTCACGCTCTTCCCCGCGCGCTTTTTCGATAATGGCACCCTTTTCTTTCGGCACCACCACCTCATCAATACCCCAGGTGTGTCCAGACACCGTCGCGTACTTGAAACCGAAACGCTTGAGCTTGTCAACAATTGCCGGCACCGCTTCAGTGCCGCGATCGTCGATGATGTCAATGATGATCTGGAAGAGGGTTTTTTGGGTGACCACGTCATTGATGAATGGATGATCGCTCGGCAAAACCGAGTTAAAGAGCAAGCGACCGACAGTGGTCTCAAATATCTTGCCTTCATACTGTGCATATTTTGGCGTGTACGTTGACAGTACTTTCACTTTGGCACGGAAATCAATGACGCCGTAGTCGTAGGCGTTTATAGCGTCGTTCGGCGAGCTAAAGTGCTTTCCTTCACCATTTGCGCCGTCTACCACCTTGGTCATCCAGTAGGCGCCGAGAGCCATATCAAGAAGCTTTTCCGACACCACCGGCTCCGAAGAACCTGGTTTGAGAATGTTGTGATTGGCGGAAATAATTTCTTTGGCTTCTAGTTGTGCTTCCTCGGAAAGAGGTACGTGGACAGCCATCTGGTCACCGTCGAAGTCGGCGTTAAAGGCGCGACACACGAGCGGGTGCACTTGAATAGCGTTACCCTCAATCAAGACTGGTCGGAACGCCTGAATACCCTGGCGGTGTAGCGTCGGCGCACGGTTGAGGAGCACGTATTTGTGTTTGATGATGTTTTCCAAAATCGCCCATACTTCCGGTACCCCGTCTTCGATCAGACGACCGGCACCGCGAATGTTATAAGCAAGTTCTTGTTTTAAGAGTTCGGCAATGACAAACGGCCGGAAAAGTTCGAGTGCCATATGCTTCGGTAGACCACATTGATCGAGCGCCAATTCAGGACCGATCACAATAACCGAACGCCCCGAATAGTCCACACGCTTGCCGAGCAAGTTTTGACGGAAATACCCCTGCTTGCTCTTGAGATAATCGGAAAGTGATTTGAGCGGACGTCGTTGCGCTTGGCTCATTACTGAGTAGGCACCGCCACCATGGCGGATGGAGTTGTCGATGAGCGCGTCAACCGCTTCCTGAAGGATGCGCTTTTCGTTACGCAAAATGACGTCAGGAGCTTGGATGTCAATAAGTTTCTTGAGACGGTTGTTGCGGTTGATGACGCGGCGGTAGAGGTCGTTGAGGTCAGATGAGGCGTGTCGTCCGCCTTCGAGCGCAACCATTGGACGAATGGCTGGCGGCACGACTGGAATACGAGTGAGGAAAAGCCATTCTGGTCGCACGCCGGCATTTTGCATACCACGAATGAGCGCCAGGCGCTTATCGAGCTTGGCGCGCTCCATCGCGCCCGCTTTTGTATAATCTTCTTCAAGTTGTGCGATGAGCGCAGGCAAGTCGATGTTTTTGAAGAGTTCGTAGATTGCTTCTGCACCGATACGTGCCTCAAAGAGCGTGCTGTATTTAATTGAAAATTTATGGAACGTCGCCTCGTCAAGCACTACACCCATGCGCACGCCTTCAATTTCGCGCTTGGTTTCATCCATGCGGACTTTGAGAGCTTCGCGTGCTTCTTCGTTTTGAAGAGACTTAAGCTTGGTCTTAAACTCCGTATCGAGTTCAGAGAGAATGCGAACGCGGTCGCTCTCACTCACCTTGGTCACAATGTACCCGGCGAAGTAGATCACCTTTTCGACTGATGTCGCGGTGATGCCAAGAATCATCGCAATGCGACTCGGCACACCGCGAAGAAACCAAATGTGAGATACTGGCACGCAGAGGTCGATGTGGCCCATACGTTCGCGGCGCACAATCGCGCGCGTGACCTCAACGCCACATTTTTCACAAACAATGCCCTTGAAGCGAATGCCGCGATATTTTTTACAAGAACACTCGTAGTCTTCAACCGGCCCAAAGATACGTTCGTCGAAAAGACCGTGCTTTTCTGGACGCTGGGTTCGGTAGTTGATGGTTTCTGGCTTGGTGACCTCTCCATGTGACCATTCGAGAATGATTTCCGGTGAGGCGAGTTTCAAATGCACACCAGTGTAGTTGGTTGGTATTGGTGCTGGTTTCTTGAACGTTTCCGTTCGTTTGAAAGTTGTTTCAGACATAGAGAGTTTTATTAGGTGTTCTGATAATTACGCCTTGGTACTTCTTCACGTTCGAGTCGCACATCAAGTGCGAGACCGCGCAGTTGGTTGAGAAGGACGTTGAAGGCGGCCGGTGTATGCGGGTGTGAGATTTGTTCACCGCGAACAATCGCGTCAAACGCGGCACTGCGGCCAACGATGTCGTCGGATTTGATGGTGAGCATTTCACGAAGCGTGTAAGCGGCGCCGTAGCCAAGAAGCGCCCAGACTTCCATTTCTCCAAAGCGCTGACCTCCCACTTGCGCCTTGCCGCCAAGTGGCTGTTGGGTAATGAGTGAGTATGGTCCAATTGAACGCATGTGGATCTTGTCTTCAACCATGTGATGCAGTTTCAAAATGTACATGTAGCCGACCGCCGTCTTTTGC
>JBBTRC010000015.1:0-21093 GCA_038065355.1 Patescibacteria group bacterium
CCACCAATTTTTCCGCAGCGCTGTTGGCACTTTGGATGTTGGTGAGAATCCGGCTCAGGATCGTGGCGAACCAGAAACCGACAGTGATAGGCAACGCATGTTGCCCGTGTGTCCGGCCAATCTGCGGCAACGAAGCAAACGTATTGACCTGTTCAACGAAATGGCCGATTACCCTATCGGTGAGCCGCTTCACCACTTCATGCCCGCGCACGAACTGCAAGGCTCGAGCGGTGTCGAGCGCATCGTAGCTTGTGAGAGGAACATGAATCCAGCGCCGAAGCCCTGGGTCTACTTTGCTTTGAGCGATTCGTACCCACGCACGGATGTCGTGCTTGGTCACCTCACGCTCCACATCATCGACTTCACTCGTTGGAATGGCGAGAAGTCCCTGCTCCACGGCCAAAGTGAGTGATACGATGTCGGCTTCGGGAATAATCCCGATTTCAGCCAGTGTCCTCATAGTTGCGATTTCGACTTCAGCGACAGTCTGAAACAGGTTGTCGTAGCCGAAGACTGGCTGTAGATCCTTTGGTTGGTACCGAGGATTTCCAGGCAGTGAGAGATTTGGCATTTCAATGTCCTTTCGTGGTTTGGTTATACAATTCTGAAGCTGATAGTACTTAAAATTTAAGAAAAGGCAATAAAAACTAACTTCTTGCAAATGGATCATTTTTAAGTAAGATTCAATCTAGACAAGGGGAATTATCCCAAAAGCTGATACGGCTTCCCGTATTGAACATTGAAAAAAGAAGGAAAACGGCATGTTTGACACAATGACTGAGGCCCTTGCTCGACAAAACGGCTTGGTCATCAGAGAAGGCAAAACCAAGCTCATCGCCAGAAGAGGCGACGATGTCGACGACGGGAACGTGATCTCGAAAAACGACGTCACTGCAGGCGATGGCGCCAAGCACGACATCATCCCGGGGAAAGCGGCCCTCGCAACACAGACGACCTGCAATGTCTTCCGTTTGCTAAAAGCGTGCGAAATTCCGGTGGCGTTCACCGAACAGGTGAACAGTACGGTATTTAGTGCGCCGCTCTGCACCATGTTTCCGTACGAAGTGGTGATTCGGCGCGAGGCGCATGGTTCGTACATCGACCGGAATCCCCACCTGCCCAAAGGACATCACTTTCCCCGACTCGTTCTTGAATTCAACCTGAAGACAAAGGGAAAGATCTGGAAAGGTGCGGCGAGTGGTACAGAATACCCCCTCCAGAAAGACGACCCTTTGATGGAGTTCGACTACGATGAGAAGCAGATCAAGTTATTTTACCCAGGGTTTACGTCGGAAGAACGTAAGACTGCTCCGAAGGGCGCGCTTGTCGGCCAAAAAGCATTTCTTTCGCTTCCTCTCGACGAGGTCTTCACCAAGAAAAACGAACAACAACTCATTGAGGAGATGGGGAAAAATGCCAAACGGACATTCCTCATCCTCGAGAAAGCCTGGCAGCTTGAAGGCCGGACACTCGTCGACTTAAAAGTCGAGTTCGGCCTTTCGGGGAACGGCGTGCTACTTCTCGCTGACGTGATCGACAACGATTCGTGGCGGGTGGTTGATGTCGATGGACAATACCTCGACAAGCAACGCTACCGCGATGGTAACACACCACTTGACGCCATCAAAAAGTTGTACGAGGTTGTCGCCGAAATCACCGGACACTTTCGTCTACCAACGCAGCAAGTCATCGTCTGGCGCGGGTCCGAGAAGGACGACATCAGTCCCGTAGTGAAAACGCTTGATGCACTGAGCGGAGGTTGCTCCGGTGCAGCCAGTCGACGTCTCAAACTCACTATCAGTACCTGCTCCATTCATAAGGAGCCGGTTCGCGGACTAAGCGAGCTTCACCGGCTCGTTCAACAAGTGCCCGACGCTGTGCTGATCGCCCTCATCGGACGATCAAATGGTGCCGGTCCGATTCTGTCGGCATCGACCACTGTTCCAGTGATCACAGTTCCGGCGAGTTTCAAAGACTTTCCGGAGGATGCCTGGTCTTCGCTGCGCACGCCTTCAAACGTGCCCGTCACCACGGTGCTTGACCCCTCGAATGCGGCGATGGCGGCAATCGAAATTCTGGCACTTCACAACCCGTTTCTTTACATGTTTCTTCGGGAACAAGTCGAGGAGCGACTGATCAACACCGTTCAGATTTAAGTTTTCCCTGTTCTATCTAAGTTAATACTCCGCGAGGCAATCCCTCTCGGAGTATTTTTTATGTTTTGCCATACCCCTCGCACTACAATTTTTTTACCGAAAAAGCGTACATTTGATGGTATTAGTCGTCTGAAACAAATTCAAACCTTTTTAAAAAAATTGACAATATACTATAGTAAATGTATAATATTTTAAGCTTTGTTCTCTCACATCCAGCCATGAGGAATTCGTTCTATGCAACAGATAGCGTGGATGAACCGCACCGAAACGTTTCGAACGCTTAAGGCCATTTTTGGTGAAACCAAAGAATTGGCGGAATTTGCCCGTCTTTCACCTAAAGAAGGCGTTCTTCAAGCGGAAGAAAAAATCGAATTGACTAAACATTCCCTGAAGAACGCGTGGTGGGACTCGCAAGTATACGCATTACAGGGAAACCTCGCTTTCTATGCCTGCATGCACGCCCTACACTCCGCACTCTTGCAAGGAAAAGAAAAGTTCCCTCCTCTTCCTGAAATGCCTGGTCTAGTTATGGATAACCTGGCCGCCATTCAGGAATGGGCGGACTTCGTATCTGGAAAGCCACTTACGAGCTCCGACCATGAGTACGCGAAGCAGGTTGGTCGCACCGCAGAGCTACATGTGCGCGGCGTGTGTAAGTATTGCCACCAAAATCTGCCAGTCTATGTACATCCAAACTACGAAATCGTACCGTTTCGCAAAAGTCGCGCTCTGATATTTAGCGAAAGAGGATGGCACCCCGGCCGACCAGTGCCCGGCATATCAAAATCCGAAGACACCACTTGGTACTTGGTGGAAGTACATCAAGATCCTGATTCTTGGAAAAAATGCCGCGGAAGCGACCATCACCCAACTCGACTAATTCGACGCGAGCACAACCTCACACCAACTCAGAAACCGTGGTGGGAATTCTGGCAATGAACACCTTTACCCCGCTCTCATAAATGAGGCGGGGTATTTTTTGTTGCCAGCAGTCAGGTACGACGTGGAAACGTTTTTAGCCTCAAATAAAAATAGTCTTTGACACCACCTTAATAACGTAGTGATGATCGTTATTTTTGACACTCTCAAGAAAAACGGCCAGTGCGTCCAAGTCATATCCGTTTAGATGTGTTTCTAAATCGTTCATGCGTGACAATACAAGAAAAACTAAGACTGCAGTTCTTTTATTTCCATCTACAAATGGATGATTTTTTATTAGAAAGTACAAATAAGCAACAACCTTTTCTTTGTCGGTTACGTAATTTTCAACTCCAAAATTACTACCATTTATATTGGCTACCAGAGCTTGTATTTTATTTACAGATTCAGGAGTTGCAGGGAAAGATATCAAACCTTCACTGTGCAGAAGGTTGTAAATCTCGCAAATGTTTTCTGACGTCAGCGGTAGAAATTTCCTTCTTTCCTTCGTCATATTGTTTGAGTGAGTTAAAAACCTCTCGATTAGAATCGAGTTGTCGCTTGGCAATAGACTTAATCTCTACCGCGTTATGGTGTGCTTTTTCTCTTTTCCAAAGTTTTAGCATCACTGTAACTATACAACCAAAATTAACCAAAATCAAATGACTGCCTGGCTATCAATCTACTGGCTTATCTTCTGGTATAGTTTTTTCACAACCATCTTTATCACATTTGCATTTAAACCCCACAAGAGCGCCCACTCTTGTGTAACTACCGGTAAGTTCCTCTCCTACCTTAATGTCGTGGAGAGCGTAATCTGTACCATCGTCAGCTGTTTCAGTATTTGGATTACACGAATGGTTCATATACCGCTCGGGCTCTGCAATAAGCAAGTATTTGTTGTGAAAAATAGCGATATATGGTTTAAGTGCACTAGAAAGATTTTTTACCTCCTCTTCTGAAAGATATTGGTTCTTGTCATTCCAGCCCAAAACAGTTTCTCCTTTCTTGAAGTTGCGCATTGCAAAAAGACCTTTTCCGTGGACAGGTGATACTTTTACGCCTACGTCTTGCATGGTTGTTAGTCTAACTTAAAAAGATTTCGAAGTGAAATTTTCTCTGTAAAAATATGCCATAAAATAAAACTGATTTATCAGGTGAATGTGTAGTGATCCCACTACAGACGCTCGACAAATTCATTCCCCGTAACTTCGAGATCATACCTGTTACCATATAACCTGATCCGGAGTTTTGAGCGAAATACAAACTCTTCTCGGGTCTGTTTCCTTACCCTAAGCATAAACTCTGGTTCGTAACCATCGCTTATATTTTCTCTGTTTAAGGTATCAAAATGAAATACATCTCGCTCATTTAGTCTCTGGCTTCCGTGATTCGTGGGGATACCGTCGAAAGTACACTCCAAAATAATCAAAGGTTCGAGTGATCTTTTTTGAGTATGTATATTGACTTGGTTGTAACGATCAAGATTGGACACAGCAGATTGGTGCGATACTTCAATCGCTGGCGGACTTGTGGTTGGATTAGCATTAACAATATCTCGTCCTGCTTGCTGTATTGTCTCGACAGGTGCATTGGCCAACTGTATTTTTTGAGATGGAGAGTTTGTGCGATTCAGAAAATTCAGATGCAAAGCCCCTAATAATTTTTCAAATACATTCATGATCATTTGCCTTATTAACTTTGGTATTTAGTTATTTTTACCCCTACTTTTGCTCGAGTTTGCCTGCTGGCTCGTATGCAGCGTAGATGACGCCAGTACTGCCAATTTTTGAATCAACGAGTTTAAAATTTTCAGCTTGTGTTCCGTCCACGAAAAGCCGTTTACCGGCACCAATCGTGATGGGATATATCCACAGATGCATCTGGTCAATCAAATGGTGTTGAAGTAATGTCTGAATGAGATTGCCGCTACCATACACCCATAAATCCGGCCCATCCTCTTGCTTGAGCTTCTTAAGCTCTCCCACCACGTCATCAGAAATACAAACTGAATTGCTCCATGAAGGCAAAAAAGATTCGTGCGACACCACGTATTTCTTTGTTCTGTTAAATGGATCCGCCACTTCGAGATCTGTGGTTGCGGTGGGCCAGTACGGGGCAAAGATATCGTAGGTGACCCTGCCAAGGAGCAGCTCGAACGGAATGCTAAAAAAGCCGCTCATGATAGCACTCATCTCTTCGTCGTGAGGAAAAGACATTTGCCAGCCGCCATAGGCAAATCCTCCGGTCGCATCTTCCTCCTTGCCTCCTGGCGCCTGCATCACCCCATCGAGGGTAACGAAAGTAGTAGTGATTATTTTTCTCATGTGGGAATTATAACAAATTTCACTGGCCATCTTGAGTCAATGTCAGAATTTTTTTGGTAACTTAAAATGGACGAGTAAAATTTAGGCTACTTTTCTGATAGCTCTTTCAGTAGCTTTAGCGCCTTTGGCCACATATCATTAAATACGTCTTTGTGTTCTTCAGAAATATCCAGTTCAGCTAGCACTTCTGTACCTCCGTCTTTCTCAGTAAATGTGTAATTCTCAAAAGCGGGCGTCCATTTCTTTACCTCATCACTTGTCGTGTCGACATTGCCCTCAGCATCAATCAGACCGATGTGTTCAATTGAGATAAATTCATGTCGGCGATTCTCCGCGATCCGGCTGTACATACCGCCCATCTTAGCCTCTCCACTCTCGTCGACACCCAAAAATTTGATAATTGAACCTTTGCTCCAATCCCCTTCGTAGAATGAACCAGGATTAAACGGTTTAGTCCATTCTCGGTAAGTGGCATCGTCAAGCATGGTATTCCAGACCTTCTCAACTGGAGCGTTTATAAAAATGGAATGTTGAATTTTTTGCATATAGTGCCACTATAACCTTAACAGAAGTTTTAGAATTTTGGATGAATTTTTGACTGTCTGGGACGAAGTTGGAACTTTGATGAAATTACAAAACCACCCCTCTCGCTAAAGAAGGGTGGTGAAGTGTTGTCGGAGGATGTGCCAGTTCAGGTGAGTTTGAGTCGGTTCTCGACTCCGTTAACCCAGAAGTACCGCTTTCCGACATTGCGCTCCATCGTTGCGCCAATCGTTACGATGATTCCACTCAGCATGACCCAGGCCAGGAAGCCCAGCAGGAACGAGTGAAGCGGCAGTGTCTCGATGATGTCTGCGAAGACGACCCACGGACCGACCCCATTCTCGCGAATGAAGGAAGGACCAAATCCCAGAATCGTCAACGAAACCAACAGACCAATGAGGACGCTCGCACCAACTCCAGCATCGACAACCTTTCGGATGCCGCGGACTTTGGCACTGTCTTCTTGGCTCAGCGTGATGTGATTGGCACTTTCTTCACGCTCGCGCCGCAGTTCCTGTGTCTTCTGCCAGGAATCGTGCTTAGCTTGGTGAACCTCCTTCGTAAAAACGACCAGTTTCCGGCGGTCGCTCCATGACATCGGCGTGATGAGCCAATACATCATGCGTGGAATCTGGAAAAACAAGGAAAGGACGAAGGCAGCCACCAGCCAAACACCAATGGTCAGCACAAGTGAAACAAGCCATAAGAACGATTCCAGGGCTGCATCGGCTTCGACCTTCGATTGGACGAGAACGTCCATCTTGCCTGGATAGTTTTCACGCAGGTAAGAAAACAGGGTGATGAGGGCGATCATAGCAAAGGCAACCGCCCGCCAATAATAGCCAGAGAGCTTCTTCCCGAAATTGCCTTTCGGCAAAGAAAAAAACCAGGTGAATGGTGCGAATAGCTTTGTCATCTAAACATCCTCCGATTTGTAATGTACTGTTCACTGTGATTATACACTATATATAATATATGTAAAGTACTGGCTGTCTGGGACGATGTTGGAACTTTTTTTACGTCAACCTTAATTTCTTCTGTCAGACATATATAACTCGTCGGAAAGTTGATGTTTTGAATCGCGTCTTAAATTTAAATTTACTGGATCAAAGGTACTCCCTTCAATTGGAACATTCAAAGGGATTTTTTCGACCAGGGCATCGCTCCCAGCAGGTCCGTTACCTCGGGCAATTTTTGTAGCCAACTCAGGATTTGTAACTAGTACCCAAACGAATCGATAACCGTTTCCATCGGTAGAGTTGAGATTTGGAACAATAGCATATATGTTTTGCAAGATTTCACTTTCTGCGTTAGCAATATTTTTTTCTAAATCATCTGCTCTTTCCCTAACTGACCGTTTTACAGCGTCCGGCAAATCTTCAAACCTTTCATAAACCTTCAACGTTTCCAAAAAATCTTCCTTTTCATCAAACAAGTCCTCTAACTCTATTTCTTTTTCAGCAATTTTTTTGTCAGTATATATTCCCTTAATCCGATCAATTCGAGTAACGCCAGGCTGGAGCTTATATTGTACAAAGTAAGCATAAACTTCATGAATTTTAGGTTCACCTTCTTTTACTTCAATTCCTCTAGCTATAGGGTTATTTTCTCGAAATGATTCTGTCATGCGCTTATAATTGTAGTAAAATTTAAACTTAAAATGGGAGACAGGGACTCGGTCACGAGTTACTAAGCATTGTACTCGCTACGCTCCTAAAATGCTAAGTACTCTCGACCCCGGCTCGCTGTTCGTCGCGCTAGGAAATGCGCTCCTCACAACGCTGTGCCTTTCTCGTCCCTCTTCGCAACTTGAAGCATAAAAATAGCCTTATAAATAAGGCTATTTTTATACTTTGCTGGGAGACAGGGACTCGAACCCCGATACCTAGGACCAAAACCTAGTGTCCTACCATTAGACGATCTCCCAAGATGGTATGCATTTTGCGATGACTCCAACAAGACCAAAACCTAGTGTCCTGACTGTCGAGCGAGCGAGCGTCGTGGGAAAGTTTACTTTTCCATGACCGAGCGAGCGCTGACAGCAAGCTTTGCTTCCCATTAGACGATCTGGCAAAATGTTCCTTCTCGGTGTTCCTTACACGTCGCTGCACCATCGCGCAGCGCTAGACTACCACAAAATATTCATTGTTTGAAGCGGTCTTTGTCTCGGGTTTTTACCTTTTCCAAGCTCTCTTTTAACGCTTCATCAAGATCGATGTCGTGGGTGTTGGCAAAACAAACCAACGTATACAAAATGTCGCCAATTTCGTCGCTAAAATTTTGCGACTGTTCACTGGCTTTTTTCGGTTTGGGGCCGTATTCATGATTGATCAAACGCGCAAACTCTCCTACCTCTTCAATCAAACGAGCGAGCATAGCGTGCGGCGACCAGTATGACCAGCCTTTTTCTTTGTACCAGTCGTCAAGTTCTTTCTGCTCCTTGTTCATACATTATTTGGCTTCGTAAGCGGCTTTCACAAAGGCGGTGAAGAGTGGATGTGGCGCGAGGGGACGCGCTTGAAGCTCGGGGTGAAACTGAATTCCCACGAAGAACGGGTGAGCTGTGGTTGGTAGTTCCATGATTTCCATCAGACGACCGTCGGGTGAAGTGCCAGAGAAATTCATGCCCGCTTTTTGCAACTGTTCAATGTAGTTGGGATTCACTTCGTAGCGATGGCGGTGACGTTCGAGAATCGAAGTTGTTTTATAGGCTTTCGCGGCGAGCGAACCTTTCGCGAGCCGCGCCTCATATTGCCCGAGACGCATGGTACCACCCATTTCTTTTTGGGCAATTTTCTCACGCTGCTCCGGCATGACGCCGATGACAAGGTTGGCGGCAGTGTCGTCGATTTCTTCGGTGCTGGCGCTTTTTAGTTTGAGCACATTTTTTGCGTACTCAAGGACGGCGAGTTGCATGCCGTAGCAGATGCCGAAGTAGGGGATTTTTTGTTTGCGTACAAACTCTATCACATTGAGCTTCCCTTCTATGCCGGTCTTGCCGAAGCCTCCCGGCACCAAGACACCGTCGTACTTTTTCAATTCTTTGAGTGTTTTTTTGTCGGTAAAGTCATGTGAGGACAGATAGGAAATTTCTGGCTTGAGGTGAAGCGCGTAGGCGGAATATTTGATGGCCTCGATGACCGACAAATACACGTCAGACAATACGAAGTCGCCCGAATTGAAGTACTTGCCAACGACGGCAATCTTGACCGTGTCGGTGCCGTTTTTGGCTCGGGCGACAAATTTCCTCCAAGCGGACAGATCGGCAGGTTTTTTGGTGGGAAGTTTCAGAAGTTCGCACAGTCGAAGTGAGAGTTTGTCAGCTTCGTAGTTGAGCGGAATGTCGTAGATGTTGCTGACGTCTGGTGCTGAAATGACGTTCTCCACCCGCACGTTGCAAAACTTGGCAATCTTTTCTTTGCGCTTTTGGTCTACCCCGACTGGGCTCCGAGCAACGATCATATCGGCAAACACGCCGGCGCTGTTGAGGGTACGTACTGCCGTCTGGGTCGGCTTGGTTTTCATTTCTCCGAGTGAGCCGGGCACGGGTAGGTAGCTCACCATCACGACCGCCACCTCGTCATTTTCGTCGCTCTTCATCATGCGGACAGCCTCAAGGAAAAGTACGTTTTGATACTCACCGACCGTGCCGCCGATTTCGGTAATGACGACGTCGGCGTTTGCTTCCTGGCCGGCTTTCTTGATACGACGAATGACTTCAAGCGGAATATCCGGTACCACCTCGACGTTCTTGCCACCGTACTCAAGATTACGTTCTTTTTGAATCACCGACAGATACACGCTACCGGTCGTCATGTAATTGATGGCCGGCAGATCTTTGTTGAGGAAACGCTCGTAGTTACCCATGTCTTGGTCGGTCTCGAGACCATCCTTAAGCACAAATACCTCGCCGTGTTCGGTCGGATTCATGGTGCCGGCGTCGACGTTGATGTATGGGTCGATTTTAATGGTGGTCACATTGAGCCCGCGTGCTTGTAGCAAAAGTGCGATTGATGAAGTGGTGACCCCCTTGCCGACGCCGCTCATCACCCCACCAACTACGAAGATGTATTTAGGCGTCTTTTTTTTGGACGTCTTTTTTTGTGTCGTGTGTTTCATATCGGTGGGTTAGGTGCGTAAGTAACGAGCAACGGCGAGAGTGCTTGAGACAAATCCAAGCACCACGCCGGTACCGACGAGTACGCCGAAGAGATAGCCGAAGTTTTGTATGTAGTAGGTGTAGAGGTTGAATTCAAAGAATGACTCGGTCATCGGGCCGAGCCAGACCAAGACTGGATAGAAAATAAGCATAGTGAGCACACCGGAAATAAATCCGTACATGATGCCCTGGAGCATAAACGGACCACGGATGAACATGTTGCCTGCACCAACGAGCCGCATGATCGATATTTCTTCACGAGCGGTGTAGATCGCCAAGCGGATGGTATTAAAGGTGATCAACACCGCCGCAATGAGAAGTATCGACATCACGACGAGGCTGGCTTGCTCGACGGCGTTGATGATGGAAGTCAGCATGTCGATGGAATCTTTGTTCCGAGCGAAGTTTATTTCATCAATCACCGGGGTCTGCGGCTGTTCTTGGGCACGTTGCTCATCGAGGAAGCGCGCGACTTGTTCGTACTGCGAGGTTTCATTGGCTTGGATAGCCAAGTTGCCACCGAGCGGATTTTCGTCGAGTTCTTCGAGTGCTTGCATGGCAATCTCGTCGTCACGATTGCGCTCGCGATACAGCGCGAGCGCTTCTTCTTTGGTGGTGTAGACAACCGACTCGACTTCCGGCAGAGCCTCCACTGCCAACTTCAAACGAGCAATGTCCTCCTCGGGAGCAGTCGGCACAAAGTAGACGTTGATATCGACCCGATTCTGAATCGCCTGGAGCGACGTGTCGAGGAGCTGTTGTAGAAATATAGTGGCGCCAATCACGAACAACGCGACCGTGAGAATAAAAATAGCGGCCAGCGACACGTAGGCGCTGCGCCAAAATCCAACAAACCCAGCCCGTACTACTCTCCGAAGTCCTGTGAACATACTCTAGATTATAGTACGTACTTACCGGTCGCGTCATCTCTCACTATCCGACCGCCGTCCATGGTGATTACCCGTCGCTCAATCTCGTCAATGACGCCTTTGTTGTGGGTAGTCATGATGACGGTGGTGCCGAGGTCATTAATTTTGCGGAGAATTTGCACCACCTCGTAGGTGGCTATTGGGTCGAGGTTGCCGGTTGGCTCGTCGGCAATGATGATGTCTGGCTGGTTGACAATCGCCCGCGCAATCGCCACGCGCTGTTTCTCGCCACCAGAAAGCTCGTGTGGAAAATTCCACACCTTGTCTTCAAGGTCGACGAGCGAAAGCGCTTGGGGAACGTTTTCGGCTATTTCGGCATCACTACGACCATTGGCTTCCATCGCAAAAGCGACATTTTCGTAGGCAGTCTTGTTCTGCAGGAGTTTGAAATCTTGAAAAACGGTACCGATTTTGCGGCGATAGTTCGGGAGTTTGGATTTAGGGATTCTATGAATATCGAGTGACTCAAAAAAAACTTGCCCATGCGACGGCTTGTCTTCGGCAATAATCATCTTGAGGAGTGTCGTCTTGCCGGCGCCCGAGTGGCCCACCACAGACACAAATTCACGGGGCGCAACTTGAAAAGTTACCTCTTGTAAAGCGGCACTGCGACCATCGTTGTACAGCTTTGACACGTTATCAAAGTAGATCATACGTCACAGTATATCACGCTACGCGCTCTCGGCTCCATTATCCAAAAAAGCGCTTAAATCTCCATCCAATACCGCATTCACATTTCGCACTTCCACGTTGGTGCGGTGGTCTTTGGCCAGCTGATAGGGGTGTAACACGTATGAGCGAATCTGACTGCCCCATTCGATTTTGACTGTCTTTTCAACTGACAAACCTTGCAACTCGCGCACCCGCTGTGCTTCCCTGAATGCAAAAAGTTTGCCGGCGAGAAGCGCGAGACCGCGTTCGCGATTTTGCTGTTGTGAACGTTCGGTTGAGACATGCACGGAGATATTGGTTGGTTTGTGCACGATGCGAACGGCGGTCTCGCGCTTATTGACGTTTTGCCCACCGGCACCACCCGAGCGCGCGAACGAGATCTCGAGGTCCTCTTCCTCGAGCTCCACGTCGCCGACATCGTCGAGTTTGGGTGACACCTCAACCAACACAAACGAGGTTTGACGTTTGTCGTTGGCATTAAAAGGTGAGATGCGCACCAGACGATGCACTCCGGATTCTTTCTGTAATGTGCCATAGGCACCCTTACCTTGTATTTCGAACGTAATGTTACGGTAACCATTACGATCATTGGCGTTGCTGTCGATTACCACCACACCAAAGCCACGCCGTTCGGCGTACCGCCGATACATATCGGTGAGCATACGGGCGAAATCTTCCGCGTCGTCGCCGCCGGCGCCAGCGACGATGGTAAAGACAGCGTCGTGACGATCATACTTTCCTTTTCCTGAAGTAGTATCTTTCAATTCTTGGAGCTCTTTGATCATCGCTTGCGCCGCTTGTGGGTTGTTCCAAAAGGTCGGCTCGAGCATAGCCGCTTCGATTTCTGCAATTCGAGTCTTTGGGCCGATCATGGGTCGAGTATAGCAAAAAGAAAAGCGCGGCGCCTGAGGGGCACCACGCTTAAGCATCTCATAGATCTTTTTCCCAATACAGTTGCTTCACCGCAAAGCCTAGTTCTCGCCATGTGTGCTCCGTAACCGAACTGGGTGTGCCGAGCACGTAGGCCCGCGCTTTCTTTTGTCGTGTCAGCCACTGTTCCCGCGCCCGCCACTCAAGCTTGCGTAAGAGTTCGGCCATGGAACTATGGCCATCATAGCCGTTCTTCATCACAATATTCGTGATAAAAACGTGGTACTCCGCTGGACTTCTGATGACTGAAATCTGCGCCGTGCCGACAAGGCTTTTGTCGCACACAGCACAACCAAGAAAGCTGCCAAATTTTGCCTCTAGTAGTGCCCGGAAATCCATCCGCTCGCACGGGACCTTGCGGTCGTCGTAGAGCTGTTTGAGTAACCTATGATAATCTCCGATGAGGCTCTCAAAGGTAATGATCGATTCTGGCGGTTGACCAACGTAGGTAGTACACCTACTGCTTTCAACCTCGGTTGCTAGTGAAAACAATCTATCCTCCCTCTAGAACAAAGCCGACTCAACAATACCTAAAATTCGACAAAACGCAAGCAAATTTGTCAAAAAATCCTTATTTTTCAAGCTACATTGGAGCCAATGTCCGGGATCGAACCGGAGACCTCATCCTTCGCTTGCACCTCGCCTTTATATATACGAGAGGGCTAGACTGTATCTTCGACCGCGGGGGTCGCCTTTGTCAGTCGTTCGGGCCTCTTAGAGTCGTGACTCGGATGCCACGGTCTGAACCTTACAAAGGCCTTTAACCGTTATTCAGGATTCGTCTCACAAGTCGCCTCATGAGCGGGCGGGGATCGTTATTGCGACCCACCATGGATGCGCTCTACCGTCTGAGCTACATTGGCATAGGTAGTTGTCTGCAATTCTGTAATTGCAGACACGATACTATCACGAAGTTTCGTATTTGAAAAATATATTGTTAATACTCCGTAACAGTTCCACCTTGAGTATCGGCGTGTAATAATCTAGGATGACTACGTTTACATTCAGCCACCTTAGCTCAGTTGGTAGAGCGTAGCATTCGTAACGCTAAGGTCCCGAGTTCGATCCTCGGAGGTGGCTCCAAAAAAAATAAAAGCGCCCGACAGGGCGCTTTTATTTTAAAGATCTTTAAGAGACAGATTGATGTAGTCGGTCTTGCCGATGTCAACACCATTCTTGCGAAGAATCGAATACGCGGTCGTCATGTGAAAATAGAAATTCGGGATGATGTATTCTGTTGCATGCTCAAAGCCGGTGAGATATTTCCCTGGGGCAAACTGAAACGGGATTTTAATATTTTCTTTTCCAATTATTTGTGAGGGCTTTATCGATTTCAAGAAGGCAATGGTCTTCTCTATACGCGCTTTCAGCTCGGGAATGGTCTTCTCGGTGTCTTCGTGTTTTGGATTTTCGATTTCAGCGAGTTTGGCGGCAACGCTCTTTGCGTTATCGCATGCTATCTGCACCTGCCGTACAAACGGGAATTGATCGAACACGAGGCGATCATTGAGTAAATGTTCTACATCGGTTTTCTTTCCCCCGGCGTGATTCTCGGCTTTGTCCAAAAGCTTTGAGAGACTTTCGAGTGCTTTTATCATGCCGGGTATTGTAATCGTGTAGAGATTTGTTTCTTGCATATGCATTTTGTGTGGTTTTTAAACTTAAGCAGCTTTATTAACGTCCTTGAGCCTCGCTACGATAGCACAAATCAGTTGCATCATGCAAGTGTTTAGTGGTACAGTGTCGGTATGAAAAAGATGGGAAAACGATCAGATTGCCCTGTCAGCTTTGCGCTTGAAACTTTCGGTGATACGTGGTCGCTTTTGATTATCCGCGACCTCTTATTTTTCGGGAAAACGTACTATGGTGATTTTCTCAAATCCGATGAAAAAATCGCCACAAATATTCTCGCTGACAGACTCTTTCGGCTTGAGCAGGCTGGAATCATAGAAAAAATCCCCAGCGCAAAAGACAAGCGTCGAGACGCTTACCAGTTGCGTGACAAGGGCATAGACCTGCTGCCGGTGTTGATTGAAATGATGGTGTGGAGCGCAAAATACGACTCTAAAACTGCCGCACAAAAGAGCTTTGTTGCGGAAGCAAAAAACCATCGGGAGCAACTCATCAAGCAAATCAGAACCGCTTTAAAACAGAACAGGGTTTTATTTAAATCAATATAACTCTGTACCCGCCTCAGCTATCTTACTGTTCATTCCTTTTCGTATTGCGCGGTGGACGGGACTCGAACCCGCAACTTCCGCCGTGACAGGGCGGTGCTCTAACCAATTGAACTACCACCGCAAATGTGGTCAATGCCGGGCAAGAAATTTTTCAAAGACTTGCTTTTTCCGACTTAAAAAAAGGCCATTTGGTACCTTTTTGTACATCAAATGGTAGAGCAGTATAGAACTTTTCACCCCATACTGCAAGCGAAATGCTTGCTTGTTTAGACGCGGATATAAACTGCCAAATATGAGTCCGATCGCTAATCAGCAATCCACCGCCTTGGCGGTGGATTGCTTGGTTTAGTGGCTATACTTAGTGGTATGAGTCTTGAAGCCGAAGCGGAACAGCTCCTTAGAAAAAACCGACGGTGGTATAAGCAACATCAGTACACGGTTCCGTCGCCTGAAGTGTATCCCTACCAGTGGCTGTGGGATTCTTGTTTCCATGCCATTGCTCTTTGCTATTTTGACCCAATCGCGGCTCGCAATGAGCTGCGCTCGCTCTTGGCGATGCAGTACGAGGACGGCATGATCCCACACATGATTTTTTGGCGAAAAATCGCGCACCGACCCTACTTTCTTGCCTGGGAAAACCAAAGCAAAAGCTCGATCACTCAGCCGCCGATGATTGCCTATGCCGCCTGGGAGGTTCACCGCAAACATCCTGAAGACGCGTTTTTGGAGGAAATCTACGAACCACTGCTTAAGTACTACCGCTACCTGGTTGAACGTCGCGACCCAATCGACGAACACCTCATAGGGCTTATCAACCCCGACGAATCCGGTGAAGACAACTCGCCTCGTTTTGACGCCGCTATCGGTGCGGCGAGTGATATCTCTTTCTTTGGTCACATGTTCGAGCGAAACAAACTGGTGGAAAAAAATCGCTCATGTGGCTTCAATGAAGAGATTTGCATGCGAGAGAACTTTTGGGTGAGGGATGTACCATTCAACGTCATTACTATTCGTAACTTGCAAGCGCTCGGCCACATCGCCTCTTTTCTTGGGCACAAGCAGGGAGAGCATTTTGCTACCACCCACGCCAAGCTCATGCGCGACGCGATGCGCGCGACTATGTTTGAAGACGGCGTCTTTTGGTCAACAATGGGTCAAGACAATCAAAAAATCAAAATCCACAGCTGGAGCCACTTTATCCCGATGTTTGCCGACCTCTACACCAAAGCCGAAGCCGACGCGGTGATGAAAACACACTTTCGCAACGACCAGACATTTCGCTCGTCCTTTGGTATTCGTTCAGTGTCCAAACAAGAACCGTCGTACCGTTCGGATGGTTTTTGGCGCGGACCGATCTGGCTCGGGCCGCAATGGTTTATCTACAAAGGCCTGCGCGCGTACGGATACAAGGAAGACGCGATGTTTGTGCGCGACGCGATGTATCAGAACGTCGAGCAATCAAATTTTCGTGAGTATTTCAACCCAGAAACCGGCGAAGCTCTCGGCGCAAGGCGTTTTAGCTGGGGCACGCTTCTGCTTGATATGCGTGATTAATAAATATATCTGTGTTCCAACCCTGCACGCCATAAAAGCGGGTAAGACTTGGGCTAGCGCCCCAGAGCGCACGCTTTTATGGCGTGCAGGGTGTGGGAACAATTGTGCATTGGTGACAAGTTAAAGCCGTCACATTGCTATACTTGAGGTATGGATAAAGATCTTTTGCTGTATGTAAAAAACCAATTGGATATTGGTACCGATAGAGCAGTCATCGCCCGCACCCTACAAGAGCAAGGGGGCTGGTCGGAAGATGACATTGCAGCAGTATTTGCCGAGTTGCAAGCGTCAGCGCCGCCTTTGGTGAAAGAATCATACGTCTCGCCACATACATCAAATTCAAAAACGATGTCCAAACTGCTAGTGGCGCTGACGATTATCTTTCTCATAATCGCCCTTCTGCTCGGAGGCGCTGGCTACTTATATCTTAATCAGCTGGGGCCATTTGCTGAACGAGCCCCGTACGATGAATCAAATCTGGCAAGCGGACTGCTGGCGTCTTTTGCCAACATCAAAACAGCAAAATACAATGTGGCCGGAAAGCTCGAAATGACCGACCGCGACCAAGACGCGAGGCCGTTTGTCTTGCCCCCGAGCACTGATATAGAAAAACTCCAGCAACAGTACACCAACGACAGCAACCGTCTCAACGACGTCAGCACGATGCTCAACCACGTCAACTATTATTCGATCAGTAGTCCGTTGCCTAAGACCATTTCTGAATTCGAGTCTGTCGTCTTTGACCCCGCTTCACCTTTCTATCGCTACGACGTTGACCAACGGTTTATCGACCCAGAGTCGCGCACCCCCTATCAATACACCCTGTCGGAAGACGGGCAAAGCTTCACACTCATTGTGACCTTTGAGACCCATGCCGCCGTCAAGGCTGTCCGTACCAGCAATCCCCAGACTGCTATCAACGACAAAACTGTTACTTTTACCAAGGAAAGCGCCAGCTGGTTTAATTTTTCTCCCACTCCACCAAAGCCGTACTTCGAAACTTTCAACGAAATGGCTGATTTCCTGCCGCCGGAACTCCTATTTGAAGCCAGTCTCGCGGCGGCCACCGACTTTTCCGGCGAGAATCCAAACTGGACGACCGCGCTTGATATGGCTGGCGACTTTGGCGACCTGACCTACAAAATCGGCGGCGACTTGGAAAGACACGAAGAAAACTACTACCTGCGCGTGCGCCATATACCAGGCCCTTTTGCGGGCGCCTTGTCTCAATATAAAAATACTTGGATACGAGTTACACCATCGTTTTTAGAAAGCCAAAACACCAATCAGACACTACCGATCAACGTGAGCGGACTTCCTGAAGCCGAAGAAACATATAAAGAAAACCGCGCAAAAATAGCATCGTACCTCAAACGAGTGCTGGAGATAGCCGACGAACAAAAAATTATTCTTTTGGAAAAACCACCTCAGCTGGTGAAGCAGAACGACGAACGCCTGTACCGCTACGACCTCACGGTCAACAAAGCGAACTTTTTGACGTTCGTTCAGCAAACGACTGCCGAGGCAGAAAAAAGTAACATCTCAAGCGACTTTCCGTTCTTAAACGACACGGGACTCTTGGAGTACCTACAAACCGATGAGTTTGATGCGGTGTTTGACTACTTCATCAACAACCTCACTTTTAGCGTGTTTGTGACCACCGATGGCACAGTGAAGGAAATCGGCTACACCTTTAGAATGGTGCCACCAGATAGCGCCGAGGCACTGCAGAAAAAACAACTACTGTTGTCACTGCAACTGACGCTTGACGACGTAAATGAACCACTTTCCATCAGCGCACCAGATACCTTCCGCGACGCAACCGAGATCATGGCCGAGCTACAGCCCCCGCAAGAGCCAGCGCTCGACACTTCTACAGAAGAAATAAGTAGCACAACCACGCCGCCGCAAGAGGACCTTTAGCGCCGATCGTTCCCTCACGAAAGTAGAATTATCTACTTTCTCCATCGTCACGCAAAAACCGCCTTGGGGCGGTTTTATGGTGCCGATGGGAGGGAACGATCCTCCGACCTTAGCTTTATGAGTGCTACGCTCTAACCAACTGAGCTACATCGGCGTATCTATAGAGTGCGAATTAGGGTACTACATTTTGCCTACCCTATCAACCGCTCCATACTCATTTGATTAAAATTGAATACCTTCCGATGTAATCTTTTGCGGAAACCGAACCGAGCGAAGAATATTTGAAAAACCCCAAGCTTTCGCTTGGGGTTTTGAAGAACAGAAGAAGAACTTGTACAGAAAGGTTACGAGCCGCTGACTCGTTCGGTAAAAACGACTTTGTCGTCGGGACCGATATGACGTTTGTCGTCGGCCGGCTCTCCGTTGACGGTTGCCTGCATCCGCCCGTCGATCTTAGCTTTCTTGCGAAGTTCTTTGAGCGAGCATCCGGTCGCTGCGACCTTGACGGTCTTGTCAATCTTATCGCCGGAAGCAGGGGCGATTTTAATCCTGATATCCATGCTTTTTCCTTTCTTGGATTTTAGTCGACTCGCCCGAGCGTATCACAACGCTCGCGCCAACACCACTCTTTCTTACCGGTCTGCCAAAACGATGTTAGGTTAGCAACAACCGTACTTGCAGTCCGCATGGTCGCAAAAGCGATGCCATGTCGGCCGCATACTTGTCTCACCGCCTCCTTGTCTGGAAAGAGGAGATGGTCGTACCGCTTGATGTCGGTAACGTCGTTTCCATTGATAGCGTATGCTTCAGCGTACATCTCTGATGTCCGTGTGTCACAGAAGATATCAACGGATAGGTTCCCGCGCACGTTCTTCCAAATGAGCTCACGCGTCTTCATACTGTCGACACAAGCAATGACGCTCACATTTCTGAACAATTCTTTGCCGGTGAAACGCTCATGGCGTCCGATGATTTCAACGCCAGTGAGTTCACGGATACGCTCCTTAAGAACATCGACCTTAGAGCGGCCGATATCCTCTGGAGAGTAGAGTGACATGGGCACGTTGTGGGATTCAACCACATCGTAATCCCAGACTTCAATATCTTTCACTCCCACTTTGGCTAGGAGATACGCCAGATAACTTCCGACTGATCCGGCTCCGATTTGGCAGACTGGACGGGCGTTCTCTGGATTAAAAAGTTGATGCTGATGGGAGAAGTTCGCTTTTTTACTCATTTGTCACCTCCGGCCATTCTTCCACCTTGGTGTCAGCGAGTGTTGGTTCATACCCATCCCTAAGCCAGCGGCAGATAAGTGAGAACAGATCTTCGATGCGCGCTTCGGCGGCAGCCTGCTCAATTGCGAACGTCGCATTCCCAAAGCACACAGCACCGTTAGGTGATATATGCGGGTGAGCAATCAGCCGGGGATGGGCGGCTTCGATCGCCCAAATACCGGGCTGTCCGCCGAACTTATACCTGATAACGAAACGTCCGATTTTCCTTCGCGTTCCTTTATAGTCGATGATAATTGGTTTGGTTTCCAAAAAAATCGCCTCCTCGTGCTCGTGGAGCTTATGAAGAAGTGGATTCCGCATAATTTGCGGCCACGAGGTAATCAGTTCTTTTTCATCTACAGCAACTGCACTCTCAAGACCGGCTTTCATTCGAAGTAACTGACGCTTAAGATTAAGTTTACTCTGCAATTCCGCGGTCAGACGCTCAATTGACTCATTAGTTTCTTTAATTTCTGACGCGAAATGCTCAAAAAGACGCTTCTTTCGTTCCTTGGCGAACGAAGCAAATGAATCCTTTGTCATCGGTGGCAAAACCGCCCGCTTCAAGTTTTTTGGGACGTAGCCATTCCAAGCTATCTTCATAGCGGCACGGAAAAGATCCGGCCGCGCCGTTGGTTTATACATCAAGGCATACTGGTCGCTATCTCTAAACGGCAACAGCAAATAGATGGTTGAATCAACATATTGCGCGATAATGGCTCCTTCGCTGTCCTTTACGTACGTTCCGCGACCCGGTGTGAACGACCGCGGAAACGATCGATCACCGTCAGGGTCTAACCAAATACCGCAGAGTTTATTCACGTATTCGTCTTGCAAGGGACCGTCAGGTGCGGCCCCGAGCACAACGTGTATGACGCCAATCTCTTTTTTTCGAGGTGTAAAGGCCGGGCCAGACACCAGGTGAAGTTTGAAATTGTAACCAGAAAAACTGGCTAGCATCTTAAGAACAAACTTCATTGAGTGTCGCTGAAGCGGCCAACTTTTCACGAAGGGCGCACCCTCCGTATCTATAATCACGGAGGGTGCATTCTCGGCAACTCCCAACACCGGGTACACCCCGCCTTTGTTCAAAACGGAGTAGCTTTTCAAGGAAATCAATCGATTTTTCTTTTTGAAAATAGCGATAGACTTCCCCGATCCCGTGACGGTATAACCTCGCAGTTTGAATCCACAGAGATCGTTGCTCGCAACTACAGTGCGTTTCAGGGTAACGTCCGTCGTAATTGTTTCTTTCTTCAGGCAACGATAAAGTAACGCCGGAATAAAGCAGGTTTGTTGTGACATTTACCACCTCCTTTGGGGCATTCTGTACATGTCAAAGGTCATGCTGCGACATGTATAATACAAAAAACTGTTTATGTCAATAATTTAGGTAATAGCGACGTATCTACGGCGGCGCCAGAACGACACGCGGTCGGTCTTTCTTTTGCTAGTTGCGGGGCCTGGAATCGAACCAGGGTCTGGAGGTTATGAGCCTCCCGAGGTACCTCTCCTCTACCCCGCT